>JAAAPF010000009.1 GCA_009908425.1 Alphaproteobacteria bacterium
GCGCGGTGCTCGGGGAAGACGAGCACCGTCTCCTAGAGGCCGAGGCGGTGCATCACGGCGCCGCCGGCGCGCACGGCGTCGACGCCGAGCGCCTTGGCGCCGGGCACGCTCTTGCGGGTGCAGGCCACGACCACCCCCGGCCCGGCGGCGTCGACGAGGCGCCGGGCGCGGGTGGCGATGCCGGAGGTGTGTTCGACCAGCGTCTGCGCCACCTTCCACGCCCGGTGCAGCGCGCCGGCGGGGCCCTCGGCGACGAGGAACGTCTCGCCCGCGGCGAGCGGCGTGCCGCGCGGGCGCACGTCCTGCGGATGCGCGCCGGCCCGCCGCAGCAGCGCCGCCGCCTCCACCGCCCCGGCCAGCACCATGGCGTCCCGCGCGGCGAAGGTGATCCGCCCGGGGACGTCGGCGATGGCGAGCAGGTCGGTGGTGAGGTCACCGAAGGGCGCGTCCTCGTCCAGCCAGGCGTCCAGTCGCGCCGCCGCTGGCCCGCCGGGCTCGTCCACGATTACTTGCCGACGATGACGTCCGACGACTTGAACAGCGCGGTCACCGTGTCGCCGACGGCGAGTTCCAGATCGTCTGCCGCGGCACAGGTCGTTTTCGAGGTGATGATGATACCGTTACCGACGTCAATTTGGATACGGGCCGCGATCGGACCGCGATCGACGGCGGTCACGGTGCCTTGCAACTGATTGCGCGCGCTGAGTTTCATGGCGGCGTCTCTCCCCGTGGCGTGTGTTGACTATTGTGCAGCGCAGCATGGGTTGTCAAGGGCGTAATATGCGGGCAGACATAGCGGATCGATCGAGATGGGGTTGCCGTCATGCGTCGCCGCCGCAGCATCGTCTTGGTGGTCGCCTTCGCGGCCGTCGCCGTCGTCCTCTCCGCCGGGTCGCGGGGATCCGCCCAGGAGCCGGTGACGGTGTTCGCCGCCGCCAGCCTGACCGACGCGGTGGAGCGGATCGCCGAGCTTTACGAGGCCGAGACCGGCGCGGCCGTCCGGCTCTCCTTCGCCGCGAGTTCCACGCTCGCGCGCCAGATCACGGCGGGCGCGCCGGCCGAGATCTACCTCTCCGCCAACGAGCGCTGGATGGACCACGTCGAAGACGCCGGTCTCATCGAGCCGGAGACCCGCGTGAGCGCACTCGGCAACCGGCTGGTGCTGATCGCGCCGGCCGACAGCGCGCTCGATCGCGTCACCGTCGACGCCGGGCTCGACCTGGCGGCGCTGGTGGACGACGGTGCCCGCATCGCGATGGCCGATCCCGCCCACACCCCGGTCGGTCTCTACGCCCGCGAGGCGTTGCGGACACTCGGGCTGTGGGGCGACGCGGCGCCACGGCTCGCCCGCACCGCCGAGGTGCGGGCCGCGGTCGCGCTGGTCGCGAGCGGCGAGGCGCCCTTGGGCGTCGTCTACGCCACCGACGCCGTGGTCACGCCGGCCGTCAAGGTCGTCGGCCGGATCCCACCGGAGACCCACACCCCGATCAGCTATCCCTTCGCGATCCTCGAAGGCGCGGCCACGCCGGCGGTCGAGGCGTTCTTCGCTTATCTGCGCGGGCCGGAGGCGCGCGCCGTCTTCGAAGACGCCGGCTTCACGGTGCGATGACCGCGACCGCGCGGGGGTCCGTGCCGTGTTGACCGACGCCGAGTGGGAGGCGCTCACGCTGAGCTTTCGGATCGCGAGCGTGGGCGTCGCCTGCGCGCTGCCCTTCGCGGTCGCGATCGCCTACGTGCTGGCGCGGGTGCGGCTGCCGGGCAAGACGCTGCTCGACGGTGTCGTCCACCTGCCGCTGGTGCTGCCGCCGGTGGTGATCGGCTATCTGCTGCTGATCACCTTCGGTACCCGCGCGCCCGTCGGCGGCTGGTTGTTGGAGACCTTCGGCATCCGGCTGGTGTTCGACTGGAAGGGGGCGGCGTTGGCGGTGGCGGTGGTGACCTTTCCCTTCACCGTGCGCGCCGTGCGTCTCTCGCTCGAGGCCGCCGACCCGGAGCTGGAAGCGGCCGCGCGCACCCTCGGCGCCGGTCGGCTCGACGTCTTCTGGACGATCACGCTGCCGCAGGCGCTGCCCGGCGTCATCGCCGGTGCCATTACCGCCTTCGCCGCGGGTCTCGGCGAGTTCGGCGCGATCATCACCTTCGTCTCGAACGTCCCCGGCGAGACCCGCACGCTGCCGCTGGCGATCTTCACCGCGATCCAGACGCCCGGCGGCGAGGCCCAGGCGCTCAGGCTCGCCATGCTCTCCATCGCGCTCGCCCTCGCCGGCCTCGCGCTCGCCGAGCTGGCGGCCCGGCGGATCCGCCGCCGCCGCGGCGGCTGAAGGGCGATGGTCCTCGACGTCGCGATCGAGAAGCGCTTGGGCGGGTTCCGTCTCGACGTCGCCTTCGCCGGCGAGCGGCGGGGCGTGACCGCGCTCTTCGGCGCGTCCGGCTCGGGCAAGACCGCGACGGTGCGGATGATCGCCGGCATGAGCCGGCCCGATCGCGGCCATATCCGCGTCGACGGCCGGACCTTCGTCGACCGCGCCGCCGGCATCGACCTGCCGCCGGAGCGGCGCCGGGTCGGCTACGTCTTCCAGGACGCCAAGCTGTTCCCGCACCTGAGCGTGAAGCGCAATCTCGACTACGGCCTCCGGCGCGCGCCGGCCGGCGAGCGGCGGATCGCCTTCGACGAGGTGGTGGGCCTGTTGGGCATCGAGGGCCTCCTGGAACGCCGCCCGCACGCCCTCTCCGGCGGCGAGCGGCAGCGGGTGGCGCTCGGCCGTGCGCTCTTGGCCCAGCCCCGGATCGTGCTCCTCGACGAGCCGCTGGCGGCGCTCGACGCCGCGCGCAAGGCCGAGATCCTGCCCTTCGTCGAGCGCCTGCGCGACGAGTTCGGCTTGGCGATGCTCTACGTCAGCCACAGCCTGGACGAAGTCGTGCGCCTCGCCGACGACCTCGTCGTGCTCGACGGCGGCCGGGTGCGCGCCGCCGGCCCGCTGGTGGCGACGATGAGCCGGCCGGAACTGCGCGACATCGTCGGCGTGTTCGACTTCGGCGCCGTACTGGAGGCCGCCGTGGTCGTCCACGACGACCGCTACGCGCTGACCGTCCTGGAGACCCCGGGCGGGCATCTGCGGGTGCCGCGGATGGACGCCCCACCCGGCCGCCGCGTGCGGGTGCGCATCCGCGCCGTGGACGCGGCGCTCGCGCTCGATCCGCCGGTGCGCGCGAGTGTCGTCAATGTGCTCATGGGCAGGCTCACGGCGGTGACGCCCGAGCTGGGACCGGGGGCCACGGCGCGGGTCGACCTCGGCGGCGCCGAGCTGGTGGTGGCGATCACCCGGCTCTCGGCGGAGCGCCTGGGCTTGGCGCCCGGCGTCCCCGTCTACGTCATGATCAAGGCCGTGGCCCTCGACCGCGAGGAGCCGGCGCGCCCGCGGCGTCGGGCGCCCGACCGCGCTTGACGGGGACGACGAATTCGGAAACCACGGCCGCGCCGAGGGAGGCGGCACCCGATGGCGGAACTGTTCCTGCGGATCGATCTCGGCGCCGAGCGCCTGCTCGGGCCGGGCAAGGTACGGCTGCTGGAGACGATCGACGAGGTCGGCTCGATCTCGGCCGCCGGCCGCGCGATGGGCATGTCCTACCGGCGCGCCTGGGTGATGGTCGACGAGACCAACCGCTGCTTCAGCGCGCCCGTGGTCGAGGCGCGCCCGGGCGGCCGAGCCGGCGGCGGGGCCGCGCTCACCACCTTCGGCCGCCAGGTGGTGGCGCACTACCGGGCGATCGAGCGCCGGGCGGCGGCGGCCGCCGCCCCGGACCTCGAAGCGCTCCAGAGCGCCGCCGCCGAACCCACGGACGCCGCGACCGCGGACCCCGGCGACCGCGCCGGCGACTGCCGTCGAGGCACCGGGCGCGACCGCGGCCGGGATTGCGCCGCGCGCCGCGACGGCCCCTGAGGCGGCGTTCTCTTACGCCCCGCGGGCGGGGGCTCCGCCAGCACCGCGACCTCCGGCCACGCGGACCCCACCGAGGACGGGGCGCCCGCACCCGCTCCGAGGCCGGATCTGCGGCAGCGACGAGGTCCGGTTTCGTTTTCGCGCCAGGGCGCGCTCCTGTACCATTTCGTGGATAGCGCCGGCGTCGGGGGAGCGGGCGGTGCCGGAGCGGCAGGAGGCTCACGGTGGACGAAGTGCCGGGTCGGCCGATCGCGACGGACCTCGACGATGGTCGCGAAACGCCTTGGCACACCCTTTCTCCCGACGACGCGCTCGCGCGGACGGGCGGTCGACGTGACGGCCTGAGCGCCGAGGAGGCGCGGGCGCGACTGGCGGCCCACGGGCCCAATCGGCTCGCCGCCCACCAGCCGCGCAGCGCGCTGCGTCGGCTGCTCGCGCAGTTCGCCAATCTCCTGATCTACGTCCTGATCGGCGCGGCGGCGGTCACCTTGGCCCTGGGTCACTGGATCGATGCCGTCGTCATCCTCGCCGTCGTCGCCGTCAACGCCGCGATCGGCTTCGTCCAGGAGGGCAAGGCCGAAAAGGCGCTCGACGCCATCCGCGACATGCTGGCGCCGATGGCGAGCGTGCTGCGGGACGGCCGGCGCGCGCGCGTGCCGGCCGCCGACCTCGTCCCCGGCGACGTCGTCCTCCTCGAACCCGGCGACCGGGTTCCCGCCGATCTGCGGCTGTTGCGGGCGAAGGGGCTGCGGGCCGAAGAGGCCGCGCTCACCGGCGAATCGGTGCCGGTCGACAAAGGCACGACGGCGGTCGCGGCGGACCTCCCGCTCGGCGATCGCACGGCGATGGCCTATGCGGGCACGACGGTGGCGGCGGGCCAGGGTGTCGGCGTCGTCGTCGCGACGGCCGCCGACACCGAACTCGGCCGCGTCAGCACCATGCTCGAAGAGGTCGAGCCGCTGTCGACCCCGCTGTTGCGGCAGATGGACGTCTTCGCCCGTTGGCTGACGACGGCCATCCTTTGCATCGTCACCGCCGTCTTCCTCTTCGGCGTCCTGCTGCGCGACTACGCCGTCGTCGAGATGTTCATGGTCGGCGTCGGGCTGGCGGTGGCGGGGATCCCCGAGGGCCTGCCCGCGATCCTGACCATCACGCTCGCCATCGGGGTGCAGCGGATGGCCGGGCGCAACGCCATCATCCGGCGGCTGCCCGCGGTCGAGACGCTGGGCTCGGTCTCGACCATCTGTTCCGACAAGACCGGCACGCTGACCCGGAACGAGATGACCGTCCGCACGGTCGTGACCGCGGCGGGCCGCTTCGAGGTCGGCGGCGTCGGCTACGTCCCCCGCGGCGGCTTCACCCACGCCGGCGTCGAGGTGTTCGCCGACGACCATCCGCTCTTGCGCGAGGTGCTGCGCGCCGGGGCGATCTGCAACGACTCGACGCTGGTCGAGAGCGACGGCGACTGGCGGGTCGAGGGCGACCCGATGGAGGGCGCGCTGTTGACGCTCGGCCGCAAGGGCGGGCTCGACGCCGAGGCGGAGACCAAGACCTGGCCGCGCGTCGACCTCATACCCTTCGATTCGCAGCACCGATTCATGGCGACGCTGCACCACGACCACACCGGCGAGGCCGTCGTGCTGCTCAAGGGCGCGCCCGAGCGCGTCCTCGAGATGTGCCACCGGCAAGCGCAGCCCGAGGGCGACGCGCCGCTGGATCTCGACCATTGGCAGGCGGAGGTCGAGCGGCTCGCGGGCGACGGCCAGCGCGTCCTGGCGCTCGCCCGCAAGCCGGCGCCCGGCACTCCCGTCGAGCTCGACTTCGCCGACGTCGAGGCGGGCCTCGTCCTCTCGGGGCTGGTCGGCCTGATCGACCCGCCGCGCGAAGAGGCGATCCGCGCGGTCGCCGACTGCCGGGCGGCCGGCATCCGGGTCAAGATGATCACCGGCGACCACGCCGGGACCGCCAAGGCGATCGCCCGGCGGCTGGGTCTGGTCAACGCCGACGAGGTGCTGACCGGACGCGACATCGACGCGCTGGACGACGCGGCGCTGATCGGGCGCGCGGGCGAGGTCGACGTCTTCGCCCGGACGAGCCCGGCGCACAAGCTGCGCCTGGTCGAAGCGCTCCAGGCCGAGCGCGCGGTGGTGGCCATGACCGGTGACGGCGTCAACGACGCCCCGGCGCTCAAGCGGGCCGACGTCGGCATCGCCATGGGTCGCAACGGCAGCGCCGCCGCACGCGAGGCTGCCGAGGTCGTGCTCGCCGACGACAACTTCGCCTCGCTCGCGGCCGCGGTCCGCGAAGGCCGTACCGTCTACGACAACCTGAAGAAGGCCATCGTCTTCCTGTTGCCGGTCAACGGCGGCGAGGCCTTCGCCATCATCGCCGCCGTGCTCATGGGCTTCACGCTACCGATCACGCCCCTGCAGATCCTCTGGGTCAACATGGTGAGCTCGGTCGGCCTGGCCCTGGCGCTCGCCTTCGAGCCGGCGGAGAAAGACATCATGGCGCGGCCGCCCCGCGCCGCCGGTGAGGCCCTGCTGAGCCCCTTCCTGTTGTGGCGGATCGCCTTCGTCTCGCTGCTGTTCGTCACCGGCGTCTTCGGCCTGTTCGCCTGGACCAGCACCCACGGCGCGACGGTCGAGGAGGCGCGGACCTATGCCGTCAACACCCTCGTCGTCATGGAGATCTTCTACCTCTTCAGCGTCCGCTACCTGCGGGCGCCGTCGCTGAGCCTCACCGGCCTCAAGGGCACGCGGCAGGTGCTGGCGGCGGTCGGGACCGTGGCGGCCCTGCAGCTGGTCTTCACCTACGCCCCGTTCATGGGCGTGCTGTTCGACACGCGGCCGGTGGACCTCGTCCACGGGGTCGAGATCCTGGCCGCGGGTGTGGCGCTCTTCGCCGTCCTCGAAGTGGAAAAGGCGGTGATCAGGGCCGTCGGCGGCCGTCGCGCCGCCGGTGCGGCCGGCGCGGCGTCGGCTTGGGCGAACCCGGTCAAGGGAGGTGGGCGATGAAGACCCTGCTGATGGCCACGGATCTGTCGGCGCGCTCCGAGCGGGCGCTGGAACGCGCGATGGCGCTGGCGCGGGAGCGGGACGCGACGCTGGTCGTCGTCCACGTCGTCGACGAGGAGCTCCCGTCGGCGCTCGCCGAGACCCAGGCCGACGAGGCGCGGCGCCTGTTGCGGGCGCGTTGCGACGGGCTCGCCGAAGGCGCGGGCGCGAAGGTCACCGTCGACGTCGTCCGCGGTCGACCCTACGCCGCCATCCGAGCAGCGGCGACGCGCCACGGCGCCGAGTTGGTCGTCCTCGGGTCCCACCGCCACGACCTCTGGCGCGACATGTTCCGCGGGACGACGGCCGAACGCGTCGTGCGCACCTGCGCGGTGCCGGTGCTGCTCGTGCGCGAGCCCGTGGACGGACCCTATCGGCGGGTGCTCGCCGCCGTCGACTTCTCGGTCTTCGCCCGCCGCGCCGTCGAGTTCACGCTCGCCTTTCTGCCGAACGCCGAGGTCGAGCTGATCCACGCCTTCAACGTGCCTTTCGGCGGGTTCCTTTCGGGCGAGGACACCCGCGACCAGATGGTGGCGGAGATCGACGCCCGCTTCCGCAAGCTGCTCGACGAGGAGATGGCGGGCTTCCTCGCCCATCTGGACGACGCCGCGCGCCACCTCCACTGCGTCATGCAGGAAGGCGGCGTCCGCGAGGTGATCACCGCCCGGGTCCAGCAGACGGCACCCGACCTGCTGGTCATCGGCACCCACGGCAAGTCGGGCCTCGCCCACGCCTTTCTCGGCAGCGTGGCCGAGGACCTCCTGCGCAACCCACCGTGCGACGTCCTCACCGTCGGGGCGTGGTGACGGTCAGGGGCCTTCGTCCTCGATCCGGTCGGCCTCGAAGAGCGTCGGCGGGACGATCAAGAGGTCGCGGTCGCCCTCGCGGAGCAGCCGCGAGGTGACGCTGCCGAGGACCAGGCGGCCCACCCCACGGCGGGCGTGGGTCGCCGTCACGACGAGATCGACGTCGAGCCGTGCCGCGGTCTGTTCGAGCGCCGTGACCGGTTCGCCGGCGACGACGACGATTTCGGCGAGGCTCGGTCCCGCCTCGACGCCGTCCTCCAGGCGTCGCCGCAGGGCGGCGGCGACCTCCGCCTCGTAGGCCTCGATGGTGCGATCGGCGACGCCCGCCTGCGCCATCTTCCCCGACGCCACCGGATCGAAGGCGTGCAGGAGGCTCACATGCGCGGGTGCGGCCGCACCGAACCCCCGCAGCAGATCCATCACCCGCGCGGCCGGCTCGGCCTCGACGCCCACCAACGCGTGGACGTAGGGCGTCGTCGCCGAACCGCGGGCGATGAGCACCGGCAGCGCGGTGACGCGCACCAGCCGCTCCACCGTGGTGTCCAGGAAGAGCGCGCGCAGGAGCGAGCGGCGGTGGTCGCCGGCGACGACGAGGTCGGCCTCCAGCTCGGCGGCGGTCGCCGCGATCGCCGCGAACGGATCGCCCGTCACCACCCGCGTCTCGGCGTCGACGTCCTCCAGGCGGTCGCGTTCGCCGGCGAGGCCGCGCTCGGCGATGGTGACGCGTGATCCCACGATGTCCGCGGGCGCGTCCTCGTCGACGACGTGTAGGAGCACCAGCCGCGCCCCGGCGAGGCGGGCGAGGCCGGCGGCGCGGGCGAGCGCCGCGCGCGAGCGCTCGGAGAAGTCGGTGGCGGCCAGGATGCAGCGGATCATGCCGGCGCCTCCGTGCGGGCGGTGTCCAGGGGCTCGGCGCCGCGACGGTCGTCGAGTTCCAGCATGCGCCGCGCGGCGCTGGTCGCCGCGTCCTGGAAGGGGTGGAGCACGAGGTCGACCCCGGCCTTCTCGAGCTCGCGCCCGTGACCGGGTTCACGGGCGATCAAGGCGATGCGGCCGTGATAGCCGTGGGCGCGGATTCCCGCGAGCAGGCCGCGCCCCGCGTCGGCGTGGTCGAGGCGGACGGTGCCGAAGGGCACGGCGAGGACGAGCCAGCGGGCGGAGCCCAGCGGCAGCTGGTCCCAGAAGGCGTGCTCGGTGACGTCGCCGTAGCGCACCCGATAGCCCGCGCCGCGCGTCTCGCGCACGACCGTGGGGTCGAGGTCGACGCCCAGCACGGTGTAGCCGGCGTCCTCCAGCTGGTCGTAAAGGCGCAAGCCGACCCGGCCGAGGCCGAAGACGACGACGTCGACCGGCGGGGTGTGGCCCTCCTCGTCGTCGGCTCGTCGTCGCCGGCCGAAGTCGAAAAGGCCGAGCGCCGGCTTCATCCAGGCGTAGAGCTGATGCGAATAGGTGATCATGTAGACCGAGACGGCGATGGTCACCAGGCCCACCAGCGTCACCAGGCCCACCGCCGCCTGGTCGACATGGCCGAGCGCGAGGCCCATGGCCATGAAGATCAGCGAGAACTCCGAGATCTGCGCGACCGTGAGCCCGCACAGAAAGCCGGTGCGCACGCGGTAGCCCATCGCCCCCATGATGACGACGACGATCAGCGGGTTGCCGATCAGCACGAAGAGGGAGAAGACGACGGCGCGGCCGGTGTCCGCGCCCAGGGTCGAGAGATCGAGCGTCGTGCCGATGTAGAGGAAGAAGAAGAGCAAGAGGAAGTCCCGAAGCGCGGAGAGCCGCGCCGAGATCATGTCGCGGTAGGTGGTGGAGCCCAGCGAGACGCCGGCGGCGAGGCCGCCCAGCTCCTTGCCGATGCCGACGAGATCGCCGAGCGCCGCGGCGGCCGCGGCCCAGCCGATGGCGAAGATGACCAGGAGCTCGGGCGTGCGGGCGAAGCGCGCGGTCAAGGGCTCCGCCACCCAGCGCACGAAGGCGAAGAGGCCGACGACGAGGCCCACGAGCCCGGCGACGACGACGACGAGATCCTCGCCCTTGCCGGCGGCACCGACGCCGAGGGTCGAGAGCGCGACCATCGCGACCACGACGACGATGTCCTG
>JAAAPF010000032.1 GCA_009908425.1 Alphaproteobacteria bacterium
ACACCGAACTGAGAAGCAAGCTGGCGACCGTCGGCGCCGCCAACAGCGACCTCCAGAACCTGATGCAGGCGACCGAGATCGCCACCTTGTTCGTCGACACCGGCCTCAGGATCCGGTTGTTCACGCCGCGGATCGCCGCGCTGTTCAAGGTGACCGACGCCGACGTCGGCCGGGCGATCACCGACTTCACCCACCGGCTGGTGGACGTCGACCTCGAGGCCGACGCCGCGCACGTACTGCGCGACCAGGTGGCGCTGGCGCGGGACGTGGCCACCGGCGACCACCGCTGGCTGACGATGCGGCTGCGACCCTACCGCACCCTCGACGACCGCATCGACGGCCTCGTCGTCACCTTCGTCGACGTCACCGAGCGCCGCCGCTCGGAGGAGACGCTGCGGTGGACGCGCGATCAGCTGGCGCTGGCGACCGCGGCCGCCGGCTTCGGCTGGGCGACCTGGGACCTCGTCGCCGACGTGCTCGAATGCGACCCCCGCGCCCGCGCCATCCTCGACCTCGAGGACGCCACCACCGGCTTCGCGGACTGGGCGGCGCGGATCCATCCGGACGACCGCGCGCGGGTGGAGCGCGAGGTCGCCGCCGCCGTCGAAGAGGGCGGGCGCTTCGAGAACACCCATCGGCTGGTGCGCCGCGACGGCGACGTCCGCCGGGTCGAGTCGAACGCGGTGTTCCAGCGCGACGCGACGGGGCGGGTCGTCCGCGCCAGCGGGCTGGTGCGCGACGTCACCGAACGCGGGGACGCCGACCGGGAGTGACGTCGAACGGGCGCCGCTCAGTCCTCGACCGCGCCGTAGCCGCCGCCCGCGGGCGTCTGCACCACCAGCGCGTCACCGGGCGCGAGGGCGCGCTGGTCGCGCCCGCCCATGGGCTCGATCGTGCCGTCGGCGCGTTCGATCCACTGCCGGCCGATCGCGCCCGGCGCGCCACCCGCGAGCCCGAAGGGCGGGACCTCGCGGCGGTTGGCGAGCACGATCGCGTCCATCGCCTCGTGAAAGACCAGCTTGCGGATGGTGCCGTCGCCGCCCTTTTGGCGCCCGCGCCCGCCGGAGCCGCGGTTGATGCGGTGGTAGGCGAGCGTGACCGGAAAGCGGTGCTCCAGGAGTTCCGGGTCGGTCAGGCGCGAGTTGGTCATGTGGGTGTGGACGGCGTCGGTGCCGTCGAAGTCCGGCCCCGCGCCCGAGCCGCCGCAGAGGGTCTCGTAGTTCTGATGGCGGGCGTTGCCGTAGGAGACGTTGTTCATCGTGCCCTGCGCCGCCGCCATCACGCCCAACGCCCCGAACAGGGTGTCGGTGATCCACTGCGAGGTCTCGACGTTGCCGGCGCAGCAGGCGGCGGGCCAGCGGCAGTTGATCAGCGCACCCTCGGGGATGACCAGGTCCAAGGGCTCCAGGCAGCCCTCGTTCAACGGGATGTCGGCCTCGACCAGCGTGCGGAAGACGTACAGCACCGCGGCACGGCAGACCGCGGCCGGGCAGTTGAAGTTGTTCTCCTGCTGCGGCGAGGTGCCGGTGAAATCGATCCTGGCGCGGCGGGCCTCGCGGTCGACGGTCACCGCCACGTGGATCTCGTGACCCATGTCGTTCGGGTAGACGAAGCGGCCGTCGGGCAGACGGTCGAGGACGCGGCGGACCTGCTCGGCGGCGTTGTCCTGGACATGGCGCATGTAGGCCTGGACGACGTCGAGGCCGAACTGGTCGACCATGTCGAGGATGGCGGCCGCGCCCTTGTGGCAGGCGGCGATCTGGGCCTGCAGATCGGCGACGTTCTGGTCGGGATTGCGCGCCGGCCAGAGGCCGGAGGCGAGCAGATCACGGAGCCCGCGCTCGTTGAGCTCGCCCCGCTCCATCAGCGTGACGTCGTCGAAGAGCACGCCCTCCTCGTCGATGTGGCGGCTGTCGGCCGGCATCGAGCCCGGCGTCGTGCCGCCGATGTCGGCGTGGTGCGCCCGCGCCCCGGTGAGGAAGATGAGCCGGCCGCCTTGGTCGAAGACCGGCATGATGACGGTGACGTCCGGCAGGTGCGTGCCGCCGTTGTAGGGGTTGTTGAGGGCGACCGCGTCGCCCGGCTTCAGCCGATCGCCGCGGGCGCGGAGCACGGCGCGCACGCTCTCGCTCATCGAGCCCAGATGCACCGGCATGTGCGGGGCGTTGGCGACGAGCCCGCCGGTGGGGTCGAACACCGCGCAGGAGAAGTCGAGGCGCTCCTTCACGTTCACCGAAAAGGCGGTGTTCTGGAGCGTGGTGCCCATCTGCTCGGCGATGGTGCCGAAGAGGTTGTTGAAGACCTCGAGCATCAGCGGGTCGGATCGAGTGCCGACGGCGGCGTGGCGGTCGACCGGCAGGTGCCGCTCGAGGACGAGGTGATCGCGGCCGCTGACGGTGGCGGACCATTCCGGCTCGACCACCACGGTGGTGGTCTCGCCGGCGATGATCGCCGGCCCCTCCAGGCGGTCGCCGGGGGTGAGGTGCACGCGCTCGTAGACCGGTGCCGTCCAGCGCTCGGCCGGGCGGCGCGGGGCGGCGGCGGTGAAGAGCTCGACCTCGCGCAGGGGCGCGGCCTGGGCGTCGGCGAGGGTCGGGATCAGCGCCTGTTCGGGCTCGTCGATCTCCTCGACGGTGCCGATGCCCTCGACGTCGACCTGCTCGACGACGATCTCGCGCGCGGCGAAGGCGAAGCCGAAGCGCCGGCGGTGCTGGTCCTCGAAGGCTTCGCGCATGGCGTCCGCGGTCATGAAGGCGACCTCGAGCGCCGTCACCGTGCCGGTATAGCGCAGATGCGCGCGGGTCCGGGTGCGGATGCGCTCGGCGGCGACGCCCTGTTCGGCGAGCGCGACGCGCGCCGCCGCGTCGAGCTCGGCGGCGAGCGCGGCCATGCGGCGCGCGGTGTCGGCCGACAAAGGCGCCTCGACGGCGCGCTGTTCGAGGGTGCGGACGTCGGCCAACCCGATGCCGTAGGCCGAGAGCACCGAGGCCAAGGGATGGATCATCACCCGGCTCATGCCGAGCGCGTCGGCCACCGCGCAGGCGTGCTGGCCGCCGGCGCCGCCGAAGCAGGCCAAAGTGTAGCCCTGGACGTCGTAGCCCTTCTGGATCGAGATCTCCTTGATGGCGTTCGCCATATTGTCGTTGGCGATCATCAAGGCCCCGTGGGCGAGCTCTTCGATGCCATAGCGGGTGCCGGTCTCGGCCTCGATCTCACGGGCGAGCTCCTCGAACTTCGCGCGCGCCGCGTCGGCATCGAGCGGCTGGTCGGCGTGGGGGCCGAAGACCGGCGGGAAGAAGTCGGCCTGCAGCTTGCCGGTCACCAGGTTGGCGTCGGTGACCGCCAAGGGGCCGCCGCGGCGGTAGCAGGCCGGGCCCGGGTCGGCGCCGGCGCTCTCCGGGCCGACACGGAACTTGCCGCGCTCGAAGCCGAGGATCGACCCACCACCGGCGGCGACGGTGTGGATCGCCATCATCGGGGCCTTGATGCGCGCCCCGGCGACCACGGTCTCGAAGCGGCGCTCCAGCTCGCCGGCGTAGTGGGTGACGTCGGTCGACGTCCCGCCCATATCGAAGCCGATGATCTTGGTGAAGCCGGCGAGGGCGGCGGTCTTCACCGCGCCGACGACGCCGCCGGCGGGGCCGGAGAGGATCGCGTCCTTGCCCTCGAAGCGAAAGGCGTCGGCGAGCCCGCCGTTCGACTGCATGAACATCAACCGGGCGTCGCCGGTCTCGCCCGCGACCTGCTCGACGTAGCGCCGCAGGATCGGCGAGAGATAAGCGTCGACGACGGCGGTGTCGCCGCGGCCGACGATCTTCATCAGGGGCGACGCGCGGTGGCTGAGCGTCACCTGGGTGAAGCCGACCTCGCGGGCGATGGTCCCGAGCCGGCGCTCGTGGTCGCCCATGCGGTAGGCGTGCATCAGTACGACCGCGACGGCGCGGTAGCCGCGGGCATAGGCCGCTTCGAGGTCGCGCCGGGCGGCGTCCTCGTCGAGGGCGCGGGCGACGGTGCCGTCGGCCGCCGTGCGCTCGTCCACCTCGATCACCTCGCCGTAGAGCGGCGCGGGCAGGACGATGTGGCGGGCGAAGAGCTCCGGGCGGTCCTGATAGGCGATGCGCAGCTGGTCGCCGAAGCCCAGCGTGATCGCCAGCACCGTCGGCTCCCCCTTGTGCTCCAGGAGCGCGTTGGTGGCGACCGTGGTTCCCATCTTGACGGCGTCGATGCGCTCGGCCGGGAGCGGCCTGCCGCGGGGCACGCCCAACAGGCGGCGGATGCCTTCGATGGCGGCGTCCTCGTAGTGCTCGGGGTTCTCCGAGAGCAGCTTTTGCACCGCGAACGCGCCGTCGGGATCCTTCGCCACGATGTCGGTGAAGGTGCCGCCGCGGTCGATCCAGAACTGCCAGCCGGCCATGCGCCGCTCCTCGCTCGTCGCGCGCGGTATAACAGGCCGCCGGCGCGCGCACAGGGGCGTCGAGGCCGTCGCCACGCCCCGCCCCGGCGCTTTACCGCGCGTTAACGCCGCTCGCCTAAGAGCTCGGGAGGGGTCGCGGAGATGTCGGGCATGCCCAAGGAAACGCGCTACATCGTCTTCTCGCTGGGCGAAACCGAAGCCGTGCTCCGCCGCGGTCTGGTCAAGCTGAAGCGGGCCTGCCCACCGGGACGGTTGCGCTGCATGGGGGCGAGGGCAGCGGGCTTCGTCTTCGTCTACGATGGCGGCCGCACCGTGCAGCTGGCGCCGGCGGAGCTGTTCGCCGCCGTGCTGTGGCACTGCCAGGCCCACCACATCCCGATCGCGCACCAGTTCGAGAAGCGCTTCGAGATCCTCGGCCGCCAGCTGGTGCTCGTCAGCGGCGCCCTGGCCCACGCCCGCCCCGCCGCGCAGGCCATCGGCGGCCCCGCGGCGACCGACGCGTGCGCGCTCTGCGTCGCCGAGGGCCGGAGTTGTCCGGTCGACGAGGTGGCGCCGGAGGGCGCGGGCGACGTCGTCGCCGACCCTCCCGCCTGACCTCGGGCCGCCGCCGCGCGACCGCCGACGCCGACCCTCCTCGTCGAGACCAGGAGCCGGGCGCCGGCGGGGCGTGCCCCTTGTCACGACCGCTTCACAGAACGCTGCCACTCAGCGTCAAGGTTGAAGCGAGCGAGGGGGACCAAGCTATGACTCGTTGGACGTGGAGCCGGCGTTCGTTGTTGCGCACGACGGCGGCGAGCGGGCTCGCGGTGGCGATGCCGAAGATCGTGCGGGCGCAGGCGCCGCGGGTGGCGCTGCCGTTCGGCGTGCAGACCGGCGACGTCGCCGGCGACCGCGCCATCGTCTGGGCCAAGGCCGACCGCCCGGCGCGGATGATGGTCGACTGGGCGACGACCGAGAGCTTCGCCGACGCGCGGACCGTGCGCGGCCCGGCGGCCTTGGGCGACACCGACCACGCCGCCAAGCTCGACCTCGCGGGCCTGCCGGCCGACCAGCACATCTTCTACCGCGTCCGCTTCGCCGATCTCGCCGACGCCGACGCCGCGAGCGACGTCGTCTCCGGCAAGCTGCGCACGCCGCCCGCGACCAGGCGCAACGTCCGCTTCGTCTGGTCGGGCGACACCGCCGGGCAGGGCTGGGGCATCAACCCGGACTTCGGCGGCATGCGCATCTACGAGGCCATGCGCCAAGTCGAGCCCGAGTTCTTCATCCACTCCGGCGACACGGTATACGCCGACAACGCGCTTTCCGAGGAGCAGGAGCAGCCCGACGGCACGATCTGGAAGAACGTCGTGACCGCGGAGAAGGCCAAGGTCGCCGAGACGCTGCGCGAGTTCCGCGGCAACTACGAGTACAACCTGATGGACGCGAACGTCCGGGCCTTCAACGCGGAGGTGGCGATGTTCGCGCAGTGGGACGACCACGAGACCGTCAACAACTGGTATCCCGGCGAGATCCTGGAGGACGACCGCTACGACATCGCCTCGGTCGACCTCCTGGCGGCGCGGGCGAGCCGGGCGTTCCTCGAATACATGCCGGTGCGACCGGCCGGCGCCGGCGAGCAGGACCGGCTCTACCGGCGCTTCGGCTGGGGCCCGTCGCTCGAGATCTTCCGCATCGACAAGCGCAGCTATCGCGGGCCGAACAGCGAGAACCGGCAGGAGGAGCCGGGCCCGGAGACCGCCTTCCTCGGCCGCGCCCAGCTCGACTGGCTGAAGCGCAGCTTGTGGGCGAGCGACGCCACCTGGAAGGTCATCGCCTCGGACATGCCGATCGGCCTGATCGTCGGCGACGGCGAGCACTTCGAGAACGGCGCCAACGGCGACGGCCCGCCGCTCGGCCGCGAGCACGAGACCGCGGAGCTTTTGACCTTCATCCGCGATCAGGACATCAAGAACGTGGTGTGGCTCACCGCCGACGTGCACTACACCGCGGCGCACTACTACGACCCGGCGAAGGCGCGGCACCAGGCCTTCAAGCCCTTCTGGGAGTTCGTCTCGGGGCCGTTGAACGCCGGCACCTTCGGGCCGAACGACCTCGACGACACCTTCGGCCCGCAGGTGGTGTTCCAGAAGGCGCCGGAAGAGGGCCAGTCCAACCTGCCGCCGAGCGCCGGCCTGCAGTTCTTCGGCCAGGTCGACGTCGACGGCGAGAGCGAGACCATGACGGTCGCGCTCAAGGACCTCGACGGCAACACCCTGTTCACCCAAGAGATCGCACCGGAGGCGTAAGAGCGGAGGCCGCCGGGCACGCCGCACGCCGTCGTGCCCGGCGGACCGCCACCACACCCTCCGCGGCCGCCCGGTTCGCGCGCCCGCGAGTGAGCGATCGGCGAGGCTTGCGCTCCACGCGATCCAGGCCATGTGCGCCTTTCACCCGGCGGAAGCGGCGCGCCGCCACCTCGCCCGCGGCCGTACGCCGCTTGATCGCCCGATGTCGACGAGGCATCTGCGCGGCGACACTCGGGAGTTCGCATGCGACTGGTATGGTTGGGACTGGGCTGGACCGCCGTCGGCGGCGCGTTCGCGGGGGTCTGGTTGCCGCTGGTGCCGACGGTTCCCCTGCTGCTGGTGGCGCTCTGGGCCTTCGCCCGCGGGTCACCGCGCGCCCGGCAGTGGCTGTTCGAGCATCCGCGCTTCGGCCCGATCCTCCATGATTGGCACGTCCACGGTGCCATCCCGCGGCGCGCCAAGGTACTCTCGGTGGTGGCGATGACCGGCAGCTACGCCGTGCTGTGGCGGGCGACCACGCTGCCGGGTTGGGGGCTGGCGCTGGTCGCGCTGCTGTTCGTCGCGATCAGCGCCTTCGTCGTCAGCCGACCGACCCCGGCGCGGGGCTGATCAGCGCCGGCGCTCGGCGCGGACGCGGACCGCCTCTGGCTGCCGCGGGACGAGCAGGAAGAACAGCGCGCCGACGAGGGCCAGACGGGCGAGGTCGAGGGTGGTGCGCATGGCCGAGCCTCCGTTGTGCTCTGCTCCCTACGCGCCCGCCCGGCGCCCGGATCAAGCCGGCGAGCGCGACCCGAACGAAATGTTCAGGCGGCGGTATCCAAGCCGCCCATCCGGCAGATCAGCGCCCAGGCCTCCGCCGGCACCGGCATCACCGACAGGCGCGACTGCCGCACCAGCGCCAGGTCGGCCAGCTGTGGCTCGGCCTTGATGGCGGCGAGCGTGACCGGGTGCGGCAGCGGCTTCACCGGTGCGAGGTCGACGCGCACGAAAGGGCCGTCGGGCGCGTCGGGGTCCGGATAGGCCGCGCGCACCACCTCCATGACGCCGAGCACCGCCGGGTCCTTCACCGATCGGTAGAAGAAGGCGCGGTCGCCCACCGCCATCGTCTTCATGTGGCGCGCCGCCTGGTGGTTCTTGACGCCGTCCCAGTCGGTGCCGCCGTCGGCGACGAACCGGTCCCACGAATAGTCGTTCGGTTCGGTCTTGAAGAGCCAATAGGCCACGAATCGATCCCCGCTCAACCGCCGGTGAAGGCTTCGAGGCCGGTCTGGGCGCGGCCGAGGATGAGGGCGTGGACGTCGTGGGTGCCCTCGTAGGTGTTGACCGTCTCCAGGTTCATCAGGTGGCGCACGACGTGGTACTCGTCGACGATGCCGTTGCCGCCGTGCATGTCGCGCGCCAGCCGTGCGATCTCGAGCGCCTTGCCGCAGCCGTTGCGCTTGATGAGCGAGATCGCCTCGGGCGCGAGCCGGTCCTCGTCCATGAGCCGTCCGCAGCGCAAGGCGGACTGCAGACCGAGGGCGATCTCGGTCTGCATGTCGGCGAGCTTCTTCTGGATCAGCTGGTTGGCGGCCAAGGGCCGGCCGAACTGGCGGCGATCCAGCGTGTATTGCCGGGCGGCGTGCCAGCAGGCCTCGGCCGCGCCCCACACCCCCCAGGCGATGCCGTAGCGCGCCCGGTTGAGGCAGCCGAAGGGGCCCTTCAGGCCCTCGACGTTGGGCAGCAGGTTGGTGTCGGGGACGAACACCTCGTCCAGCTGGATCATGCCGGTGGCGGACGCCCGCATCGACATCTTGCCGTCGATCGCGGGCGTGGCCAGGCCCGGATCGCCGCGCTCGACGAGGAAGCCCTTGATCTTGCCGCCGTGGGCCTCGGACTTCGCCCAGACGACGCAGATGTCGGCGATCGGGCTGTTGGTGATCCAGGTCTTGGCCCCGCTGAGCCGGTAGCCGCCGGCGACCTTGACCGCGCGGGTGCGCAGCGAGGCCGGATCGGAGCCGGCGTCGGGCTCGGTCAGCCCGAAGCAGCCGATCAGCTCGCCGGTCGCCAGTCGCGGCAGCCAAGTCTTGCGCTGGGTCTCGTCGCCGTAGGCCCAGATCGGCCACATCACCAGCGAGGACTGCACCGACAGTGCCGAGCGATAGCCGCTGTCGACCCGCTCGACCTCGCGCGCGATCAGCCCGTAGGCGACGTAGGACGCCCCGGCGCCGCCGCATTCCTCGGGAATGGTGGCGCCGAGAACGCCGAGCTCGCCGAGCTCGCGCATGATCGCCGGATCGAAGCGCTCGTGGCGGAAGGCCTCGGTCACCCGCGGCAGCAGCTTTCCCTGGGCGTAGGCGCGCGCGGCGTCGGCGATCAGGTGCTCCTCCTCGCCGAGCTGATCGTCGAGCAGGAAGGGATCGGCCCAGTCGAAGGCGGCGGGTTTGCCGGGGTCTCGCGGCTTCGGCGCCGGCTGCGCGTTCATCGGCTCACTCCAGGACCACGGGTAACCTCGATTTAGCGCCGCGGGCCCCGTCTGTCGCCCCCGTCCCGGCGATGCGTTCACGAGCGCGTGACCTCGCCGCGCGCCGTGTTGGCCGTCACGTTGGCCGCACCCGACCTGTGCATCCTGGCGCCCGCACGGCTCGTTGCCATGGAGGACCGCAATGACCGCAATGAACGAGGACCGGTTGAACGCGCTCTTGGGGCGCGTTTTGAACGATCTGGGCGGGGCCTATTCCGTGCCGCTCGTGCGGATGGGCGAGCAGCTCGGGCTCTACGCCGCGCTGAAGGCGCACGGGCCGATGAACAGCGCCGCGCTCGCCGAGCGCACCGGCTGCGCCGAGCGCTATCTGCGGGAGTGGCTGGGCAACCAGGCGGGCTGCGGCTACGTCGACTACGACCCGGCGAGCGACACCTTCGGGCTCGGCGACGAGCAGGCGGCGGTCTTCGCCGACCCCGACAGTCCGGTCTATCTGCTCGGCGCCTTCGACAACGCGGTCAGCGGCATCGAGAACCAGCCCAAGGTGTAAGCGGCGTTCCGCACCGGTGAGGGGGTCCCCTGTGCCGATCAGGCCAGCTGCATGTTTTGCGCCGTCGCCAAGTTCTTCCGCCCCGGCTACCGCGCCAACCTCGTGCAGCATTGGCTGCCGGCGCTCGACGGCGTGGCGGCGAAGCTGGAAAAG
>JAAAPF010000318.1 GCA_009908425.1 Alphaproteobacteria bacterium
GGTGCTGGTGATGCCCGACGTGGTCAAGGGCGGCTTCGTGCTCGGCGCCGAACACGGCTTCGGGGTGCTGATGGTGCGCGACCCCCAGAGCGGCGAATTCGGCCCGCCCGCGTTCTTCGAGTCGTTCGGCGGCAGTATCGGCCTGCAGGCCGGCGGCAAGAGCAGCGACGTGCTGGTCACCATCATGAACCCCCGCGCGATCGACGCCGTTCTCGACGGCGGCGTCCAGCTGGGCGGCCAGTTCAGTATGGCGGTGCTGCGCGCCGGCGGGACCTTCGGCGCGGCGACCACGACCGCGCTCGGCGACGACATGTTCCTGTTCGAGCTCCCCACCGGCTTTTTCGGCGGGGCCAGTCTGTCGGGTGCCGGGCTGCGTCCGCAGCAGATCCACAACGAGGACTACTACGGCGGGCCGACGGCGCCGGCCGACGTGGTCCGCGACTTCGACCGGGTGGATCCACGCAGCACCGAGCTGCGCCGGCTTCTGTTGGAGTTCTGAGCGGCCGGTCCCTGCCCCGTTCGGGCCGCACGGGCGGGCGCTCCACCCGGCGCCCCGCCTTCTGTTTTCGAGCGGCCGCGGCGCGCGGCGACGTGCGCGCGCTGCCCCCGGCGCTCAGCTCCGCGGCCAGTGCGCGGCGATGTCGGGCGGGAGCTCGGCCCGGACGTCGTCGAGCTCGCCCGCGGTGACGTTGCGATTGAGTGTCGTGAACACCCCTTCGATCGCGCGGTCGGTATCGTGGCGCGCCGCCCCCGGCCATTCCGCCTCGACCTCGGCCTTGAAGCCGTCCCAGTCGCGGACCTTGTGCGGCACCCGTGCCGGATTCCAGCCCTCGTAGTAGATGCCGCGGACCAGCGTGGGCAACTGGGCCGCCAGATGCGACGCCTCGGTCGCGGCCAGACGATCGCGCAGCCGGTGCAGCACGGCGCGCAAGGCGCCGTAGGCTTCGCTGCGGTCGCCGAGATCGCTCGCGGCCGCGAGCTCGTCGAGCCAATGCTCGGTTTCCTGGACGGTGCGGGCGAACAGCGATGGATCGCGGCTCATGGCGACCTCCCAGCGTAACTTCTGCCCCGACAACGCCGGGCGGGTGGCGACGTTGCAACCGGCCCCGCCACCAAGGTCCAGCGCCGCGCGCGATTGACGCGCCGTCGGCCGCAGGGGAGGCTCGCCGACGATGGTGCTCACGGGCGCAAGCCCGGAGCTGAAAAGGGAACCCGGTGCGGTGGTGCCAAGGCCGCCAAATCCGGGGCTGCCCCCGCAACTGTGAGCGGCGAGGCCCGATCCACCGACGCCACTGGCGGGACCATGGACCTGCCGGGAAGGCGGATCGAAGCCGGCGACCCGCGAGCCAGGAGACCTGCCATCGCTCGTACGCGTTCGCGGGCCGGGGTGCGCCTGCGGAACGACCCGAGGGGCCTGGGCCCGCCGAGCCGTTCTCCCCCGATCCCGTGGTCACGTCACCCGTGCGTCCGGATCGGAGGGATCGAACGACCATGCGCCGCCCACTCGCCACCGCCGCCGCCCTCGCGGCCGGGCTGGTCGCGCAGCCCGCCGCGGCCCATTTCCAGCTCGTTTACACCCCCGAGGTGAACCTCGACCGCGCCGGCGAGATACCGCTGAAGCTGCTCTTCTGGCATCCGATGGCGAACGGCCACGTCATGGACATGGGCGCGCCGGAGCAGTTCTTCGTACGCTTTCGCGGCGCGCGCACCGACCTCACCGACGCCCTCTCGCCCGTGGTGTTCACCGGCCTCGAGAACCAGGGGCGGGCCTTCGAGGGCGTGACCCGGCTCACCCGCAGTGGCGACTACACCTTCGTGGTCGTGCCCGAGCCCTACTTCGAGGAGAGTGAAGACCTCTACATCCAGCAGATCACCAAGAACGTCGTGAACCGCGGCGCCCTGCCGACGGACTGGATGGAGCCGGTGGGCCTCGCCACCGAGATCGTGCCGCTCAACAAGCCCTACGCCGTCATCGCCGGGTCCACCTTCTCGGGCGTGGTGCTCGCCGCGGGCGAACCCGTCGCCGGCGCCGAGGTCGAGATCGAGTACCTGCCGGCGGAGCCGGACGTGGCGGCGAACGCGCCCGCGAGCGACGCCCGCGCGCCGCTGCCGGGCGGGGCGATCACCGCCGTCACCAAGGCCGACGGCAGCTTCACCTTCGGCATCCCCAAGGCCGGCCACTGGGGCTTCGCCGCCCTCGGCACCGGCCCGGACACCGAGCACGCCGGCCAGGCGCTGAGCCAGGACGCCGTGCTCTGGGTCTACGCCCACGAGATGAACTGAGAGGACGGCCATGCACATCGTCGACGGCGCGCTGGCGGGCGAGGTCGTAGCCGGCGGCGCGATAGTCGCCGTCGGTGGTCTCGCGCTCGGCCTCCGCGGCTTGGATCTGGAGCGCATTCCAGCCGCCGGGCTGCTCTCGGCGACGTTCTTCACGGCGTCCCTGATCCACGTGCCGCTCGGCCCGTCGAGCGTGCACCTGATCATGAACGGGCTCGCCGGGCTGGTGCTCGGCTGGGCCGCCTTTCCGGCGCTGTTCGTCGGCCTCTTGCTGCAGGCGGTGTTCTTCGGCTTCGGCGGGGTGACGGTGCTCGGGGTCAACACCGTGGCCATCGCCCTACCGGCCGTGCTCGTCGGCCTCGCCGCGCGGCCGCTGGTGCGCCAGCTGGCGCCGAGCCACGCCGCACTCGCCGGCGGGCTCGCCGGCGGCGGCGCCATCGCCGGCACGGCGGTGCTGGTGGCGACCGCCCTCGCCCTCTCCGGCGAGGCGTTCGTGCCGGCCGCGAAGCTGGTGCTCGTGGCGCACGTGCCGGTGATGATCGTCGAGGCCGGCGTCTGCGCGGCGGCAGTGCTGCTGATCCGCAAAGTGAAACCCGAACTCTTCGCCACCCCACCGACGCCGGCCGTGGAGACGGCCCGTGCGTGAGCTCGCGATCGCGCTTCTGCTCGTGCTGGCGGCCCCGGCCGCCCTCGCCCACAACGTCGTGCTCTCGGCCTGGTCCGCCGGCGAGATGATCGAGGGCGAGGTCGGGCTCTCCTCGGGCGAGCTCGCCGAACCGGGCACGGAGGTGCGCGTCCTCGGCCCCGACGGCGAGGAGCTGGGCACGACCACGGTCGACGAGGACGGCCTCTTCCGCTTCGAGCCGAGCGAGCCGGTGCCGCACCGCTTCGTCGCCGATCTGGGCCAAGGCCACGTCGCCGAGGCGACGCTCGGCGTCGACGAGCTGCCGGCCGCGGTGGCGGCCCAGGCGGAGGCGGCGGCCGGCGCGGCGCGGGCGGCGACGCCAACCGCTGCCGCCGCCGCTGCGACGGCCACGGCCATCGACGCGGGCGAGCTGGAAACACTGGTGGCGTCGGCGGTCCAGCGCGAGCTGGCGCCGTTGAAGCGCCAGCTCGCCGCCCGCGAGCACGAGGCCGACCTGCAGGCGGTGATCGGCGGGATCGGCTATATCTGCGGCATCTTCGGGCTGTTGTTCTTCGTCTACGCGCGCCGGCGGAGCGGTTGAGATGGCCCACGGCGACGCCGCGCGGCGCCCGCTCGAACGCCTCGCGGGCGCGAGTCCCGTCGCCGCGCTCGACCCCCGTACGCGCATCCTCGCGGCGGTGGGATGGGCGGTGGTGGTCGTCGGCCTGTCCAGCCTGGCGGTCCTCGCGACGGCGGTGGTGATCGCCCTCGCCGCGGCGCGCGCCGCCGCGCTGCCGGCGCGCCCGACGGCGACGAAAGTGGTGACGATGGACGGCTTCGTCGTGGCCCTGTTGGTGATGCTGCCGTTCACCACCCCGGGCGCGCCCGTCGCCGCGCTCCCGGCGCGCCCGACGGCGACGAAAGTGGTGACGATGGACGGCTTCGTCGTGGCCCTGTTGGTGATGCTGCCGTTCACCACCCCGGGCGCGCCCGTCGCCGCGCTCGGACCGCTGACCGCGTCGGCCGAGGGTGTCCATCTGGCCCTCGCCATCGCGCTGAAGGCCAACGCCGTGGTGTTGATGCTGCTGGCGATGGTCGGGACCCTGGAGCCGGCGACGCTCGGCCACGCCCTGCGCCGTCTGGCGGTGCCGGCGGGGCTGATCCATCTGATGCTGTTCACGGTGCGCTACATCGCCGTCCTGGGCGAGGAGGCGACCCGGCTGCGGACCGCGATGCGGGCGCGCGCCTTCGCCCCGCGGACCGACCGCCACACGCTCGCCACCTACGGCTACCTCGTCGGTATGCTGCTGGTGCGCGCCGCCGAGCGCGCCGAGCGCGTGCTCGACGCGATGAGGTGCCGCGGCTTCGACGGCCGCCTGGTCGCGCTCACCAGCTTTCGCTTCGCCCGCGCCGACGCCGTCGCCGCCGCCGGCGCCGGCCTCGTCCTGGGTCTGCTCGTCACCGCGGAGATCGTCCTTGTCCGTTCTGCTTGAGCTCGCCGGGGTGAGCTTCGCCTACCCCGACGGCCGTCGGGTCCTGAACGATCTCGACCTCCGGCTTCACGCCGGCGAACGGCTCGCGGTCACCGGCCCCAACGGCGCCGGCAAGAGCACGCTGTTGCGCCTGGTGGTCGGCCTCGTCCGGCCGAGCGCCGGCCGGATCACCGCGTTCGGCCGCGAGCGGTGCCGCGAGGCCGATTTCCGCGAGGTCCGCCGGCGCGTCGGCCTGGTCTTCCAGGACCCCGACGACCAGCTCTTCTGCCCGACGGTGGTGGAGGACGTGGCCTTCGGGCCCGCCAATCTCGGCCATCCCCCGGCCGCGGCGCGCAGCATCGCCGAGCGCACGCTGGAGCGGCTCGGGCTCGACGGCTTCGCCGAGCGGGTGACCCACAAGCTCTCCGGCGGCGAGAAGCGGTTGGTGAGCCTCGCGACCGTGCTGGCGATGGCACCGGAGGTGCTGCTGCTCGACGAGCCCTCGAACTTCCTGGACGAGGCCACCGCCGAGCGCCTGGTCGCCATCTTGAACGCGCTCGATCAGGCGCTGGTGGTGATCAGCCACGACCGCCATTTCCGCCGCCGGGTGACCACCGATGAACGCCGGCTCGAGGCCGGTCGGCTGGTGCCCTACCTGCCGCGCTGCCCCTACGCCGAGCCGCCCCTGCGCGACGCCGCCGAATGACGCCGGCGCGGCTTGACGGCGGCGCCGCTTACCGCCAGGGCGAGGCTCGGCCAGCAAGGAGAACGCCCGGATGATGTTGCGCACCGCCCGGCTCGCGGCCGCGGCCTTGGTGCTGGCGGCCACGTCGGCGCCCGCCGCCGAGTACGAGCTGGGCGATCTGGTGTTGGACACGCCCTGGGTGCGGGCGACGCCGCCCGCCGCCGAGGTCGCCGGCGGCTACGTCACGATCACCAACACCGGCGAGGAGCCGGCCCGGCTGGTCGGGGGCGAAGCCGAATTCGCCGACCGCGTCGAAATCCACGAGATGGCGATGCGCGACGGCGTCATGCGCATGCGCGCGCTCGCCGACGGCCTCGCCATCCCGGCGGGCGAGAGCGTCGCCCTCGAGCCCGGCGGCTACCACGTCATGTTCATGGAGCTCACCGCCCCGCTCGCCGCGGGCGACACCGTGCGGGCGACCTTGCGGTTCGAGCCGGCGGGGGCGATCGAGCTGCCGTTCGCGGTGGCCCCGCTCGGCGCGTCCCGACCGCCGGCCGAGTGAGCGCGCCTCAGCCCCGCTCGACGACGAATCGCCAAGTGCCCGCCGGGGCCTCGTCGCGCGAGACTAGGCGGTGGCCGGCCTCCTCGCAGAAGGCGGGAACGTCGCGGGCGGCCTGGGGATCGCTCGCGAGCAGCGTCACCCGCTCGCCGGGCGCGCCGGCGAGCAGCGCCTTGCGGAGTTTGAGCACCGGCAGGGGGCAGGCCTGACCGCGGGTATCGACCACGGTCGGCGCGCTCACGACATCCTCCACCACCTGGCCGCGGCGCAGAGGACCGCGGTGACCCCGCCGAGCGCCGGGTCGATCGCGCCGCGGCGACGGATATCGACCGGTGCCGCCACCGCCGCGCCCGACGGCGAGACGCGGCGAAGGACGGCGCGCTGGTGGAGAGCGACGGACGCGGCCGGCATGGTCCTCTCGGTCGAGACGGGAATGCGCGTTTTAACCCCTCGTCAACCTTTCGACGACAGGCTCGTCGCGTCCAGCTTAAGGAGACGGGGCGTGGAGGAACGAAGCCGGTTACGTCGCCGAGCCGACAGCGCGACGGTCGCGGGCGACCAGCTGCTGCTCTACGGCCCGAGCGGGGCGATCGCACGGATCGCGGTCGTCGTCGACCAGCTCGACGACGCCGGCTCCCGCACGCCGCTGGTCGAGGACGTTCTCCACGCCTTCCCCAACGCCGAGCTCCACGCCGTCGACGACCGGCGCGCGACGGCGGCGCCCGTCGCCGGCCAGGTGCCGGCGGTGTGGCGCGCGTCGGCGAGCCGACCCCGGCGCTCGTGGAGCCGGCGCCGGGTCGAGGCGGAGCCGCGCGTCGAGCTCGGCGACTACGACCTGGTCCTGCGGCTCGGCGATCGCCGCTCCCGCGGCTTCGTGGCCCGCACCGACGCGCTCGACCTCGCCTATATCCTCGACCTCACGGACGCCGACGCCGATGCCGAGGCGCCGCGGCTCGGCCCCGGGCTGCGCGACCGCTGCGCGATGCAATCGGCGGACCGGGTGTGGTGCGCCACCCGCCGGCTGCTCGCGACGCTGCGCCGTCGCTGGAACGTCGACGCCGAGTTGCTCTATCCGCCGGCGGAACTGCCCGTGGCCGCCGCGCCCGCGGGGCCGCGCCGGGCCGTCCTCGCCGTCGCCGACGGGGTGTCGCCGGCCTGGAGCGCGAGGCTCGACACCCTCGCCCGCTGGCGCGACGATCTCGACGTGATCAAGCTCGGCGCGCCGCCGCCGCGGCGCAAGGTCGGCCGGGGCCGGATCGAGCCCGCCACCCCGCTTCGCTTCGCCGAGCTGGTGGGCGGGGCCGTCGCGGTCGTGATGCCGCCCGGCGACGTCTTCGATCCGCGCGCGGTGTGGGCGGCGGCGGCCGGGGTGCCCGTGGTCACCCCGATCGGCAGCGCCCACGCCGAGACCGTCGACGGCCTGGAGCGCCGCGAGCCCACCGGCGTCCTTTTGGACGACCCGACGGACACGGCCCTCGCCGACGGCGTCGCCTTCGTCGAGCGTCACCCGACGCTGTTCGAACGCGAGCGGTTGCGTCGCCACGCCGAGCGCTGGTCGCGGCACCGCTTCCGCCAGACGCTCAAGGCGCTGGTGCTCGACGCCTGGTGCGGGCACGTCGCGGACCGCACCGCCTCGGAGGGCCACGTCGCCGGTGCCGCCGTCGAGCGGGCGGCCACGCCCGCCCTCTGAGGGGCGTCAGGGCGCGGTGAAGTACTCCGCGCGCATCACCTGCACGTCCGAGACGAAGGCGACCCCGGAGTGCTCGCCCAAAAACGGCGCGAGGCCCTCCAGGATCGGCGCGATCTGTTTCTCGGGGCCGACGGCGATGAGCATCACGTAGGAGCCGAGGTCGTTGTAGGTCAGCCGGCCGGCGTGGGGGCCGTGATGGCCCATCCCGGCGACGTCGCGCACCAGCGTGTAGCCGGTCATTCCGGCGTCCTTCATCAGGCCCTCGACGAAGGCGACGTGCTCGCCCTCGATCACGACCTCCAGCTTCTTCATGGCGTGGAGTGCGGAACTCGGCACCTCCGGCCTCCCTCTCAAAGCGCGGGTTCGCGTAGGTTTGGCGTGGTCGCCGCGGTCGGCTCCGACGTCGGCGCCGCGGTCGCCGGACCGGCTTCGACCCAGCGGCCGCCGGGAGCGTAGCGCCGAAAGCTTCCGGTGGCCGGGTCGAGGACGACCAGCGCCACCCAGTCGTGATCGAACAGCTGACGCAGGACCGCGTTCTGCTCGACGATCGCGCCGACGCGCTCGGGCGGCGCCAGCACCACCGTCATCAACCGCAACGGCTCGTGATAGAGCTCGCCCTCGGCGGTCATCACCGACTGCTCGGGCAGACCGATCTGCAGATCGCCGGCGTTGCCCTGCACCACGCCGAGCCGTCCCGTGACGTTGTGGATCACCTTCGTACCGCTGCCGAAGCGGGCATTGTCGACGGTCGAAAAGTAGTACTGCGTGTTGATCCACTCGGCGACGACCATCGGCGCGGTGAGGATGATCTCGAGCGCCTTGCCGCCGTCGTCGCCGCGCCAGTCGTAGGAATGCAGGAAGGTCCGGCCCTCCAGGTTGAGCGGCGCGGTCAGCCAGCGCGGGCCGACGACGAAGGCGGCGTTGCGGGCGAGACCCCACTCCGGGCGGACCTGGGCCCAGTCGGTGGCGCGGGCGAGCGCGTGGGCGGTGGCCGACGGCGCGCCGTCGTCGGCGAGGGTGAGCTTGACCCGTCGCTCGGCGCAGTTGAGATCGCGCGCGGTGGCGAGATCGTGCCGCAGCGCGGCGACGTCGGGACCGTGGCCGGCCGGCACCTCGCCGGCGTTGAAGAGGACGACCTCGTCGGTGGTGGTGTTGTGCTCGGCGGCCATGAACCAGGTGTCGTCGGGGATGGCGATGCCGCGCTCGGCGAGCTTGCGGCGGACCTCCGCCTCGTTCAGCAGGGTCGCCAGGACCCGCGCGCTCGGCCCGCCGGTGTTGCCGCCGCAGGCGCCGCAATCGAGGGCGGGACCGTAGGGGTTGTTCTCGGTCCTGCTGCCGTGACCCACCATCACCACCAGACGCGCGAAGTTGCGGGTCAGCCCCATGACCGAGAGCGCGGCCTCGCCGAAGAACGCCTTCTCCTCCGCGCTCAAGCCGTAGGTGAGGCCGTGGGCGTCGGGCTGGGCCGCTCCCGGCTCGAGCTCCGGGGTGAGCTCGACCGGCGGCGCCACCCGGGCGCCGAGCCGCGCCTTGAGGCCGTCGTAGGCCCCGGGCGCGAAGGTCTTGGCGACGAACGGCACCAAAAAGCCGAGCCCGGCCGCCTCGACGAAGCCGTAGCAGGCGGCGGCGCTGCCCTTGAGGCGCGACGCCAGCTTCCGCAGCTGCCACAGCAGGCGGCGGCCGTCGCGGTGCGCTTCGGCCTCGGCGGCGCAGCACGGCGACGGGGCCTCGCTCACCCGATAGCGCGGGCGCAGCAGCGCCGGGCAGACGTCGAGGGTGACCGCTTCGTCGAAGCCGCGATAGGCGATCGGCACGCCGAAGAAGCCGGCGAACCCGAAGGTCTCGTAGGCGCCCAGCTTCTCGAGATTGCGCCTGAGCGGCTCCGAGCGGACGTCGATGCAGAAGACCAGCTGCGCCGCCGGCCGCGCCGGGGAGGCCGGGCGCTCGACGCCGTCCGCGCCGCGATAAAGATGCCGCGCGATGCCGCCCAGCAGATCGCGCCGGTAGCTCTCCTCTTGGGCCTCCAGCCAGATCAGCGACTGGGCCTCGGCGTCGAGGGCGTCGAACGCCCTGACCAGCGCGGTCAGTTCGCCCGCCGGCAGTCCGCGCAGCCGCGCCGGGGCGATGTCGTAGGCCTCGGCGATCCGCCCCAGCGCCGCGGCATGGCGGGCGACCCGCGCCTCCAGCGCCGCCGCGCTCTCCGCCGGCGGCGGCTCGCTCGAACCGCTCTCCAGCTCCGCGGCGAGCGCGGCGGTGTAGAGCAGCCGCAGCGCGAGGTACTGCGTCACCAGCTCGGCGTCCGGCGTGCCCGGCGTCGCCAGCTCCGCGCGCCACTTCAAGAAGCTCGCCCAGCCGGGCAGCCGCAGGAGATGCCATTCGAGCGTCGCTTGCCACGCCGTCTCCTCGACGCCGATCTCGTCGAGGGCGTGGACCAGGGCGCGCTCGGCCCGGATCTCGCCGGCGCCGAGCAGGCGCTCCAGCCGGGCACGGGCGTCCGCCGACAGCGTCGGGTCGTGGGCGA
>JAAAPF010000278.1 GCA_009908425.1 Alphaproteobacteria bacterium
GCCAGCGCCGCCGTCGTCGCCGCAGCGGCGTCGGCCACCGTCACCTGGGCGCCCAGCGCCTCGAGGGCACGGGCCGTGCGGGCGCGCAGGGGGGTGGCGGCGTCGACCAGCACGATGCGGCGGCCGGCGAGGCTGGCGCGCCCCGTCGCCGCCGGCGCCGCGGTGGCGGGCAGCGGCAGGGTGACGGTGAAGGTCGAGCCGACGCCCTCCTCGCTGTCGAGCGCCAGGCTGCCGTCGAGACGGTCGACGACCAGGCGGGCGATCGCGAGGCCGAGACCGACCCCGCCGCCGCGGTGGGTCGACAGCTGCACGAACGGCTGGAAGACGCGCTCGCGGTCGGCCGGCGCCAGACCGCAGCCGGTATCGCGCACCGCGAAGGCGACGTGGCCGGCGCCGGCGGGACGGACCGCGAGCACGACCTCGCCGCGGGCGGTGAACTTGAGCGCGTTGGCGAGGAGGTTGACCAGGATCTGGCGCAGCCGGCCGGCGTCGCCCACGACCCACCGCGGGGTGTCGGCGGCGAGGTCGAGTTCGAGCGCCACCGGCCGCTCGGTCGCCCGCGGTCGGACGACGTCGAGCGACCCCCGCACCAGCCGGTGCAGATCGAAGGGCTCCGCGCGGACGGCGACGTCGCCGCGGGCGAGCCGGCCGATGTCCAGCAGATCGTTGATCAGCGTCATCATGCCGCTGGCCGCGTCCTCGACGGTCTCGGCGTAGCGGCGTTGCACCTCGTCCAGTTCGGTCTCCAACAGGAGCCGGGTCATCCCCAGCACCGCGTTCATCGGATCGCGCAGATCGTGGCTGATCGCCGCGATCCAGGCGCCGTCGGCGAGCGGCTGACGCGACGACGCGTCGTCGGACGAGGCGGCCATGGCCGGCTCCCGCGTGGGTGGAAACCGCGCGCAGGATGCCACAACCCGCTCGCCGGAGAAGGTTTGAGATAAGGATTTTTTTCTTATATGTTGCGGCCAAACGCTGGAGCAGACCCATGCCCGCCGCCTCGAGATCGACCAAGACCGCGCAGGGCGCCGGCGAAGCTGCCGCGCCGCCGGAGAAGATCACGCCCACCAAGGGCCAACCGCTGCCGGTGCGCGTCGGCGCCCTGCGCGACGCGCTGCTCGACGCCATCGAGCACGAGGTGCAGGTCGGCAACGTGCGGGTGATCCTCTGGCTCGCCGACAAGTTGCGCGTGCTGGAGGCGAGCGGCGGTGAAAAGAAGCCGGCCGAGGAGCTCCGCCGCTTCTTCGCCGAGCTCGACGGCGACGAGCTGCGCGAATTCGCCAGCCTGGCCTCACAGAGCTCGTGAGGCCGGCCTCAGCCGGCGGCCGCGTCGACGCGCACCCGGGTGTCGGGGGTGTGGTAGAGCGTCAGCCCCTGCGGGAAGCGAAGGTAGCGAAAGCCGCTGACGTCGATGCCGTCGGCGGTGACGTGGCCGTCGACCTCGCCCTCCGCGACCGGCGCCTCGGCGCTCTCCAGGACGACCTCGCGGACCGCCGAATCGTTGAACAACACCACCTCTTGCGCGTCGCCGGCGATCAGGTCGCTCACCGCCAGCCGAAAGCCCGTCTCCTCCCCGTCCGGGCGGCTCGCCGCCGCCTCGTCGTCGGTGGACGTGGGCGACCCCAGCGGTTGCTCGGCGCCGGCGCCGGGCGGTTTACGCATGACCCGTTTCCTTAATGACGCGGCGGCGACGACGCCCGACTGACGAAACGTATGTTATGTGACGGTTAACCCGGCTCCCGACGGTCTGCCAAGCGCCTAGCGACCCCGAGCATGCGCCCGGATATGCGCCTCGGGCGATGCGGCATTACAACTCTGCGTAGACGTGAACCTCCGCCGCAGCCCCTGGATGGGTCACCGCCCCCTTCTCGGCAGAACCTACGGTTTGAGCGTATTTCCACAGCGTACCGGCCCTGTAGAAGCTCGGCCGCGCCGTCCACGCCCCCCGCCGGCGCTCCAGTTCGGCGGCCGCGACCTCGACGTCGAGCGTGCCGGCGGCGGCGTCGATGGCGATGACGTCACCGTCCCGCAACAATCCGATCGGTCCGCCGACGGCGGCCTCCGGCCCGACATGGCCGATGCAGAAGCCGCGGGTGGCGCCGGAGAAGCGGCCGTCGGTGATCAGCGCCACCTGGTCGCCGCGGCCCTGGCCGTAGATGGCCGAGGTCACCCCCAGCATCTCGCGCATGCCGGGCCCACCCTTGGGGCCCTCGTAACGGATGACGATGACCTCGCCGTCCTCGTACCGCCCCGCCTGCACCGCCGCCATGGCGTCCTCCTCGCAGTCGAAGCAGCGCGCGGGTCCGCGGAAGGCGAGGTTCGGCAGGCCGGCCACCTTCACGATCGCACCCTCGGGCGCGAGCGTGCCCTTGAGGCCCACGACGCCGCCCCAGGTGGTGATCGGATCGCTCGTCGGCCGCACGATCGGGTTGGCCTCGAAGCGCACGGCGTCGAGGTCCTCGGCGATGGTCTTGCCGGAGACGGTGCGGCAGTCGCCGTGGAGATAACCGCCGTCCAACAGCGCCTTCATCAACACCGGCACCCCGCCGAAATCGTGCAGATCGCGCATGACGTAGCGCCCCGCCGGCTTGAGGTCGGCGATGTAGGGGGTGTCGCGGAAGATCGCGGCGACGTCGTGGAGGTCGAAGTCGATGCCGCACTCGTGGGCGAGCGCCGGCAGGTGCAGGGCCCCGTTGGTCGACCCGCCCGAGGCGGCGACGACGCGGGCGGCGTTCTCGAGCGCCTCGCGGGTGACGATGTCGCGCGGGCGCAGGCCCGTCGCCAGCAGGTTCATCACCGCCTCGCCCGAGGCCTCGGCCCACTGATCGCGGGTCTCGTAGGGCGCCGGGGTGCCGGCCGAGCCCGGCAGCGCGAGGCCGATCGCCTCGGAGACGCAGGCCATGGTGTTGGCGGTGAACTGCCCGCCGCAGGAACCGGCCGACGGACAGGCGACTTCTTCGAGCTCGGCCAGCTCCTCGTCGGACATCTGCCCGACGGCGTGCTTGCCCACGCCCTCGAACACGTCCTGGACGGTGACGTCCCGGCCGTGGAACCGACCCGGCAGGATCGAGCCGCCGTACATGAAGACGGAGGGTACGTTGAGCCGCACCATCGCCATCATCAGCCCCGGGAGCGACTTGTCGCAGCCGGCGAGACCGACGAGGGCGTCGTAGGCGTGGCCGCGCACGGTGAGCTCGGTGCTGTCGGCGATGACCTCGCGCGAGACCAGCGACGACTTCATGCCCTGGTGGCCCATGGCGATGCCGTCGGTCACGGTGATGGTGGTGAACTCGCGCGGGGTGCCGCCGGCCTTGGCGACGCCGCGTTTGGCGGCCTGGGCCTGGCGCGCGAGCGCGATGTTGCACGGCGCGGCCTCGTTCCAGGTGGTCACCACGCCGACGAAGGGCTGGCCGATCTCCTCGCGCGTGAGCCCCATGGCGAAGTAGTAGGAGCGGTGCGGCGCGCGGTCCGGGCCGACGGTCGAATGCCGGCTGGGCAATGTGGCTTTGTCGAAGACGGTGACCCTCGCCATCGCTGGGCTTCCCTGCTTGGTTGCGCGCCGCGCGAGCTTAGGCGGGGGGTCGGGACGTGAACAGGGGCCAGGAGCAGCCGAGGGCGGGGCTTTCGGGTTGGCGCCGCCTGCGCGCGGCGGCCGCGGGGTTCGACTCGCATCACCAGTTCATCACCGCCGGTCACCTCTCCTTCGTCGGCATCTTCACGCTGTTCCCGTTCCTGATCGTGCTGGTCACGCTCGCCGCGGCGGCGGGCTCGACCGAGGCGGCGCGCCAGGCGCTCGACGCCGCCTTCGAGCAGATGCCCGCCGACGTCACCGCGGCGCTGCGTCCGGTCGCTTACGAGATCGTCAACGCGCCGCGCCGCGGCGCGCTCACCCTCGGTTTGGTGACGGCGCTGTGGGCGGCGTCGTCCGGCTTCGAGGCGCTGCGTTACGGCTTCGACCGGGCCTACGGGGTCGTCGCCGGTCGTCAGGCTTGGCTGACACGGCTGCAGAGCTTGGCGCTGACCCTGCTCTTCGCGGCCGTGGTCATCGTCGCCACCCTGAGCGTGGTCGTGGTGCCGCTGGCGGTGCGGGCGTTGGCCGGCCTCGTCGACGTGCCGCAATGGCAGGAGACCGCCAGCGCCCTGGTCAGCCGCGGCGTCGGCGTGGCGCTCTTGGTGATCGCGCTCACCAGCGTCTACGCCGTCCTGCCGCGGGCGCGGGTGGGCTGGCTCGACGCCCTGCCCGGCGCCGCCCTCGCCGTCGTCTTGTGGTTCGCGCTGGCGCAGGCGTTCGGGTACTATCTACGCGAGTTCGCCAGCCTGTCGGTCACCTACGGTAGCCTCGGCGGCGTGGTCGCCGCGCTCGTCTTCTTCTACCTGACCGCCTGCGTCGTGCTCTTCGGGTGCGAGTTCAACGCCGCGGCACGTCGTCGGGCGGCACACGCGCGGCCTTGATGCGGATGGCGGCACGGCTAGGGTGCGCGCGGCCGAGCGGCGGGAGAGAGTGATGGATGCGACGGGAAGCCTGATGGCCGGCAAGCGGGGGCTCGTGATGGGCGTCGCCAACGAGCGCTCGATGGCCTGGGGCATCGCCCGCGCCGCCCGCGCCCAGGGTGCCGAGCTCGCCCTCACCTATCAGGGCGAGCCGCTCAAGAAGCGCGTCGGGCCGCTGGCCGAGCAGCTCGGCTCCGACTTCGTCATGCCCGGCGACGTCACCGACGACGGCGAGATGGACGCGCTCTTCGCCGCGATCCGTGAGCGTTGGGGCCGGCTCGACTTCCTGGTCCACGCCATCGCCTACAGCGACAAAGACGAGTTGAGAGGTCGCTACGTCGACACCTCCGCCGAGAACTTCAAGCACTCGCTGGCGATCTCCTGCTACTCCTTCACCGACCTGTGCCGCCGGGCCGAGCCCTTGATGACCGACGGCGGCAGCCTGTTGACGCTGACCTACGCCGGGGCGGAGCGGGTGATGCCGCACTACAACGTCATGGGCGTCGCCAAGGCGGCGCTCGAGGCCAGCGTGCGCTACCTCGCCGCCGACCTCGGCGGGCAGAACATCCGCGTCAACGCCATCTCGGCCGGGCCGGTGCGGACGCTCGCGGCCTCCGGCATCGGCGACTTCCGCTACATCTTGAAGTGGAACGAGCTGAACGCGCCCTTGCAGCGCAACACCACGCTGGAGGACGTGGGCGGTGCCGCCGTCTATCTGCTCTCCGGGCTCGGGGCCGGCACCACGGGCGAGGTCGTCCACGTCGACGGCGGCTACCACGTCGTCGGCATGAAACGCGCCGACGCCCCCGACATCGCCACCCAGTGAGAGCGCGCGCGTGGCCGGCAACAGCTTCGGGACCGCCTTTCGCTTCACCACCTTCGGCGAGAGCCACGGGCCGGCCATGGGCTGCGTCGTCGACGGCGTCCCGCCCGGCCTGCCGCTCGCGCCCGCCGACGTCCAGCACTGGCTGGATCGCCGCAAACCGGGCTCCTCGCGCTTCGTGACCCAGCGGCGCGAGCCCGACGAGGTCGAGATCCTCTCCGGCACCTTCGAGGGCTGGACGACCGGGACCCCCGTCGGCCTGTTGATCCGCAACCAGGATCAGCGCTCGAAGGACTACGGCGAGATCAAGGACCAGTACCGCCCCGGTCACGCCGACTACACCTACGACGCGAAGTACGGCTTTCGCGACTACCGTGGCGGCGGCCGGGCGAGCGCGCGCGAGACCGCGATGCGCGTCGCCGCCGGGGCGATCGCCCGCAAGATCCTGGGCGACGGCGTGGTCATCCGCGGCGCGCTGGTCGAGCTCGGCGGCGACCCGATCGATCGCGACCGGTGGGACTGGGCGACGTGCGAGACCAACCCTTTCTGGTCGCCGGACGCCGCCGCCGCGGCGCGCTGGGAGGCCAAGCTCGACGAGGTCAGGAAGGCGGGCTCGTCGGTGGGTGCGGTCATCGAGGTCCACGCCGAGGGCGTGCCCGCCGGGCTGGGCGAGCCGGTCTACGACAAGCTCGACGCCGACCTCGCCAAGGCGATGATGTCGATCAACGCGGTCAAGGGCGTCGAGATCGGCCGCGGCTTCGAGGCGGCGCGGCTGAGCGGCGAGGCCAACGCCGACGAAATGCGCATGTCGGATACCGGTCCCGTCTTCACCGCCAACAGCGCCGGTGGCATATTGGGGGGTCTCACCACCGGAGAGACCGTCGTCGTGCGCTTCGCGGTGAAGCCCACCAGCTCCATCCTCACCCCCCGCCGCAGCGTCGACCGGTTCGGCGCCGAGGTCGAGGTCCGCACCAAGGGCCGCCACGACCCCTGCGTCGGCATCCGCGCGGTGCCCGTCGGCGAGGCCATGCTCGCCGGCGTGCTCGCCGACCACCTGCTGCGCGACCGCGCGCTCGGTCCCCGGCCGCGGGGCCGTCCGGAGGGGGCGTGACGGCGCCCCCGCCCCTGCGCCACGTCCTCGAGACCGTCCTCTACGTCGACGATCTGGACGCCGCCGCGCGGTTCTACGGCGACGTCCTCGGGCTCGAGGAGGCCAGCCGCAAGCCCGGCGTCTTCGTGTTCTACCGCCTCGAGCGGCAGATGCTGCTCCTGTTCGAGCCCGAGGCGGCGCGGGGCTCGGTGGCGGTGCCACCGCACGGCGCGGAGGGCGCCGGCCACGTCGCCTTCGCGGTCGCCGATCCGGACCTGCAGCGCTGGGTGGCGCACCTGGTGACCCACGGCGTCGAGATCGAGGCCGAGCTCGACTGGCCCAACGGCGGTCGCTCGTTCTACTTCCGCGATCCCGCCGGCAACAGCCTGGAGATCGCCGCGCCGCGCATCTGGCGGTTCGACGACGCGCTCGCCCGCGAGAGCGCCGGATGAGCGCCGAGGGCGACGCCATCGAAGCCACGATCGCCGCGCGCGCGACGCCGCCGGGGCGGATTCCGCCGATCCGACTGCTCGGCGACATCGCCTGTCCCTGGACCTATCTGGCGCTGCACGCCCTGCGCCAGGCCTTCGGCGCGCAGCTCCAGCTCGACTGGCACCCGTTTCTCTTGAACCTCGGCGATCTGGCACGCCAGCGCCGGCGGCTGGCGGGGCCGGTCGCGCACTACGCCGCGGCGATGGGGGTGCCGTTCACCGCCGCGTCGCTGGCCCAGGCGGTCGACACCCGGCTGGTCCACGCCGTGGTGCTCGCCGCCGGCGCCGATCAGCGCGCCGGCGACGCCGCGGCCGCGCTGTTCCACGCCCGCTTCGCCGCCGGCGACGCCCTGGTCACCGCGGACGACGTCGGCCGCGCGCTCGACGCGCGGGTCGACGCCGCCGACGCCGCGCGCTGGTGCGCCCGCGCCCCGGCGCACCTGCCGCAGGTCGAGCGGGCGGCGCGGACGGCGCGGCTGGCCGGGGTCAGCGAGATCCCGCTGGCGGTCGTCGACAACGCCTTCGTCATCGGCGGCCTGCAACCGCCGGAGGCCTACCACGCCCTGGTCGAGCTGGCCGACATCCGCGACCAGTTGGTGGCGTGAGCGGGCGTCGTCCGCGGCGGGGCGACCTCGCGCCCGCGGTGCTGCGCGCCGTCAGCGGCGCGCTCGGAAAAAGTCCCGCAACAGCGCGGCGGCCGCCTCCTCGGCGATGAGGCCGTAAACCTCGACCCGATGGTGGCAGCTGGGCGAGTTCAGCACCCGCGGGCCGTGGTCGACGCCGCCGCCCTTGGGATCCTCCGCACCGTAGTACAGCCGGCGGACGCGGGCGAGGCAGAGCGCGTGGGCGCACATCGGGCACGGCTCGAGGGTGACGTAGAGATCGCAGTCGGTGAGCCGCGGCCGGCCCAACCGCTGCGCGGCGGCACGCACCACCAGCATCTCGGCGTGCGCGGTCGGATCGCGGTGCTCTTCGACCCGGTTGCCGTCGACCGCGAGCAGGCGGCGATCGGGCCCCACCAGCGCCGCGCCGACCGGGACCTCGCCGCGGGCGGCGGCGCGCTCGGCCGCCTCGAGGGCGGCGCGCATGGCGAACGGCGTGCTCGCGAAGGCTGCGCTCACCGCGTGTTCTCGGATCCGGCCCGGCCCCGGTCAGGAGACCGGAGCGTCGGGCACCACACTCAGCTCCAATGATGCGGTACCCTCGGGCAGGCGGTCCACCGCCATCTCGAGCCGGCCGCTGGCGCCGGCGGGCACCCGCAGCGGCGGCACCTCGACGACGGTCTGGTCGATCCAGGCCCCCTGCGCGCTCAGAAACTTGACGTGGACGCGCCGGATCTCCGCGGCGACCGGGCCCGGGTTCTCGACGTCGGCGGCGACCACCAGCCGGCGACCGCCGGCCGCCGCCCGCCACGCCGGCTCGACGTCGACCAGATGCGGCCGGGGTGCGGCGGCGAAGGACAGGGCGTCGCGATAGGCCCAGGCGAAGCCGCCCGCACCCGCCACCAGGAGCACCGCGGCGAGCGCGTAGAGCCCGAGGGCGAGCCCGCGGCGCCGGCGCCGCGGCGTCGCGGCGGCCGCGGGCTCGTCCGGCTCGGCGACGGCCGGCGCGGGGGCGGGCGAACCGGGCTCGGCCGGCGGCGTCGCCGTTTCGTCGGCCGCCGCCGTGGCGTCGGCCGCGAATGCGGTCCCGGCGAGCGGGCGCGGCGGCTCCCAGACGTGGCGGCAGCGCCGACAGCGCAAGCGCAGCGGGTCGCGCTCCAGCGTCGCGGGCGAAAGCTGGTAGCCGGTTCCGCATTGCGGGCAGGCGACGTGCACGACGAGACCTCGACGGTTGCGCAATTCGACGGAATATCTCAACCTATAATAGCAAATCGTTACCGATCGGCGAGGTCGAAAGGCCGGTACATGACCTCCGACGCCGTCCTTCTCGCGCGCGAGTTGTCCGTCGGCCCCATCGGCCCGGCGCCCGCGATCGCCGGCGTCGACCTCGCCTTGGGGCGCGGCGACCGGCTCGCGCTGGTCGGCGCCAACGGCACCGGCAAGACGGCGCTCCTGGCCACCCTCGCCCTGCTCGCGCCGCCGACCGGCGGCCGGCTGGTGCTCTTCGGGTGCGAGCCGGCCGGCCTCACGCCCGACGACCGCGCCGCCCTGCGCCGGCGCATCGGCGCCGCCTTCGCCGACGAGCTGTGGATGGAGGCGGCGACCACCCACGACAATCTCGCCCTGCCGTTGCGGGTGCGGGGCGAGGACGACCGCACCATCGCCCCGGTCGTCGGCGCCTTCCTTGACTGGCTCGGCCTCGGCGCGCACCGCGACACGCCGGTGGCGGCGCTGTCGAGCGGCGAGCGCCGCCTGCTCGCCGTCGCCCGCGCCACCGTCGTCCGTCCCGATCTGCTGCTGCTGGACGAGCCGCTCGCCGGCCTCGACGCCGGGGCCGCGGCGCGCGCCACGCAGCTGGTGAGCGAACTCGCCGAACTCGGCGCCGCGGTGATCGTCGCCACCACCGACCCCGCGACCGCACGCCGGCTCGGCTGCGAGCTCCGCCCGCTCGCCGACGGCCGCCTCGACGCCGCCGCGACGGCCCTGCGGGCGGCGAGTTGACGGTCGCCGGCCGCCCGCGCACGCTCGTGGCCGCGCGGCGCCGACTCGCCTCCCCTCACCTCGGCGCCGAGACCGCCGTCTTCGCCGCAATGCTGATCGCGATGGTACCCGTCCTCGTCCTCGACGCGCTTCACCGCACGCTGCCGACGCTCTCGGTCGTGGTGGCCGTGCCCGCCGACGACGCCGCGGCGCCGGGGACGGTCGAGGCGGTCCTGGCCGACGCCGGCGGCCGGCGCGAGGTCACGCGGGCCGATCCCGCGCGCACGGCGCGGGCGTGGTCGGCGCTGGCCGCGACCGGCGACGCGCCGCAGGTCA
>JAAAPF010000148.1 GCA_009908425.1 Alphaproteobacteria bacterium
GGCAAGTTCGTTCGCCGCAACGCTCTGGCCCTCGGCAGCGCCAGCGCCGTGCTGCTGGCCCTGCTGGCCGGCCTGGCCGCGGCCACCCTGGGCATGCTCGAGGCGCAGCGCCAGTTCGAGCGCGCCGAGGCCCGGCAGCAGGCGCTCGAGCAGGTGTCGGGATTCCAGCAGCGGATGCTCGCCGACATCGACGCCCGCGCCATGGGCACCGGCATCATCGAGGTCATGCGCGAACAGCTCGCCGATGCGCCGGCGGACGGGGACGCCGTCGACCCGGCCCTGTTCGAGGCCATCGCCGCGCGCGCCAACCCCGCCGACCTGGCGCGCGAGGTGATCGACCGCCACATGCTCGAGCGAGCGCGCGAGACCATCGAGGCCGACTTCGCGGACCAGCCGCTGCTGCAGGCGGACCTGTACGACGCGGTCTTCCGGGTCTACGACGGCATCGGCCTGCATCCACCCCAGATCGGGGTGGCCCAGCGCATGCTCGAGCTGCGCCGCGCCGGGCTGGCGGCCGGTCACATCGACGTGCTGCAGGCCCGGCGGCACCTGGGCGATGCGCTGTTCCGCAACACCGACTACGAAGCCGCCCGGGGCGCGCTGCAGTCGCTTCTCGCCGATCTCGAGTCGCGGCCGCGGGCCGCCCAGGACGAGACCTCGCTCGAGCTGCTGCTGGGCACGCGCGACTCGCTCGCCCAGACCCTGGTCGAACTCGGCGAGCGCGAAGCGGCTATCGAGACGGCGCGCCGCAATCTCGAAGCGGCCGCCCGGTACGACGTGCTCGACGACGAGCAGTACCTGGGGCTGCACGGCTCGGTCGGCTACGTGCTGGCCCGCTCCGGGCAACTGCCCGAAGCGCTGGAGCATTTCCGCCGCCAGGCCGAGGGCCTGCGCGAGCTTCTGCCCGAAGGCGATCCGGACCTGGCCGGCCCGCTGAGCAACCTGGGGGCGGCGCTCGCCGCGACCGGGCAGCTTGAGGAGGCGCTGGACATCAGCCGCGAAGTGCTGGCGATCTACGAGCGCGCCTACGGCCGGCGCCACCCGAGCACGCTGCGGGTGATGGTCAACATCGGCAACATGCTCAGCCATCTCGACCGGGTCGACGAGGCCATCGCCATGTACGAGGCCCACAACGCGGCCAGCCGCGAGATCAACGGCCCCGACCATCCCAACACGCTCCGGGGCATGCTCAACCTCGCCAGCGCCATGATCCGCGTCGGAAGGCCCGGGGACGGCCTCGAGACGGTGCGGGACGTGGCCGAACGGCGGCGCGAGACGCTCGGGCCCGAGCATCTCGACACCCTGACGGCGCAGGAGCTGCACGCCAACGCCCTGATCGACCTCGATCGCCACGCCGAGGCCCTGCCGATCATCGAGCCCGTCCACCGCCTGCGCCTCGACATGCTCGGCCCCGACCATCCCCAGACCGCCGCCGCGGCCTGGTGGCTCGGCCGCGCGCGACTGGGCACCGGCGACGCCGCCGGCGCGATCGAGCCGCTGCGCGCCGCGGTCGACAGCAATGCCGAGCGCCACGGCCCCGAGCACAGCGCCACGATCACCATGGCCATGCACCTCTTCGACGCCCTGCGCCGGACCGGCGACGAACAGGCCGCGGAAACGGTCCGCGCCGAATACCTCGCCGCCCTGGAATCGGCCGACCCGGAGACGCTCGACGATGAGCGGCGGCGGCTTCGGGAGGAGTGGTTGGGGATTCGGGGGGAGTGAGGGCGGGGGGCTGTGCGTCTGTGCGTCTGTGCGTCTGTGCGTCCGTGGTCCGCACTTCTGCCCCTGTAGCCCCGGACTTGATCCGGGGCCTTTTCTCGACCGGCGCCTCCTCCAGAAGGCCCCGGATCGAGGTCCGGGGCTACAAGGCGTAAGCGAAGCACCCACGTCCGACGCACTGACTACCGACTACTGCCGCACTGACTACCGACTACTGACGCACAGACGCACAGACCACTGACGCACGGCCCACCTCTCCCCCAACGAATTAACGAAGCAACGAACCAACGAATCAACGCAAAAACACCCCACTCGCCCACAGCACTGCCAGGGCATACCCGGCCGCCAGGAGGTCGTCTAGCATGACGCCGAAGCCGCCGTGGACTCGGCGGTCGAACCAGGCGATGGGCCAGGGTTTGAGGGCGTCGAAGAGGCGGAAGGCGAGGAAGGCGGCCAGCCACCAGGCCCAGTGCTGGGGGACGAAGACCAGCACCAGCCACAGGCCGACGAACTCGTCCCAGACGATGCCGCTGTGGTCGTGCACTTCCAGGCGCTTGCCGACGCGGTCGCACAGCCAGATGCCGAACAGGAAAGCGGCGGCGATGACGGCCAGCGCGGCCGGCAGGGGCAGCCAGACCAGCGGCAGGGCCAGCGGAACCGCCACGAGCGATCCGGCCGTACCGGGGGCGAACGGCGACAGGCCGCTGCCGAAGCCGAAGGCCAGCAGGCCGTCGGGCGAGCCCAGGGCCACCCGGCGCGTGCGCTCGCGGTCAGTCACCGGAGAAATGATCCCAGCCGCGGCCGAGGGTCGCCGGAACGGCGTGCCGGTCGGAGCGGCAGACGATCCGCCCGCTGTCGGTGACCCGGCCGATGATGCTCAGGGGCAGGCCGGCCGACGCGGACAGCGCCGACGTGTCGGTGCCCGGTTCGAGCACCGTGAGCAGCTCGTAGTCGCTGCCGCCGCCGGTCTGGAAGCGCCAGCGTGATTCGTGATCGTTCACCGCGGCGAGCAACGCCTCCGAGGCCGGGAGCGCGTCGAGTTCGATCTCGGCGCCCTGCCCTTCGGACAGCAGGTGGGCAAGGTCGGCCAGCAGGCCGTCGGACAGGTCGATCATGGCCCGGGCGGCGTCTGCCAGTGCCTGCCCCGCTCGAAGCCGGGCGTTCGGACGGCGAAGCCGCTGGCGCAGGGCGCGCCCGGCGGTCTCGCCGAGCGCCAGCGCGGCGGCGGCATCTCCGATGGTGCCGGTCACCGCCAGGCAGTCGCCGGCGCGCGCGCCACGGCGGGTGACGGCCCGGCCGGCCGGCACCTCGCCGATGAGTTCGACACCGACGTTGAGCGGGCCGCGGGCGAGGTTGCCGCCGACCAGGTTCAGCCCCGCCTCGGCGGCAGCGTCCAGGAAGCCGTCGAGAAAGCCGTCGAGCCAGTCCGTATCGGGCTCCGGCAGGGTCAGGGCCAGAAGCGCCCAGCGCGGACGCGCGGCCATGGCGGCCAGGTCGCTGAGGTTGGCCTGGGCGGCGAGCCAGCCGATGTCGGCGGCCGGCCAGTCGGCCGTGAAGTGACGTTCGGCGACCAGCGAGTCGGTGGTCACGACCAGCTGACTGCCCGGCGTGGGGGCGAGCACCGCGGCGTCGTCGCCGATGCCCACCAGGACGCTGTCGTCGGCGCGCGAGCGCGCGCGGATGCGTTCGATCAGCTCGAACTCACCCATCACCGGCTTCAGCGGCGCGCTCGGCCTTGCGCGAGTCGCGCGCGAGGCGATCGAGCACACCGTTGACGAAGGTGTGGGCCTGCTCGGCGCCGAAACGGTGCGCCAGCTCCACCGCCTCGTCGATGATGACCCGGTAGGGCGTTTCGGGATGGTGCATCAGCTCGCAGGCGCCCAGGCGCAGGATGACCCGCTCCATCTGGTCGAGGCTGGCCTGCGCGCGCGAGACATGCGGCGCCAGGGCCTCGTCGAGGGTCTCGCGGTTGGCCACGACCTCGCGCACCAGGGTCTCGAAGTAGGCCTCGTCGACGCCCTCGAAATTCTGCTCTTCGCGGAACTGATCGATGATCGACGCGGCCGAGTCGTCGTTGATCTGCCACTGGTAGAGCGCCTGGAGCGCGCGGCGGCGCGCCCGACGGCGGGGCTCGAAGGGGCTGACGGTCCGGCGCCGGCTCATGAAGCCGCCCGGCGCTTGAATTCGATCATGTCGAGCACGGCCAGGGCGGCTTCCCGGCCCTTGTTCTTGCGCGCCGGATCGGCGCGTTCCATCGCCTGCTCGCCGTTCTCCGGGGGGGTGAGCACGCCGAAGCCGACCGGCACGCCCGTCTCGAGCTGGGTCTGCTGCAGGCCGCGGGCGCATTCGGCGGAGATGAAGTCGAAGTGCGCGGTCTCCCCGCGCACGACCGCGCCGAGCGCGATCACGCCGTCGAAGCGGCCGCTGTCGGCCAGCTCGCGCGCGGCCAGGGGCAGCTCCCAGGCGCCGGGCACGGGGAAGACTTCGAGGCTGCCCTCGGGTAGGCCGCCGTCGAGCAGGGCCTGGCGGCAGCCGGCCAGCATGAGATTGGTCACGTCGGGATTGAAGCGGGCGACGGCAATGGCGATACGACTGCCGTCGCTGGCAGGATGGCGATCAGTCATGGTGGCGGTCAGTCCTCTCCTTCGGGGACGACGTAGTCGGTGATTTCGAGTCCGAAACCGGCGAGCGCGTGCAGGCGCTTGGGCGCACCGAAGACCTGCATGCGGCGCACGCCCAGCTCGGCGATGATCTGCGCGGCGATGCCGTAGCTGCGCAGCTCGTTGGCCGCCTGGCTGCGCGCACCGTCCTCGGGACCGGTGCCGCCGTTCTGCAGGCCGGCGAGCCGGTCGGCGTCGTCCTCATCATAGCCCAGCACGAGGGCCATGCCACGACCGCGCCGCGCGATGTCGGCGAGCGCCGCGTCCAGGGGCATGCCGAAGCTCGGCTCGGTGATGCCCATCACGTCGCCGAGCAGCTCGGGCACGTGCACGCGCACCGGGAAAGGTTCGTCGGGACTGATCTCGCCCCGGATCAGGGCCCAGTGAAGGCGCCGGGTGATGCGGTCGCGGAAGACCTGGAGCCGGAATTCGCCGTGCGCGGTGCCGACCGTCTGCTGGTGGACGCACTCGACGTTCTGCTCGGTGCTCATGCGATAGCGGATGAGGTCGGCGACGGTGCCCATCTTGAGATCGTGAGTCTTCGCGAAGGTCTCGAGCTCTGGCCGGCGCGCCATGGTGCCGTCCTCGTTGAGGATCTCGACCAGCACGCCGGCCGGCTCGAGCCCGGCCAGCAGCGACAGGTCCATGCTCGCCTCGGTGTGTCCGGCGCGCGCGAGCACGCCGCCGGGCTGGGCCATCAGCGGAAAGACGTGGCCCGGCTGGGACAGGCTGTCGGGCCCGGCGTCGGGCGCCACCGCCGTGCGGATGGTGTGGGCCCGGTCGTAGGCGGAAATCCCGGTGGTCACGCCGGTGGCAGCCTCGATGGAGACGGTGAAATTGGTCTGGTGATGACGGTCGGTATCGCGCACCATCAGTTGAAGACCCAGCTGCCGGCAGCGCTCGCGCGTGAGCGACAGGCAGATCAGGCCGCGGCCGTAGCGGGCCATGAAGTTGATGTCTTCGGGACGGACCAGCGGCGCGGCCATGATCAGGTCGCCCTCGTTCTCGCGGTCCTCGTCGTCGAGCATGACGACCATCCGGCCCCGGGCGATGTCCTCGAGGATGGATTCGATCGAATCGAAGTTCATTGCCTTTCTCCAAGCAATCTCTCGGTGTAGCGCGCCAGCAGGTCGACCTCGAGGTTGACGCGCTCGCCCTGCGCGAGACGGCCGAGGGTGGTGACGGCCAGCGTGTGCGGAATCAGGTTGACCTCGAACTCGCGGCCCTCGACGGCATTGACGGTCAGGCTCACGCCGTCGAGCGTGACCGACCCCTTGCCGGCGATGAAGCGCGCCAGCGCGTCGGGCACGCGGAAGCGGAAGACGCGGCTATCGCCCGAGGGCGTGATCGACACGACCTCGGCCAGGTCGTCGACATGCCCGGTCACGAGGTGCCCGCCCAGGCGCTCGCCCAGGGCCAGGGCCGGCTCGAGATTGACCGGGTCGCCGGTCGACAGGTCGCCCAGACTGGTGCACTGGAGGGTTTCGGCCGACAGGTCGGCGGAAAAACCGCGCGCGTCGATGTCCAGGGCGGTCAGGCAGCAGCCGGCCACGGCCACGCTGTCGCCCTCGCTCCAGCACGCCGGCTCGAGCTCGGGGCAGTCGATGCGCATGCGGCTGCCCCCATCGGAGGGCTCGATGGCGCTGACCGTACCGACAGCCTGGACGATTCCGGTGAACATGAATTCAGTTCTCGAAACGGTAGAGGAAACGCCAGTCTTGAGCGAGCCGGCGCTGTTCGACCAGACGTAGGTGGAGGCGGTCGTCGAATTTTTCCATCCCCGGAAGTTCGAGCAGCGGCCGGCCGCGGCCGATGAGGACCGGCGCCTGGTAGACCAGCAGTTCGTCGGCCAGGCCCGCCTCGATGAGCGCCCCCGACAGGGTCGGGCCGGCTTCGACGTGCACGGTGTTGACCTCGCGCGCGGCCAGGCGCTGCAGGAGCGCCGCCAGGTCGACGCGACCGTCGAGCCCCAACGGCAGCTGCCACCACTCCACGCCCTCGATCGCACGCGCCTCGACGCAGCTGGCCAGCAGCACGCGCCCGGGCAGGCCGGTCAGGCGCAGGCGATCGGGCAGCCGCCCGTGCGTGTCGACCACCACGCGCAGGATCTGGCGCTCGAATCCGCTCAGACGCACGTTCAGCCGCGGATCGTCGGCCAGCACCGTGCCGATGCCGGTGAGGATGCACGAAGCCTCGGCGCGCCAGCGCTGCACGTCGGCGCGCGCCGCCTCGCCGGTAATCCACTGCGATCGCCCGTCAGCCCCGGCGGTCAGGCCGTCGAGGCTGGCCGCCAGCTTGACGCGCACCCAGGGCCGGTCGCGCTCGTGCCGGCTGACGAAGCCGCGGTTGAGCTCGCGCGCCTGGGCCTCCATCAGGCCGATGCGCACTGCCACGCCCGCGCGCGCCAGCTGGTCGTGGCCGCTGCCGGCCACTCGCGAGTCCGGGTCGTGCATGGCCGAAACCACCGACGCCACGCCGGCCTCGACGAGCGCCTGCGAACAGGGCGGTGTGCGGCCGTGATGGCTGCAGGGCTCCAGCGTGACGTAGACGGTCGCACCCCGCGCGCGGGCGCCGGCTTCCTGCAGCGCCAGCGTCTCGGCGTGGGGTTCCCCGGCCGCTCGGTGAAACCCGCGCCCGACCACCTCGCCGTCCTTGACCACCACGCAGCCGACCGCCGGATTGGGATCGGCGCTGAAGCGCCCCTTGGCGGCAAGCCGCAAGGCTTCGGACATGTGGCGGTGATCGTCGGCGGTGAAGGACATTTGGGTTGGGTTCGTTGGTTCGTTTGTTCGTTGGTTCGTTGGGGCGGTGTGTCTGTGCGTCCGTGCGTCTGTGCGTCTGTGCGTCCGTGCGTCTGTGCGTCTGTGCGTCCGTTCGTCCGTGGTCCGTGCGTCTGTGCGTCTGTGTGTCCGTGTGTCTGTGCGTCTGTGCGTCTGTGCGTCTGTGGTCCGTGCGACTGACTACTGACTACTGACTACTGACTACTGACTACTGACTACTGACTACTGACTACTGACCACCGACCACTGACCACTGACCACTGACCACTGACCACTGACCACTGACGCACTGACCACTGACCACTGACGCACTGCCCCCCGCCGTCTCACTTCTCGTCTTCCAGCAGGGAGATCTGGCGGCGGTCGATCATGCCGGGGTTTTCCTTTTCTAGGCGTTCGATTTCCTCGCGGAAGGCCTTGACGTCCTCGAAGCGGCGGTAGACGGAGGCGAAGCGGACGTAGGCGACCTGGTCGAGTCGCGACAGTTCGGCGGCGACCCAGTCGCCGAGCTGCTGGCTCGAGATTTCCGATTCTTCGAGGGTGCGCACTTCGCGCACGAGCTTGCGGATGGCGCGCTCGACCAGTTGGGTCTCCACCGGGCGTTTCTCCAGCGCCTTGAGCATGCCGCGCCGGAGCTTATCCTCGTCGAAGGCCTCGCGCGAGCCGTCGGACTTGATCACGTTGGGCGCCTTCAGCGCCGGCGTTTCGAGGGTGTTGAAACGCGCCCCGCAGCCGGCACACTCACGCCGCCGCCGGATCTGGAAACCGTCGGAAGCCAGCCGCGAGTCGACCACGCGGGTGTCGGTGTGATTACAGAACGGGCACCACATACACTATCTAGGTTTCAGGGTTAAAAGATAGGGTTCAGGTTTCAGGGTTCAGGTTTCAGGGCGGCAGCGTCGGATGATCGGGGGGCGGCTGCGCCGCGAGACCTTGACGGAGACCGCGCAGGTCGCGAACGCGACGAGGCAATCCGTGTATCAGCCATCGTCACGCCCTCGCGGCAAAGCCGCCCCGCGTGGCTCCCCGCGCCGCCTGAAACCTGAACCCTGAACCCTGAACCCTATTCATAGCCCTGAAACCTATTCATAAACCTGAAACCTGTGTTCAACCATAAACCGGATACTTGCGGCACAGTTTGAGCGCTGCTTCCTTGACGCGTGCCTCGACCGATTCGTCGCCCATGTTGTCGAGGATGTCGCAGATCAGGCCGGCGAGTTCGCGGCAGTCGTCTTCGGTGAAACCGCGTGTGGTGGACGCCGGCGTGCCGATGCGCAGGCCCGAGGTGACGAAGGGCGAGCGCGGCTCCCCGGGGACGGTGTTCTTGTTGACCGTGATGTTGGCCCGGCCGAGCGCGGCTTCGGCGTCCTTGCCGGTGATGTCGGCTTCGATGAGATCGATCAGGAACAGGTGGTTGTCGGTGCCGCCCGAGACGACCTTGTAGCCGCGATCGATGATGACTTCGGCCATGGCGCGGGCATTGTCGATGACGCGCTGCTGGTAGCCCTTGAAGTCGCCTTCCAGCGCTTCCTTGAAGGCCACGGCCTTGGCCGCGATGACGTGCATGAGCGGACCGCCCTGGCAGCCCGGAAAGACCAGCGACTGAAACTTCTTGACCAGGCTCTCGTCCTCGCCGCTGGCCAGGATGATGCCGCCGCGCGGGCCGCGCAGCGTCTTGTGCGTGGTCGAGGTCACCGCGTGCGCGTGCGGCACCGGGTTGGGATAGACGCCGGCGGCGATCAACCCGGACACGTGCGCCATGTCGACCATGAACCAGGCACCGACCTCGTCGGCGATTTCACGCATCTTCGCCCAGTCGACGGTTCGCGAGTAGGCCGAAAAGCCGCCGATGAGCATCTGCGGCTTGTGCTCGCGCGCCAGTTCGGCCATGCGGTCATAGTCGATCAGGCCGGTGGCGTGGTCGAGGCCGTAGTGCACGGCGTTGAACACCTTGCCCGAGAAATTCACCTTGGCGCCGTGGGTCAGGTGCCCGCCTTCGGACAGGTCCATGCCCAGGATGGTGTCGCCCGGCTTGAGCAGGGCCAGGTAGACGGCCTGGTTGGCCTGCGAGCCCGAATGGGGTTGCACGTTGGCGTAGCCGGCGCCGTAGAGCTTCTTGAGCCGCTCGATCGCCAGGTTTTCGGCGATGTCGACGTACTCGCAACCGCCGTAATAACGCTTGCCCGGATAGCCCTCTGCATACTTGTTGGTCAGCACCGAGCCCTGGGCCTCGAGAACCCGCGGACTGGCGTAGTTCTCCGAGGCGATCAATTCGATGTGTTCCTCCTGGCGCTGCTCTTCGGCGCGCATGGCGGAGGCCAGCTCCTCGTCGAATCCTTCGATGGTGAAAGACTTGTCGAACATGGATCAGGGATTCCGGATTGAATAGCCCTGTAATGGTAGCACCAACTGGTCAACCCCGGCCTGCGGCCGGGGTTAGGTTTCAGGTTTCAGGGTTCAGGGTTCAGGCGGCATCCGGGGGGCTTGCGGGGCGGCTTTGCCGCGAGGGCGTGACGATGTCTGATACACGGGGTGCGTCGGTGCGTCAGTGCCAGTGCGTCAGTGCGTCAGTGCGTCAGTAACTGTAGTCCCGGCCGTAGCGAACGCGAAGAGCCGGGACCTTGCCGGACG
>JAAAPF010000305.1 GCA_009908425.1 Alphaproteobacteria bacterium
GGTCAACGACATCATGGCCGTGCGCGAGGCCGCGCCGCATCTCGTCGACGGCTTCGACGGCCGCACCCGCGCCTTCGTCCAGGTCCAGCAGGGCTGCGATCACCGCTGCACCTTCTGCGTCATCCCCTACGGGCGCGGCAACAACCGCTCGGTGGGCCTGGGTGCGATCACCGCCCAGGTCCGCACGCTGTTGGACGCCGGCTATCGCGAGATCGTGCTCACCGGCGTCGACCTCACCTCCTACGGCAAGGACCTGCCGGGCCGGCCGACGCTGGGCGCGATGCTCAAGCGCCTGTTGACGCTCGTGCCCGAGCTCGAGCGGCTGCGCCTCTCCTCGATCGACCCGGCCGAGGTCGACCCGGACCTCGAAGAGCTGATCACCGGCGACGCCCGGCTGATGCCGCACGTCCACCTCTCGGTGCAGGCCGGCGCCGACCTCGTCCTCAAGCGCATGAAGCGCCGCCATCTGAGAGACGACGTCATCCGCCTCACCGAGCGCCTGCGCACCAAGCGCCCCGAGCTCGCCTTCGGCGCCGATCTCATCACCGGCTTTCCGACCGAGACCGATCGGCAGTTCGAGGACACGCTCGCGCTCGTCGACGAGGCCGGCTTGAGTTTTCTGCACGTCTTTCCGTACTCGCCGCGGCCGGGCACGCCGGCGGCGCGGATGCCCCAGGTCGCGCCCGAGGTCCGAAAGGCGCGCGCGGCGGCCCTCAGGTCCGCGGGCGAGGCGGCCATGACGCGGCTCTTCGAGCGGCTCGTGGGCGGCGAGCACGAGGTCCTGGTCGAGCGCGGCGGGCGCGGGCACACGCCTCATTTCGCGCCGATCGTGCTGGAGGGCGGGGTGGAGGCCGGCCGGCTGGTGCGCGCCCGCGCGCTCGCCCACGGCGACGGCTGGTTGCAAGGAAAGGTGGCGACCTGATGGCGTCCTGGTGGCAACGGCTCAAGGGCGGGCTGCAGCGCTCCTCGCAGGCGCTCACGCAGAACGTCAGCGCCATCTTCACCAAGCGCAAGCTCGACGACGAGGCGCTGGAAGAGCTCGAGGACGCGCTGATCCAGGCCGATCTGGGCGTCGACATGGCGCAGAAGGTGGCGGCGCGCCTGAAGAAGGACCGCTTCGGCAAGGACGTCGGCGACGTCGAAGTCAAAGAAGCGCTCGCCGGCTACATCGCCGAGACCCTGGCGCCGGTGGCCGAACCGCTGGTGCCCGAGGCGGGTGCGAAGCCCTACGTCGTCCTCGTCGCCGGGGTGAACGGCACCGGCAAGACGACCACCATCGGCAAGCTCGCCGCCGCCTGGGCGGGCGAGGGCCGGCGGGTCGGCATCGCCGCCTGCGACACCTTCCGCGCCGCCGCGGTCGAGCAGCTGGAGATCTGGGCCGACCGCGCCGGCGCGCGCTTCTTCAAGGCCGCGACCGGCGCCGACGCCGCCGGCCTCGCCTACGACGCGTTGGCGAGCGCCAAGCGCGAGGGCCTCGACGTGCTCCTGATCGACACCGCCGGGCGGCTCCACAACAAGTCCGCGCTGATGGACGAGCTCCGAAAGATCGACCGCGTGCTCGCCAAGCAGGACCAAGCGGCGCCCCACGCCAGCCTTCTGGTCCTGGACGCCACCACCGGCCAGAACGCCCACCGCCAGGTCGAGCTCTTCCGAGAGGCGATCGACGTCACCGGGCTGGTGGTCACCAAGCTCGACGGCTCGGCCCGCGGCGGCGTGGTCGTCGCCCTCGCCGACGCCTTCGGCCTGCCGGTGCACGCGGTGGGCGTCGGCGAGGGCATCGAGGACCTGCGGCCTTTCGAGGCCGAGGGCTTCGCCCGCGCGCTGTTGGACCTGGAGCCGGCTTAGGCTAAGACCGCGGCGCTCCTCTTCACCGCGAGGCTCGGATGTCGCGCAGTCTGGTCGAAACCGTGCTCGGGGCCGTGGTCCTCGTCGTCGCCCTGGGCTTTCTGGTCTACGCCTACACCACCAGCGACGTCGCCGATCCCGGCGGCTACCGGCTCGAGGCCGCCTTTTCCGGCATCGGCGCCGTCCAGACGGGCAGCGACGTGCGCGTCGCCGGCATCAAGGTGGGCGAGGTCGTGCGGGCGCGGCTGAACGAGCAGACCTACCAGGCGGTCCTCGAGCTCTCGGTGGCGAGCGACGTCGAGCTGCCGCTGGACAGCTCCGCCCGCATCGCGAGCGAAGGGCTGCTCGGCGGTCAGTTCGTCGAGCTGCAGCCCGGTGCCGAGATCGACATGCTGCAGCCGGGCGACGAGATCACGTTCACCCAGTCCGCCATCAGCCTCGAGGACCTCATCGGCCGCTTCGTCTTCTCGGGCGAGGGCGAGGGCTCGAACCCCGGCGGCGACGGTTCGTGAGCGGCCTCGCCCCGGGGCTGGCCGGCGTCGCGCTCGCGCTCGCGGCCGTCGTCCACGCCGGCCCCGCCGCCGCCGCGGTCGACCGGCCCCGCGACGTCGCCCGCCTCGGCACGCTCGAGAAGGTCACCGCCCGGGTGTCGCACCTGGACGTGCCGGTGGGTGCCACCAAGCGCTTCAACACCCTGGAGATCACCGTCGAGTCCTGCTTCGAGGCGGCGCCGACCGAGCCGCCGGAGAGCGCGGCCTATCTCACCATCGTCGACCGGGTCTCCGGCGCGGCGGCCGAGGAGGTGTTCGCCGGCTGGATGTTCGCCTCCAGCCCGGCGCTGTCCGCGCTCCAGCACGCCGTCTACGACGTCTGGGTGGTGGACTGCCTGAGCGCCGAGGAGGCGGGCGCCGAGGCCGACCAGGCTCCCGAGCCGCGCGACGACATCGCCCCGCCGAGGCGCCGCCCCGAAGGCTGAGCGCCGTTCACGCACCGGCCAGCGTCGCCGCCCGCGGGGCCGCGGCGGGTGCCGGGAACCGGACGGCCGCCGGGGACGCCCGGCTCCCGGGCCGCGCCTCGCTTCGCGCTACTCGATCGCGCGCTGCTCGGCGCGCGCGTCCACCGGCAGCATGATATGGGCGTAGGGCGTGTCCGGCCACATGACGTAGGGGCCGTCGGTCGCCGGCGTCTCGGGCAGGCCCTCGAGGATCGCGTCGTCGGGGACGATGATCATCACGTGCGGGCCCTCGACCACCCAGTCGTTGTCGGCCGTCGGCGTCCGCGCGTAGGGGTCGATGTTGCTGGCGCCGCCGTCGGGCGTGTCGCCGGCGAGCATGTAGGAGATGCCGATCCGCGAGGGCGTGAAGTCCTCCTGCGCCTGATAGGCTTGGAACCAGTTCATCCACGGCCCGTCGAGGCACATCGGTCCGGCGAAGCCCGCCGGCGCGGGCATGCAGACGAAGTCGCCGTCGCCCTCGCGCAGGAGCGTGCCGTCGAGGTCGCGGACGGTGACCTCGTCGCGCAGCTGCGGCGGGGCCGCGCTCAGCGCCTCCTCGATCGTCGCCTCCTCGGCCTCGGCCGCCGCGGTGGTCGCGAGCAGCGCCAAGGCGATGGCGGTGGGTGCGAGCCTGATCATGGTCGCCTCCTTGCGGTTCTCGTCTCGCAGGCGGTCGCGGGCGCGACCGCAGGCGCAAGTCTCGCAACCGGCCGACCGCCGGCTCCAGTCAACCAACTGTACCGGTGTCGATCCCGCCGCGCGGATCGGTTATCAGGGGCGGGCTGCCAAGCTCCGGAGGGCGGCCGTGCCCGAGGACCGCTATCGCCAGTTCTGCCCGGTCGCGATGGCGGCCGAGGTGCTGAGCACCCGCTGGACGATCGTGCTCCTGCGCGAGCTCGTGGCGGGCTCGACCCGGTTCAACGACCTGCGCCGGGGCGTGCCGCGGATGTCGCCGACGCTGCTCGCCAAGCGGCTGCGGGAGCTCGAGGCGGCGGGGATCGTCCAGCGGACGCCGGTGCCGGCGGAGCCCGCGCACCTCGCCTACGAGCTGACCGAGGCCGGGCGCGACCTCGCCCCCGTCGTCGAGGCGATCGGGATGTGGGGGCAAAAGTGGATCGAGACCGAGGCGAGCCTCGCCAACCTCGATCCGGGGCTGTTGATGTGGGACATGCGGCGCAACCTCGCGCCCTCGCCGATGCCGGGGCGGCGCACCACGGTGGCGTTTCGCTACACCGACCAGCCGCCGACGCGCTCCCAGTGGTGGCTGATCGTCGATCCGGGCGGCGAGGTCGATCTCTGTTCGATCGATCCGGGCTTCGAGGTGGATCTCTACGTCGAGACCGACCTCCGGTGCATGACCGAGATCTGGATGGGGCTGACGACGACCGGCGCGGCGGTGGGCGACGAGCGGCTGGCGCTCATCGGCGACCGCCAGCTCGCCGACACCATCCAGCAGTGGCTCGGCCTCAGCCCCTTCGCCGTCCAGGAGAAGCGCGCCTCCCGGTGAGGAAGGAGGCGGCACGCGCATCCGCGCCGCCGCCCGCGGCGCGGCTCACCCGAAGTTGGCGTTGGCGAGCAGCGCTTGGCGCAGGAGGCGGCGGTAGAGGCCGCGGTCGATCTCGATGCCGCCGAACTGGCGCAGGTGGTCGGTCATGAACTGGCTGTCGAGCAACAGGAAACCGCCGGCCTCGAGCCGCTCGACCAGGCGGACCAGCGCCACCTTGGAGGCGTCGCGGCGGCGCGAGAACATGCTCTCGCCGAAGAACGCCGCCCCCATCGACACCCCGTAGAGCCCGCCGGCGAGCGCGCCGCCCTCCCAGGCCTCGACGCTGTGGGCGTGGCCGGCGGCGTGGAGGTCGCAATAGGCCTCGATCAGCTCGTCGTTGAGCCAGGTGCGCGGCCGCGCCGGGGTCGGCTCGGCGCAGGCGCGGATGACGCCCGCGAAGTCGCGGTCGACCGTGACCTCGTAGAGCCCGCGCCGGATCACCTTGCGCAGGCTCTTGGGGACGTGGAAGCCGGCGAGCGGCAGGATGCCGCGGCGGCGCGGCTCGACCCAGAAGATCTCGCGGTCGTGGCGGTCGTTCGCCATCGGAAAGATGCCGACCGAGTAGGCGCACAACAGGGTGTCGGGGCGCAGCTCGCTCATCGTCGCGCGCGTCTCACGTGCCCGCGCGGCGGGGGGCGGCGCGGTCGCCGGCCCGCCCCGCCGCGGCGGCGAAGATGGCCTGGCCAAGCGGGATCGTCATGGCACCGTCTTCGATCGCACATCCGCCGCCGGAGCGCAAAAGCCGCCGCCGCCGCTCACGGCGTCGCGCCGGCGGCGAGAAAGCGCAGCGCCAGCTCGTAGCCGAGCGGCCCGCAGCCGCACAACACCGCGTCGGCGACCGGCGCGAGGTGGGAGTGGTGGCGGAAGGGCTCGCGGGCGTGGACGTTGGTGAGGTGGACCTCGCAGATGCGCCCGGCGAAGGCCCGCAGCGCGTCGGCGAGCGCGATCGAGCTGTGCGCGAGCCCGCCGGCGTTGACGACGAGCCCGGCGCAGTCCTGGCGCGCGGCGTGGACCTCGTCGATCAGCACGCCCTCGTGGTTGCTCTGCCGACAGCGCACCTCGAGCCCGAGTTCGGCGCCGAGCGCGGCCAGGCGGGCCTCGATCGCGGCCAGCGACACCGCGCCGTAGAGCCCCGGCTCGCGCTCGCCCAAGAGGTTGAGGTTGGGGCCGTTGAGGACGAGGACGCGCGCCACCGCTCAGCCCTTGACGTCGACCACGGTGCGGCCGCGCACCCGCCCGGCGAGGAGCTCCTCGGCGACCGCGGGGACCTCGTCCATCGGCACGACCCGGCTCATCTCGGCCAGGCGCTCGCTCGGCATCAGCTCGGCCAGCCGCTGCCAGATCGCCTCGCGGCGGTGGAGCGGCTGGTGGACGCTCTCGACGCCGACGAGGCGCACGCCGCGCAGGATGAACGGCATCACGGTGGTCGCCACCTCGACGCCGCCGGCGAGGCCGCAGGCCGCGACCGTGCCCTCGTAGGCCATGGTCTTGAGGAGGTTGGCCAAGACCGCGCCGCCGACGGTGTCGATCGCCCCCGGCCAGCGCGCGCTCGCGAGCGGGCCCTTGGTGGGCTCGCTCAAGGTCGCGCGCGGCAGCACCTCGACCGCGCCCAGCTCGCGCAGGTAGTCGGCGAGGGTCTCGCGGCCGGTGACCGCGACCGGGCGGAAGCCGGCGCCCCGCAACAGCGCGATCGCGACCGAGCCGACGCCGCCGGCGGCCCCGGTGACGACGACCTCCGCGCCCTGGGCGACGCCGGCGCGCTCCAGCTCGTCGACCGCCAGCATGGCGGTGTAGCCGGCGGTGCCCAGCGCCATCGCCTCCATCGGGGTGAAGGCCTCGGGCAGGGTGATCAGCCACTCGGCGGGGACGCGCGCGCGCTCGGCGAGGCCGCCCCAGTGGCTCTCGCCGACGCCGAAGCCGTTCAGGACCACCTGATCGCCCGGCTCGAAGCGCTCGGAGGTGCTCGCGCGCACGGTGCCGGCGAAGTCGATGCCCGGCACGCCCGGGAAGGCGCGGATGATCTTGCCCTTGCCGGTGACGGCGAGGCCGTCCTTGTAGTTGACGGTGCTGGCCTGGACGTCGACGAGGACGTCGCCCGCGGGCAGATCGGCGTCGGTGAGGTCGGTGCGCAGGCGGCAGGTCTGGCCGCCGTCGGCCCGGTCGATCACCCAAGCGCGGAACGTGTCCGCCATCGCCACCCCCTCGTCGTTCGTCGTCGTGACCGGAGGGTTTAGACCCCGCCGCCGACCGCGGCAACCGGCGGGCCGGGGTTGGCGGGCGGGGGTGCGATCCTCTAGAACCCGCGACACTCCTCGAACGAGGCCCCGCCGGGAGGCGCGTCCGTGAACGGGCTCAAGCGATTCGTGCGTCTCACCGACGCCCTCAACGACCGCATCGGCCGCGCCGTCTCCTGGCTGACCCTGGCGATGGTGTTGATCGTCTTCTTCGTCGTGGTCGCCCGCTACGGCTTCGCCTGGGGGCGGGTGTGGATCCAGGAGAGCTACGTCTGGCTCCACGGCGTCGTCTTCATGCTGGGCGCCGGCTACACCTTCCTGCAGGAGGGCCACGTCCGGGTCGACGTGTTCTACCGTGGCGCGTCGGTCCGCTACAAAGCCTGGGTCGACCTGTTGGGCGCGCTGTTGTTGGCGCTGCCGATGCTGATCACCGTGTTCGTGGTGGCGCTGCCCTACGTCGAGACCTCGTGGAGCCGGCTGGAGGGCTCGCGCGAGGCCGGCGGCCTGCCCGGTCTCTTCCTGTTGAAGACGGTGATCCCGGTCTTCTGCGTCCTGGTCGGCCTGCAGGCGCTGTCGCTGGCCGCGCGCTCGCTCCTCGTGCTCAGGGGCGAGCCCGAGATGGTCGCCGAGGCCGAGCGCCGCCAGGCGGAGATGGCGGCGTGAGCGACGTCCTCTTGGGCGAGATCCTGAGCCTGGGCATGTTCGCCGCCGCCTGCGGGGTCCTGCTCCTGGGCTTTCCGGTCGCCTTCTCGCTCGCCGGCACGGCACTCGCCTTCGCGCTCATCGGCGACGCCGTCGGCATCTTCGACATGCGCCTCCTGGGCGGGCTCGCCTCGCGCTATTTCGGGGTGATGGCGAACGAGGTCCTGGTCGCGGTGCCGCTGTTCGTCTTCATGGGGGTGATGCTGGAGCGCTCCGGCATCGCCGAGCAGCTGCTCGAGACCATGGGGCTGGTGATGCGGCGGGTGCGCGGCGGGCTCGCCATCTCGGTCACCCTCGTCGGCATGCTGCTCGCGGCCTCGACCGGCATCGTCGGCGCCACCGTGGTGACCATGGGTCTCCTGAGCCTGCCGACCATGCTCAAGGCCGGCTACGACCCCAAGCTCGCCTGCGGCACCATCTGCGCCTCGGGCACGCTCGGCCAGGTCATCCCGCCCTCGATCGCGCTGGTCATCCTCGGCGACATCATGCAGGGCGCCAACACCCAGGCCCAGCTGGCGATGGGCAACTTCGCGCCGGCACCGGTCTCGGTGGTCGACCTGTTCGCCGGCGCGATGCTGCCGGGCCTGTGTCTGGTCGCCCTCTACATCGCCTGGATCTTCACCGTCGCCAGCTTTCGCCCCGCCGCCGCGCCGCCGATGCAGGCGCAGGACGACGTGGCGCTGGCCACCAAGGTGCTGGGCGCGCTGGTGCCGCCGGCGCTGTTGATCACCGCGGTCCTGGGCTCGATCCTCGCCGGGCTCGCCACGCCGACCGAGAGCGCGGCGGTGGGCGCCGTCGGCGCCACCGTGCTGGCGATCGCACGGCGGCGCTTCGGGCTCGAGGTGCTGCGCCACGTCATGCGCTCGACCACCAAGATCAGCTCGATGGTCTTCGTCATCCTGTTGGGCGCCTCGGTCTTCTCGCTGGTCTTTCGCGGCCTCGGCGGCGAGGAGATCGTCCACGACGTGCTCTCCGGCCTGCCGGGCGGCGCGCTCGGGGCGATGATCGTGGTGATGGCGTTGATGTTCGTCCTCGGCTTCTTTCTCGACTTCATCGAGATCGTGTTCGTCGTGGTGCCGATCGTCGGCCCGGTGCTCTTGCAGATGGGCCTCGACCCGATCTGGCTGGGCGTGATGATCGCGGTCAACCTGCAGACCTCGTTCCTCACCCCGCCCTTCGGCTTCGCGCTGTTCTACCTGCGCGGCGTCGCCCCGCCGGAGGTCAAGACCACCGACATCTATCTCGGCATCGCGCCGTTCGTCGTCATCCAACTCGTCGGCCTCGCCGTCGTCGCCAGCTTCCCCCCGCTCGCGACCTGGCTGCCGAGTGTGATCTTCGATTGAGGTGCGGACATCCGGGTACACTTAGTGCGCGAGGAAGGGTATAACGTGTTCCGATGAGCGGCGTGTAACGGGCTGAGCTAAAACCCTCATCGCCTCACATCGGCTACGGTTGCGAGCCGCTGTGAGGTGGCGACTATCGGCATGATTGGCTCATTGCAATGAAACGTTTCCCTATCTAGCTAGATTGAGCGGTGCCCCATGCCGAATTTCTTGAAATTAGAGCACGCGGCGTTTCGGGTGCAGCTTCAACATTTCCTTCACCCGCGAACACATCTGACAATTCCGGCTCAAATGAAGGGTCGTGATATTCAATTACGAAGTATGCTTGACTGTTTCGAAACGCCGGGCGCTCAAGCATTTATTTGGGGGCCTCGGGGAGTAGGAAAGACTTCTCTTGGTCACACGTCCTGCGAAGCTCATTCCGAATTTGTCGAAGCAGTCGGTGATATTCCGTGTTACCCAAATCTTACATTTAGCGAATTCATGAAAGATGTCGTGCGGAAGGTACATCATAAGGGCTACGTTGATCTACGTTCAAAATCCTTCATCGAAAGTATCTAAATTCTTGGGCTTACCATAAATCCGAACCCGTCTGACGTCGTTAACGATTTAGATATACAGTCCATCTCTCATGCGAGTGCGCTTATTAACACTCTGTTTAATAAAAAATATTTTCCGTACAAAAGACCCGTCATTATTGTTGATGAGTTTGATACAATTCAAAATCATGAAACCATCGAACAGATGTCGTTCCTTCTCAAGCAGCTCTCCGTTGATGCTTCTCCTCTAAAATTTGTCTTCTGTGGGGTCGCCAATGATTTGAGCGAATTAAAAATGGCTCACGAATCTGTCGAACGATATGTCTACGCCATTGAGCTTCGACCACTTGCTCCTGATGCGATTTGGGCAATTGTGGAGGACGTCGCTAAGCAGTTTGATATCGAATTTCCACACGGCCAAATTATTCGCATATCCCAGATTTCCGCAGGTTATCCCCATTTCACTCATGAGGCTTATCCCTTTGAATCCGCTTGCCCAACATCTTGTGTGAACGGGCTGCTGGTCGGCGCAGGCGGGCGGCGCCTGGAGCGCTGGCGGGGTGATGTC
>JAAAPF010000024.1 GCA_009908425.1 Alphaproteobacteria bacterium
GCTGGCGGCCGCCGCCGGCGGCGCTCTATCGCGTCAAGCTGGTGCTGGTGCTGGCGCTCTGGCTCTCCGGGCTGGTGGCGATGGCGACGGCGCCGCCGGCGCTCGTCGTCACCCGCGACGCCGCCTTTTTGGTGCTCCTGGCCCTGGCGCTGCCGGCGGCGAAGACGGTCAGCCGTGCCGTCGCCGCGACCGGGCTCGCCGCCGCCCTGGTGCTGGTGGTGGCCTACGGCGACCCGGGAGCGCTCTTTCGCGCCGCCGAAGGCGCGCTGGTCTTCGTCATCTTCCTGCCGGCGCTGTTCTTGATGCGCGAGACCGTGCAGGTGAGCCCCGAGGCGCGCGCCGCCGAAGCCGCCTTCGACCAGCTCGGCCCGGGCCGGCGCATCGCCGGGCTCACCATCGGCAGCCATCTGCTGGCGGCGGTGATGATCATCGGCGCGCTGCCGGTCATCCGCCCCTTCCTCATCCGCCAGGAGCCGGAGCGCCGCGTCGAGTTCGCCCGCGCCGCCATCCGCGGCTTCGCCCTGTGCGTCCTGTGGTCGCCGTTCACGGTGGCGATGGGCTTCGTTCTGACCGCCAAGCCCGAGGTCGAGCTCGCCGCGGTGATCGCGCTCGGGCTGCCGACCACCGCCGTCGCCCTGGTCGCCGCGGTGTTCGTCGATCGGGGGCTGAAGGGAGTGCGCGCCGCCCTGCCGGCACTGGTCGCCTTCAAGAGCCTGGCGCTACCGATCCTCGCGGTGGTGGGTCTGGTCGTGGTGGTCGCCAGCGTGGGTGGGCTCTCCACGCTGGAGGTCGTCGCGATCGTGCTGCCACCCTTGTGCGTCGCCCGCCTGTGGACGCTGCCGACGCGACCGCTCGGCGCCGCGCTCGTGCGGGCCGGCCGCGATCTGCCGCGGATGGGCGACGAGCTCTTGATCTTCACCGGCGCGCTGCTGTTGGGCGAGCTGATCACCACCACGGGCGTCGCCGACGTCGTGGCGGGCTGGCTCAGGCTGACGCAGTGGCCGCTGCCGCTGGTGCCGCTGTTGGGCTTCGCGCTCGGACCGCCCCTGGCCGTCGCGGGGCTGCACCCGATCGTCGCCGCCACCATCCTGTTCGCGCTCCTGGAGCCGGTGGCGGGGGCGTTGCCCGACCTGGTCGAGATCCAGGTGGTGCTGTTCGGCTGGATGGCCGGCGCGATGGTCTCCTACGCCTCGCTCTCGATCGTCGCCGCTTCAAGTCTGTTCGAGGTTCCCGCCGGTCGTCTCGTGCTCGGGGTCAACCTGCGCTATCTCGTTGGTCTCGCCGTCGCCGCCGCGCTCGTCCAGGCCTTGGTTCTCGCCTTTCTGAGCTGACCGCGCGCCCGCCTCCTCCGGCGGCGCGCCCGCGACCGTCGCTTGCAGCGCCGCCACAAACTCCTCGATCTGCGGCGTCTTGACGTGGTCGGGACGGCGCAACAGGCCGATGGTGCGGCTCACCGGCGGGTCGCCGAACGGCACGGTGCGCAACGTGACGGCGTGGTGGTCGTCGATCTGACCGGCGGGCAGGATCGCGACGCCGAGTTCGGCCCGGACCAACGCCAGCACCCCGGTGAGGCTGTCGCTCTCCATCGCCGCGTCCAAGCGCAGCCGGCGGCGGGAGAGTTCCTGCTCGATCAGATGCGCGATCCAGGCGTGACCGCGAAAACGGATATAGGGCAGCGCCGTCAGCAACTCGGCGTCGGTGTCGCCCGGCGTCCCCGCCGGGGCGACGACGTGGAAGGGTTCGACCAGGACCGGGGTGAAGCGCAGCCCCAGCGGTGGCGAGCTCGGCTGGATGGTGAGCGCCGCGTCGACCATGCCGCGGCCGAGCCGGTCCTCCAGCTCCTCGGCGTCGTCGGTGGTCAGGGTGACCCGCAGCTGCGGGCGCAGGGCGCGCAGCCGTGCCAGGGCGGGGGCGAGCAGACCGGCGACCGCCGTCGGCACCGCCCCGAGCGCCAGCATGCCGGCGGCCTCGCCGGCTCCGTTCTCGCCCAGCTTCTCCCATTCCGCGAGCACCCGACGGGCGCGCTCGAGCGTGCGACGACCGGCGTCGGTCGCCACCGGCGGCCGTACCGAGCGGTCGAACAGGGTCTCGCCGAGCTCGTCCTCGATGATCTTGACGTGCAGGCTGACGGCGGCCGGTGACAGGTTGAGCGCCCGGCTCGCCGCCAGAAAGCTGCCGTGCTCGGCGATCGCCACGATGGTGTAGAGCACCCGGATATCCATGGCGGTCACCTCGGCCCGGCCGAGCCGCGGCGGCGCCGCGCGCGGTCCGGCGGGCGGCGAGCGGGGCGGGGTTGTGCCGCGCTGCGACAACGCCCTACACCGCCCGGTAACCGCGACGCGCCGGTGACGGCGACGCCGCCACGCATCAACAGGGAGCACCGTCGATGGTCGTCACGCGCCGCCTTCTCCTGGCCACCACCCTGGCGCTGGGCTTGCCGCTCGCCGCCCCCCAGGCCGAACCGATGGTCGAGAGCATCCATTTCCTCATCCCGGGTGGCGCCGGTGGCGGTTGGGACGGCACGGCGCGCGGCACCGGCCAAGCCCTGGTTCGCTCCGGTCTGCTCGGCAACGCCTCCTACGAGAACATGTCGGGCGGCGGCGGCGGAAAAGCCATCGCGCATTTGATCGAGACCGCGGATCGTCAGCACGATACCCTCATGGTCAACTCCACGCCGATCATCATCCGCTCGCTCCGGGGCAACTTCCCGCAAAGTTTTCGCGACCTCACACCGATTGCGGGCACCATCGGCGACTATGCGGCGATGGTGGTGCGGCCGGACAGCCCGTTCGAGACGTGGCAGGACGTGGTGGCCGCATTCGAGCAAGACCCGCGCAGCGTCAAGGTCGCGGGTGGGTCGGTCCGCGGCGGCATGGACCACCTGGTGGCGGCGCTGGCCTTCGCCGGTACCGGCGGCGATCCCATGAGCGTGGCCTACGTGCCCTACGACGCCGGCGGCGATGCCCGCGCCGGCCTGCTCTCCGGTGAGACCGATCTGTTGTCGACCGGTCTCGGCGAAGTCCTGGAGCAGCACAAGTCGGGTGACCTTCGCGTCCTCGCCGTCAGCGCCGAGGAGCGCCTCGACACCCTGCCCGACGTCCCGACGCTCCGCGAGACCGGCTCCGACGTCACCTTCGTCAACTGGCGCGGCTTCTTCGGCGCGCCGGGTCTGCCCGAGGACCTCGCCGACCGCTACGCCGTGATGCTGGAGGCGATGTACGAGACCGAGGCCTGGGAAGAGGTGCGCGCGCGCAACGGCTGGGTCGAGATCTTCACCCCGCGCGCGGAATTCACCGACTTTCTCGAGCAGCAGGAGGCCGAGGTCGCCGACATGTTCGAGCGGCTCGGCGTCGAGACCGTGCGCTGATCCGGCATCCGGCGCGCCGGACGCCGTGGCGTGCGCATCGGCCGTGACCGCCTGAGCGGGCTCTTCTTTCTCGCGCTCTGCATCGCCTACGGGGTCGAGGCCCAGACCATCCAGGTGTTCTGGGCCGACCCCAACGACCCGTTGACACCGAAGACCTTCCCAACCGCGCTCGCCTGGGTCGGGGGCTTCATCGCGTTCTTGCTGGTGGTCTCGCCGGAGCCCCCCGAGCCCAGCCATCCCTGGCCGCAGCTGAAGCGGTTCGATTGGCTGCGGGTGGCGGCGCTGTTGGGCTTCATGGTCCTCTACGGCTCGGCGCTGCAGCGCGTCGGCTTTCTCGTCTCCAGCACCGCCTTCCTCGTCGCCGGTTTCCTGCTCCTGGGCGAGCGGCGGTGGTGGATGATCGCGGCGGCCTCCCTGCCGGTGGTCGCCTTCTTTCAGTTTTCCCTGCACGGCGTGCTCGGGATCTACATCGCGGATCCCTTCCTCGAATGGCTCGGAGTGATCCGATGAGCGAAGGCATCCTCATCGGTCTCTCCACCGCGATGCAGCCGTTGAACCTGTTGATGGTGTTCGTCGGCTGCTTCGCGGGCACCTTCATCGGCATGCTGCCGGGGCTGGGGCCGATCTCGGCGATCGCCTTGATGATCCCGATCACCTACGGCTTCGATCCGGCCGCCGGGATGATCCTGATGGCCGGGGTCTATTACGGCGCGGTCTTCGGCGGCTCGACCAGCTCGATTTTGATCAACGCGCCGGGGATCGCCGGCACCGTCGCCACCGCCTTCGAGGGCTACCCGCTGGCCCAGCGCGGCGACGCCGGCAAGGCGCTGGCGATCGCGGCCTACGCCTCCTTCGCCGGCGGCACCATCGGCGCCGTCCTGCTCCTGGCCGCCGCCCCGGCGCTCGCCGCGGTGGCGCTCAGCTTCCAGTCCGCCGACTATTTCGCGCTGATGGTGCTCGGGCTCACCGCCGTCTCCGCCTTCGCCGCCCGCGGGCAGTTCCTCAAGGCGATGATGATGACCGTGGTCGGCCTCATGCTGGCGACGGTCGGCCAGGACGTCAGCTCCGACACCTACCGCTTCACCTTCGGTCAGGTCGATCTGCTCGACGGCTTCAGCTTTCTGTTGATCGCGATGGCGACCTTCGCGCTGTCGGAAGCGCTCATGGTCGTGCTCCGGCGCCAGATGGTGGCGCCCGAGGCGCTCGCGGCGACCAAGGGGCACATGGGCTCGCTCGCCCTCTCCCGCGGCGAGATCCGCGAGATGGTGCCGGCGATCCTGCGCGCCTCGCCCTTCGGCTTTCTGATCGGCGTGCTCCCCGGCGCCGGCGCCACCATCGCCTCGTTCCTGGCCTACGGCATGGAGCGCAACGTCGCCCGCGGCGAGGCCAAGGCGCGCTTCGGCAAGGGCTCGGTGCGCGGGCTCGCGGCGCCCGAGACCGCCAACAACGCCGCCTCCACCGGCTCGTTCGTGCCGCTGTTGACCCTCGGCATCCCCGGCTCCGGCACCACCGCCGTCATGCTGGGCGCGCTGTTGTCGTTCGGCATCCAGCCGGGGCCGTCGCTGTTTCAGGACCGTCCGGAGGTCTTCTGGTCGGTGATCGTCTCGATGTACCTCGGCAACGTCATCCTGTTGATCCTCAACCTGCCGCTGATCCCCTACATCGCCCGGCTGTTGACCCTGCCGCGGCAGATCCTGGTGCCGCTGATCCTGTTCTTCTCGCTGATCGGGGTCTATCTGGTCTCCTTCAACCCCTTCGACATCCAGGCGATGGTCGCCTTCGCCGCCTTCGCGCTGGTCTTTCGCCTGATGGACTACCCGATGGCGCCGTTGATCCTGGCCTTCGTCCTCGGCCGACTGATGGAGGAGAACCTGCGCCGGGCGCTCTTGATCAACGACGGCTCGATCAGCTTTTTGTGGGAGCGCCCGATCTGTCTGGGCATCACCATCGTCACGATCGTCGTCCTGGCGGTGCCGATCTTCGACTGGTGGCGTCAGCGCCGGGTGGTCACCGCCGGCGAGGGTGGCTAGCTCGGAGCGAGACGTCAGTTCCAGCCGTGCGACCAGCCGCATTGGTCGAGGCTGAGCGGCGCACCCGCCGCGTCGAGCACGACGACGCCGCCGCCGGTGGCGGTGCGGCCGATGCGGGTGAGCGGTAAGGCGAGCGCGCGGGCGAGCCCGCCGATCTGCAGGCGCCGGTCGAGCGGCGCCGTGAACGCGAGTTCGTAATCGTCGCCGCCGGTGAGCGCCTTGGTGCGGGCGTCCGGGGCGTCGCGCGCGGCATCCGAGAGCGGCAGCGCGCTCGCTTCGACGGTGATCGCCACCGCCGAGTGCCGGGCGATGTGGCCGAGGTCCTGCACGAGGCCGTCGGAGACGTCCTGACACGCCGTCGCCACGCCGCGCAGCGCCTCGCCGAGCGCCAGACGCGGCTGCGGCAGGCGGTAGCGGTTCACGAGCGCCGCGGCGTCGTCCTCCGGCGGCGCCCACCCGCCGCGCAGGACGGCGAGGCCCATAGCCGCGTCGCCGAGCGTGCCCGAGACCCAGACGTCCTCGCCGGGTCCGGCGCCGGCGCGGGTGAGCGCCGCGCCCGGCGGAACGCGGCCGAGCGCGGTGACCGAGAGCACCAGAGGACCGGGCGTCGCGACGGTGTCGCCGCCCAACAGGCTCACGCCGTAGGTCGCCTGGTCGGCGTTCAGGCCGACGACCATGGCGTCCAGCCAAGCGTCGTCGATCCGCGCCGGGCGGACCAGCGCCACCAGATAGTGCGTCGCGCGTGCGCCCATCGCGGCGAGGTCGGAGAGGTTCACCCGGAGCGCCTTCTGCGCCACCGTCGCCGGCGGGTCGTCGGCCAGGAAGTGCACGCCCTCGACCAGCGCGTCCTTGACGACGACCAGATCGTCGGTGCCGGCGGGCAGCACCGCGCCGTCGTCGAGGAGGCCGAGGGCGGCGGGATCGGTCGCGAGCGGCGCGAACAGCTCGGCGATCAGGTCGAACTCGCCGCGCCCGGCCATCTCAGGCGCCGTTCGGCTCGGCCAGCTGGGCGAGCGCGGCGGGCGGGCGGCGCAACAGCGGCGCGGCGTGGTCGAGGACGGCGTGGATGAAGCCCGGCTCGTTGCCCTCGAAGAAGCCGCGGGCGAGCTCGACGTACTCGTCGATGATGGTGCCGATGCTCGTCTGCGGGCGGGCGGCGAGCTCGAAGCCGCCGGCGCGCAGCATGGCCCGCAGCGTGTAGCCGCAGCGCCCGAGCGTCCAGCCGGCGGAGAGCTGGGCCGCGAGCGCGTCGTCGAGCTCGACCTGCCGCGACACCGCGCCGAGCACCAGGTCGTGGAAGAGCTCGCGGTCGACCGCCCGGCTCTGCCGTCCGGTCTCCTCGCGGACGAACAGGTCGTCGAGGCGATGGCGCTCGAACTCGGCGATGACGTCGACCGCGTCCTTGCCGGTGATGTCGATCTCGTAGAGCGCCTGGATCGCCGCGTAGCGCGCCGCGCGGCGGGGATCGAGGGCGTCGCGATCAGGCATCGGCGAGGAAGGTCTCCGCCAGTGCGACGAGCGCGAGCGCGGCGCGGGCGGCGTCGCCGCCCTTGTCCTTGCCGGTGGGATCGGCGCGCACCAGCGCCTGGGCCTCGGTGTCGACGGTCAGGATGCCGTTGCCGATCGGGCAGCCGCGCTCCATGCCGAGCTGGACCAGCCCGCGCGCGCTCTCGCCGGCGACGATGTCGTAGTGCGAGGTCTCGCCCCGGATGACGCAGCCGAGGGCGACGTAGCCGTCGAAGCGCTCGCTGGCGTCGGCCAGCGCGATCGCGGTCGGGATCTCGAGCGCGCCCGGCACCGTCACCGTCTCGAAGGTGGCGTCGACGCCCTCCAGCGCGGCGGTGGCGCCCGCCAGCAGCATGTCCTGAACATGGTCGTAGAAGCGGGCCTCCACGACCAACAGATGGGGCCGGCCTCGGGTGGGCTCAGCGTCGTCCATGGTCGGTCGGTCCTTCCAGCTGACGGGCGACGTAGCGGGCGAGCATGTCCACCTCCAGGTTGACGCGATCGCCCACCGCCCGCTCGGCGAGGGTGGTGTGTTCCCAGGTGTAGGGCACGATCATCAGCTCGAAGCGGTCGGCATGGACCGCGTTGACGGTGAGCGAGATGCCGTCGACGGCGATCGAGCCCTTCTCCGCGACCATCGGTGCCAGCTCGGGCGCGAGCGCCACCGCCAGCCGCCAGCTGTCGCCCACCGGCTCGATCTCGACGACCTGGGCCACCGCGTCGACATGGCCGAAGACGAAATGGCCGCCGAGCTCGTCGCCGAGCTTGAGCGAGGTCTCCAGGTTGACCGCGGTGCCCTCGCCCCAGTCGCCCAGCGTGGTGCGGGCGAGGGTCTCGGCCGAGGCCTCGACGAGATGGGCGCCCGCGGCCTTCTCGACGACGGTGAGGCAGACGCCGCTGTGCGCCACCGAGGCCCCGAGCGGCACCGCCTCGTAGGCGAGCGCGCTCGCGATCCAGAGGCGGCGGTCGGTCGATCCCTCGACGCGCCGGATGCGGCCCAGATGGGTGACGATGCCGGTGAACATGCGGCCCTAGTCGGCTCGGGTCCAGAGCTGCAGGCGGTCGGGCCCGCAGGCGAGATCGTCGATGTGGCGAAAGCGCGGCGCGTCGGCAAGGGCCTCGACGCCGAAGCCGGCGATCGCGGCCAGCCCGTCGCCGCCGATCACCCGCCCGCCGGCGAACAGGTAGAGCCGATCGACCAGGCCGCGCGCCGTCAAGGCGCCGGCGATCCCGGCCCCGCCCTCGACCAGCACGCGGGTGATGCCTTCGCGGCCGAGCGCACGCAGCCCCGCCGCGAGCTCGACGTGGCCGCCGCCGTCGGCGGCGATGCGCAGCACCCGCACCCCGGCGCGTTCGAGCGCGTCGGTGGCGGCGTCCTCGGCGGTGAGCAGCCAGGTCGGGACCTCGCGGGCGGTGCGGGCGAGCGCACTGGTCGGCGCCAGCGACGCCCGCGCGTCGACCACCACCCGCACCGGCGAGCGCCCCTCCAGGCCGTCCAGCCGGCAGGTGAGCGCCGGGTCGTCCGTCCGGGCGGTGCCGCTGCCGACCAGGATGGCGTCGTGCTCGGCGCGCAGCCGGTGGCCGACGGCGCGCGCCTCGGCCCCGGTGATCCACCGGCTCGCGCCGGTCGCCGTCGCGATGCGGCCGTCGAGGCTCTGGGCGAGCTTGAGCGCCACCAGCGGGCGGCCGGCGCGGATGCGGGTGAAGAAGCCGGCGTTGAGCCATTCGGCGCGGGCGCGCTCCAGGTTCTCGGTGACGGCGACGCCGGCGGCGCGCAGCTGGGCGTGGCCGGCGCCGGCGACCCGCGGGTCGGGGTCCTCGACGGCGGTGACGACCCGGGCGACGCCGGCCGCGATCAACGCCTCGGTGCAGGGCGGCGTCCGCCCCCAGTGCGCGCACGGCTCCAGCGAGATGTAGGCCGTCGCCCCACGCGCCGCCGGCCCGGCGCGGTCGAGCGCCTCGGTCTCGGCGTGCGGCCGGCCGCCGGGCTGGGTCCAGCCGCGTCCGACGCAGCGCCCGTCCTTGACGACGACGCAGCCGACCGCCGGGTTCGGCCAGGCGTTGCCGAGCCCGCGGCGCGCGAGCCGCAGGCAGGTCGCCATCCAGGCCGCGTCCGCGGCGCGCGGCGTCTCGTCGGGCGGCTGGGCCATGGGTCTCCGTCGGCGGGCGAAAGGGGGCGCCTCAGGCGGCGCGGGCCGTCACCGCACGCAGGTCGCGGATGGCGGGGGCATACTCGGCGGCGCCGAACACGGCGGAGCCCGCGACCAGCACGTCGGCGCCGGCGGCGACGGCCCGTTCCGCGGTGGCGAGGTTGACCCCGCCGTCGAGCTCGAGGCGGATGTCGCGCCCCGCGGTCTTGGCCTGCAACCGCCTGAGCTTGTCCAACTGGCTCTCGAGGAAGGATTGTCCACCGAAGCCGGGGTTCACCCCCATCACGCAGACGAGGTCGATGCGGTCCAGTACGTAGTCGATCGCGTCGGCGGAGGTCGCCGGGTTGAGCGCCACCCCGGCGCGCGCGCCGAGCGAGCGCACCAGGGCGAGCGTGCGGTCGAGATGGGTGGTCCCCTCGGCGTGCACGATGATGCGGTCGCAGCCGGCGGCGGCGAACGCCTCGACGAAGGGATCCACCGGCGAGATCATCAAATGGCAGTCGAACGGCTTGGCCGTACGCCCCCTGAGCGCGCGCACGATCTCCGGCCCGAAGGTGATGTTGGGGACGAAATGGCCGTCCATGACGTCGAGGTGGATCCAGTCCGCCCCGGCCCGGTCCACC
>JAAAPF010000279.1 GCA_009908425.1 Alphaproteobacteria bacterium
CAGGCCGTCGCCTCCTTCTTCGGCTCGCTCGAGCGCCGCCCCCTGCGCGTCGTGCTCGGCATGCTGACGACCAAGGACGCCGGCGGCTACCTCGCCCCGCTCGCACCGCAGGTGGACCGGCTCGTCGCCGTCGACGTCACCGACAGCGACGCCGCCCAACCGCCGGGGCGGCTGGTCGACACCGCCCGCCGCCTCGGCGTCGACGCCGACACCGCCGACGACCTGCAAGGCGGGCTGACCCGCCTGGCCTCGGGGGCGCCGGCGCGGATCGCGGTGCTGGGCTCGCTCTACCTGGCCGGCCAAGCGCTCGCCGAGAACGCTTGAGCCCGCCGGCGCGGGGCCCGCCGAGGCCCGCGCCCCCTTCCCCTTTCGGCGCCGCGCGGAGGTCCCGCCATGCTCTCGCTACCGCTTCGACCCCTTCTCCTCGCGCTGCTCGCTGCGGTGCTCGCCGCGCCGGTCGCGGCGGGCGAGGCGCCGCACCGCTTCGGCCCCTGGCGCGGCGGCTGCGATCCCACCTGCACGCTGGCGACGCCGGTCGAGTTCGGTGCGCGGCTGCACGTGGCACCGGCGGCGGACGGCGGCCTCGCCGTCGCCGTCACGCCGGTGGAGCCGGCCGCGGGCACGCCCGTGCGCTTCGACTTCGGCGGCTCCTCGCCGCCGATCACCGTGGCGGCGGCCGGCTGGCGCGCCGACGGCGACGGCCGCCTCACGCTCACCGATCCCCACGACCGGGCGGTCGTGCTGGAGCTGCTCCACCCCGCCGCCACGACGACGGTGCGCTGGACGGCGCGAAGCGGCGAGCCGCGCGCCGCGGAGATCCCCACGGCGGAGGCCGGAGAGGCGCTCGCCTGGCTCACCGAGGCGACGGGTCATCGCGTGCGCGTCGTCGATCCCGAGGCGCCGCGGGTGTCCTGGGCCGGCGATCCGCGCGCCTTCGTCGCCGGGGTGGAGGCCTGCCGCGGCGACGGTGGCCGCGAGGTCGTGCGCGTCGTCGGGGCCGCGCGCTGGACCGAGAGCGAGGACGCCGTCGTGGTGGTGGACGGCGAGGGCGCGCGCTGGCGCTGCGTCGTGCGCCGCGGTGAGGACGTGGTCACCGCCTGGGAGCGCCACGACGAGCGCGGCCCGCCCGCCGCGGGACCGATCCTGACGCTGCCCCCGGCGGGGCCGTGCTACGCGCACGAAACCCTGCGCGACGCGGACGGCGGGATCCTGGGCGTGCTGTCCGAGACGCGCTGCTGAAGCGTGGCCGCGACGTCGCAAGCCCCGCTCGCGCGCCGGGCGGAGCGGGGCTTGCGGGTGTAGCCGCCGCGGCCCTTGCGGGGCTCGACCACGCGCGGGCGAAAGCGCGGATCGCGCAAGGCCCGAGCCTGCGGATTGGGCTGCTTCACGGGGTTGCTCTCCTTTGGTCGCAAATGATGAAGACGCGCTTCATCCCGCGTCGGATGCGCGATGAACCCCGTTCGTAACGCGGGTTTTGACCTTCTGGCCCAATGACGGGGCCACGACGTTAGGCTAACGTCCGCGGCCGACAACGTCCGACAGCGTGGGAGAGCACCTTGGATTCGCTGGCTCAGCCTTACCCTACGACGAACCAGAACCTCATCGCCTGGGTCGAGGACATGGTGGCCCTCTGCAAGCCGGACAGGGTCCACTGGTGCAGCGGCTCGGACGAGGAGGCGAAGCGGCTCACCGACCAGATGGTCGAGAAGGGCTCGTTCATCCGCCTCAACGAGCAGAAGCGCCCCAACAGCTTCCTGGTCCGTTCCGATCCGCGCGACGTCGCCCGCGTCGAGGACAAGACCTTCATCTGCTCCAAGAACAAGAACGACGCCGGGCCCACCAACAACTGGGCGGATCCGAAGGAGATGAGCGCCAAGCTGACGGCGCTCTACGACGGCTGCATGCGCGGCCGCGAGATGCACATCATCCCCTACAGCATGGGGCCGCTCGGCTCGGACATTTCCCATATCGGCGTCGAGATCACCGACAGCCCCTACGTCGTGGTCAACATGAAGATCATGACGCGGATGGGCCAGGCGGTGCTGGACCAGTTGGGCGACGACGGCGATTTCGTGCCCTGCCTGCACTCCGTGGGGGTGCCGCTGGTCGACGGTCAAGAAGACGTGGCGTGGCCGTGCGATCCGGAGAACACCCACATCGTGCACTTCCCCGAGGACCGCACCATCTGGTCCTACGGCTCGGGCTACGGCGGCAACGCGCTCTTGGGCAAGAAGTGCTTCGCGCTTCGGATCGCGAGCGTGATGGCGCGCGACGAGGGCTGGCTCGCCGAGCACATGCTCATCCTCGGGGTCGAAAGCCCGCAGGGCGCGAAGACCTATGTCGCCGCCGCCTTCCCGTCCGCCTGCGGCAAGACCAACTTCGCGATGATGATCCCGCCCGAGGGCTTCGACGGCTGGAAGATCTACACCGTCGGTGACGACATCGCGTGGATCAAGCCGAAGGAGGACGGCAACCTCTACGCCATCAATCCCGAGAGCGGCTTCTTCGGCGTCGCGCCGGGCACCAACTACAAGACCAACCCGAACGCGATGGAAACGCTGAAGGGCAACTGCATCTTCACCAACGTCGCGCTGACCGACGACGGCGACGTCTGGTGGGAGGGGATGACCGACGAGCCGCCCGCCCACCTCGTCGACTGGCTCGGCCAGGACTGGACGCCCGACAGCGGCCGCCCGGCGGCGCATCCCAACGCCCGCTTCACCGCCCCCGCCGGGCAGTGCCCGACGATCGACCCGAACTGGGAGAACCCCGAGGGGGTGCCGATCTCGGCCTTCCTCTTCGGCGGCCGCATCTCGAAGGCCATCCCGCTGGTCTACCAGGCGTTCAACTGGACCCACGGCGTCTACTCCGCCGCGACCATGGGCTCGGAGGCCACCGCCGCCGCCGTCGGCCAGGCCGCGATGCGCCGCGACCCCATGGCGATGCTGCCGTTCTGCGGCTACAACATGGCGGATTATTTCGCGCACTGGCTGAACGTCGGCCGGCACCTGGGTAACCCGCCGCGCATCTTCCGGGTCAACTGGTTCCGCCGGGACGAGGGCGGCAAGTTCATCTGGCCGGGTTTCGGGCAGAACATGCGGGTCCTGAAGTGGGTGGTCGACCGCGTGCACGGCCGCACCGCGCCGGTGGAGAGCCCGTTGGGCTGGATGCCGCGCTACGAGGACATCGAGTGGAAGGGGCTGGACTTCCCGCGGGACACCTATCACCAGCTGATGGCCGTCGACCGCGACGAGGGCACCGAGGAGGCCCGCGCCCACGAGGTGCTGTTCGACCGCTTCTTCGACCGGCTGCCCAAGGAGTTCATCTTCGAACGCGAGCTCCTGCGCTCGCGGTTGTGGCGCTCGCCGGAGCACTGGTTCCTGCACGCCGAGCGGCCGCACGTGGAGTGACCGCCCGGACGCGGTCCGGTCCGCCGCCCGACGGGTGAGGTGGGCGCGGTGCACGCGCTCGCCAAGCTCGTCGGCTTCCTGATCGAGCCGGTCAACGCCGTCGCCCTCCTGGTCGGCGTCGGCGGGGCGCTGGCGCTGCTGGGGCGGCGGCGTCCCGCCGCGGTGACGCTGAGCGTCGCGGCGGTCGTGTTCCTGGCGCTGACGCTCACGCCGCTGCCCGAGTGGCTGATGCGTACGCTCGAGGACCGCTTTCCGCCGGTACCCTATGCGGCCGCGGACTTGGCCGGCGCCGTGGTCCTGGGCGGCGCCACCGGCAGCGGTGAACTCGCCGCCGAACGTGACACCTATCTCCTCGGCGAAGCCGCCGAGCGCCTCACCGCCGCCGCCGCGCTGCGCCGGCGCCACCCCGAGCTGACGATCGTGATCTCCGGCTTCTCCCAGGCGGTCGATCATCGCGGCCTGGCGGAGGGCGACATGACCCGCCGGTTGATGGCCGATCTGGGCTTGCCGCCCGACGCCTTCCGCTACGAGGAGCGCTCGCGCACCACCCACGAGAACGTTCGCTACACCGCCGCGGCGTTCGGCCGCGAGGGGCGTTGGCTGGTGGTGACCTCCGCCTTCCACATGCCGCGGGCGGTGGCGTCCTTCCGCGCGCACGGCGTCGAGGTCGTCCCCTATCCCGTCGACTGGCGCGCCCCCGCCGTCGACTGGCGACGCTGGGTCCGCAGCGGCTCCCACCGGCTGAGCTGGGCCCGTGTCGCCCTCAAGGAATGGGTCGGCCTCGCCGCCTACCGCCTGCTCGGCCGTACCGACACGCTCTTTCCGGCCCCCGGCCCGGTCCATGATGCGCCCGCAACACCTTGAGGCAAAAGGAAAACGGGCGGATCTGGCTTCGTTCGGCATCTCCCGAGACCCGCACTCGCACCAGCGATGGGCACGGCGACGCGGCGCCGCGACTGCCCCTTGCGAGGCATATCATCCTATAGCGACCTCGAGGCCGCGACGTCAAGCCAGCGCCCGCGCCAGCGCCTCGAAGGCGAGCGACACGCAGCGGTGGCGCGAGCGGAAGCGGCGCGCGGGCGCGAAGGCGTCGAGGCCGTCGAACGGCGCCGGCGCGTCGGTGGCCTTCAGATAGGCCTTCACCTGCGCCGGCCAGGCGGCGATCTCGGCGCGGCCGTGGCCGCAGGCCTCGGCGGCGACGACCGCGGCCGCGGCCTCGCACAGGAGGCAGCCCTTGACCTCGTGGCCGACCGCGGCGATGCGGTCGCCGTCGAGCGCGACGTCGAGGGTGACGCGATCGCCACACAACGGGTTGTCGACCGTGGCCGTGGCGTCGGCCGCGGCGAGACGGCCGCTCGCCCGGCCGGCCTCGGCCAGCGCCCGCAGCGCGTCGCCGTAGAGCGCGTCCGCGGTCATCGACCCTCGCCGCGGACGGCGTCGAGGGCGGCGGCGGTGTCGACGTCGACCAGCGCGGCGTCGTCCTCCATCGCCACCTCGGCGACCTCGCCGGCGTTGGCCCCGATCAGCGCCCGCGCCCCGGCGTCCCCTTCCAGCTGCCGGATCGCCTCGAAATGGCGCCGGCCCCAGAGCACCGGGTTGCCGCGCTTGCCGTCGACGGTGGGCACGACGACGCTCGCCTGCGCCGCCGGCTCGAACGCGGCGATCAGGCGGTCGAGGTGCTGGGCGGTGATCCGCGGCATGTCGCCGAGGCCGATCACCGCCCCGTCGACGTCGTCGCCGAGCGCGCGGATGCCGGCCTTGAGCGAACTCGCGAGCCCGGCCTCGAAGTCGGCGTTGTGGACGAACCGCACCGCGCGGCCGGCGAGCGCGGCGCGCACACGGTCGGGTTCGTTGCCGGTGACGACGACGACCTCGACCGCGCGCGAGGCCAGCGCCGCGTCGACCGGATGCGCCACCATCGGCTTCGAGCCCACCGTCTCCACCAGCTTGTTGAGCCGGCCCATCCGCCGCGACTGCCCGGCGGCGAGGACGACGACGGCCACCCGCGGCGTCCCCGGCGGTGGGGCCACCTCGCGCGGCTGGGGCCGCGTCGGGATCTCGGCCAACAGACCACCCACCCCCATGGCCATGATCTGGTCGCGGTCGACGCCGAGGCCGGCGCCGATCCGCTGCAGCACCCAGTCGAAGCCGTTGAGCTTGGGCGAACGGGCGCAGCCGGGCAGGCCGAGGACGGCGGCGCCGTCGCGATGGGCCAGGAGCAGCAGGTTGCCGGGATCCACCGGCATGCCGAAATGGTCGACCCGACCGCCCGCGGCCTCGATGCCGGCGGGCAGCACGTCGCGGCGGTCGGTGATGGCCGACGCCCCCGCCACCAACAGCAGGTCCACGGGCGGGGCTTCGGCCACCGCCGCGGCGACGGCCCGGGCGTCGTGGGCGCAGCGGCGCTCGCCCAGCAGCCGCCCACCCACCTCGTGGATGCGCTCGCGGGTGATCGCCGCGGTCTTGTCGAGCACGGACGATTTCACGCTCGCCAGCGTGGTCTGGATCAAGAAGGCGCTGATGCCGCGATAGGCGTGCACGCGCATGGCGGGCGCCGCCTCTTGCAGCCGACCCACCGCGTCCGCCAGGGCCGCCGCCGGGGCCGCGAACGGGATGATCTTGATGGTGGCCACGAGCTGGCCGGGCGCCACCGCCGCGTAGTCGTCGAGGGTGGCGACGGTGAGCGCCTCGTCGAGATGGTTGACCGCGTCGATCGTCGCGGCGTCGAGGCGGAGCACGCCGGCGTGGCGAGCGTGCAGGTTGACCCGTCCGGTGAACGCCTGGCCCGCCTCGATGCCGGGGCCGACCAGCGGCAGCGCGAGCTCGGCCGCGGCCTCGTCCTCGGGCACGTCGCCGGGCTCGAAGCGGCAGGCGGTGACCGCGTCGATCCCGGCGGCGCGCAGCTTTTCGATCTCGTCGGGGCCGAGCTTCGCCCCCTTCTTCAGGCTCACGCCCTCGCCGCGGACGCTGTGGACCAAGAGCGCGCCGGCGGTCTCGTCGATCGGAACGCGGCCGAACTTCACGGTCGCCTCAGGACCTGCGTCATCTCGGCCATGACCGAGATCGCGATCTCGGCCGGGCTGACGGCGCCGAGCGCGAGGCCGGCGGGGCCGTGCACCCGGGCGATCTGCGCCTCGGTGAAGCCGAGGCGCGCGAGGCGCTCGACCCGCGCGCCGTGGGTGCGCTTGGAGCCGAGGGCGGCGACGTAGAAGGCGTTCGAGGCCAAGGCGCCTTCGAGCGCCGGGTCGTCGATCTTGGGGTCGTGGGTGAGGGTCACGACGGCGGTGCGGCGGTCCGGGGCGAGCGCGCGCATGGCCTCGTCGGGCCAGTCGTGGCGCAGGATCACCGCGGGAAAGCGCGCGTCGGAGGCGAAGGCCCGTCGCGGGTCGACGACGGTGACGTCGTAGCCGGCGAGCTGTGCCATCGGCACCAGCGCCTGGGCGATGTGGACGGCACCGACGACGATCAGGCGGAGCGGCGGGTTGAACGGCTGGACGAACCAGGTGTCGCCCTCGGCCTCGACCTTGACCCCCTGGTCGCGGCCGAGCGCCGCCTCGGCGGCCTCTTCGACCTCGCCGGGCCAGCGCTCGCCCAGGATCGGCTCACCCTCGACCCAGAGCGTCTGGGCGTTGTCGGAGAGCCGGCGCGCGAGCACGGCGGAGCGCTTGTGCGCGCGGGCGTCGTTCAGCGCCTTCAGGACCTCGGGTCTCATGCGACGGCCTCGACCCAGACCTCGACGGTGCCGCCGCAGGCGAGGCCGACCTCCCAGGCCTCCTCGTTGGAGACGCCGAAGCTCAGGAGCTGCGGTTCGGCCCCCTCCATGATGTCCATCGCCTCGGTGACGACCGCCCCCTCGATGCAGCCGCCCGACACCGAGCCCACCATCTCGCCGTCCTCGCTCACCCCCAGCATCGAGCCCACCGGCCGCGGCGAGGAGCCCCAGGTGGAGATCACCGTCGCCACCGCCGCCTGCTTGCCGACGTCGTGCCAGGCCTGGACCTGCGCCAGCACGTCGTCGCCCGCGCCTTGGATCCCGGACATCAGGCCACCTCCCGTTCGCTCGCTTCCACCCAGCGTCGCATCGCCCCGCGCGTCGGCGGGCGCCGCCTCATGATGTGGGCGAGCTGGTCGAGGCTTTCGAGGTTGTGGATCGAATGGAAGGCGTCGACGTGGCGGATCATCGCCTTGGCACCCGAGGCCACCGGCGCGTAGGCGTCGTAGCGCAACAGCGGGTTGAGCCAGATGAGCTCGCGGCAGCTGCGCTGCAGGCGGTCCATCTGCTTCTCCAGCCCCTTGCCCGCATCGCGGTCGAGGCCGTCGGTGATCAACAGCACGACGGCCCCCTGGGCCAGCACGCGCCGGCTCCAGACGCGGTTGAACTGCTCGAGGCAGGCGCCGATGCGGGTGCCGCCCGACCAGTCGGTGCAGGCCTCGCCGATCTTGTCGAGTGCGACGTCGATGTCGCGATGGCGGAGCTGGCGGGTGACGTTGGTGAGCGTCGTCCCGAAGAGGAAGGTGTGCACGCGGTCGCGGTCGTTGGTCAGCGCGTGCATGAAGTGCAGGAGCAAGCGCGAATAGCGGCTCATCGAGCCCGAGATGTCGCACAAGGTCACGAGCGGCGGGTGGCGCGTGCGCCGCTTCCGCTTCTCCAGGTCGATGATCGCCCCGCCACCGGAGAGCGAGCCGCGCAGGGTGCGGCGCATGTCGACGCGGGCGCCGTGGGGCGAGGGGTCGAAGCGGCGGGTCGTCACCTCGGCGATCGGCAGGGCGAAGCGGCGCATGATGCGCTTCGCCTGCTCGACCTCCGCCGCGGTCATGTCCTCGAAGTCCTTGGTCTGGAGGATCTCGTTCGCCGAGTAGGTCATCGCGGCGTCGAACTCGATCTCCTCCTGCTGCTCCTCGCCCTCGCCGGCGCCGGGCCGCTTCTCCGGCGCCATGGCGTCGGCGACGCGGCGGTTGACGTCCTGCTTGGGCGACGGCGGCGCATTGTCGGCCTCGAGCGTCGGCAGCATCAGCTGCATCAGCCGCTCGAGCAGCTGCGGGTCGCGCCAGAAGATGTGGAAGGTCTGGTCGTAGAGCTCGCGCTGATCGGCGCGGGTGACGAAGACGGCGAAGAGCGTCCAGTAGAGGTCCGAGCGCGAGCCCAGCCCGGTCGCCTCCAGCGCCTTCAGGGCATCCAGGATCTGGCCGGTGCCGACGGGCATCCCGGCGGCGCGCAACGCCCGGCCGAAATGCATCACGTTGGCGGCGAGGAGGCCGCCTTCGCTCGCGACCGGGCGCTCGCTCGCGCTCATCTCAGCCGCCCAGCTCCATCCGCACCTCGCTCAACAGGCGGGCGGCCTCGGTGCCCTGGATCTTCACGATGTCGTCCTGGTACTTCAAGAGCGTGCCGAGGGTGTCGTTGACGACCTCGGGGCTGAGCTCGAGGCAGTCGAGCGTCTGCAGCGCCTTCGCCCAGTCCAGCGTCTCGGCGACGCCCGGCAGCTTGAAGAGATCCTCGGCGCGCAAGCGCTTCACGAACGCCACCACCTCCTGCGACAACTTCTCGGGTACGCTCGGCAGCTTGAGCTCGACGATTTCCAGCTCGCGCGCCGCGGTGGGGTAGTCGACCCAGTGGTAGAAGCAGCGGCGCTTCAAGGCGTCGTGGATCTCGCGGGTGCGGTTGGAGGTGACGACGACGATCGGCGGCGCGTCGGCCTTGAAGGTGCCGAGCTCCGGCACGGTGATCTGGAAGTCCGACAGCACCTCCAAGAGAAACGCCTCGAAGGGCTCGTCGGTGCGGTCGAGCTCGTCGATCAGCAGCACCGGGGCGCCGCGGCCGTCGCTCTCCAGCGCCTGCAGGAGCGGGCGGCGGATGAGGAACGCTTCGGAGAAGATGTCCTGGGCGAGCGCGCCGCGGTCGCGGTCGCCGGCGGCCTCGGCCATTCGGATCTCGAGCATCTGGCGGGCGTAGTTCCACTCGTAGACCGCCGCGGCGACGTCGAGGCCCTCGTAGCACTGCAGGCGCACCAGCCGACGGTTCAACACGCGCGCCAGCACCTTGGCGATCTCGGTCTTGCCGACCCCGGCCTCGCCCTCGAGGAACAGCGGCCGCTCCAGCGCCAGCGCCAGGTGCACGGCGGTCGCCAGCGGCCGGTCGGCGACGTAGTCGCCGTCGGCCAGCAGGGCCTGGGTGTCGGCGATCGAGCGGGTCATCGCGCCCTCTCGTGGCTACGGCTGCGTGAGCGCCGCAGTGGTGGCGCCTCGCCGCGGGATGCG
>JAAAPF010000331.1 GCA_009908425.1 Alphaproteobacteria bacterium
GCAGGCGCGAGAGCACGACGCCGGACTCCGGGGCGTGGAGCTCGGTGTCGGCGAGCGCGGTCCGGGCACGGTCGAGCTCGGCCCGGGCGGCCTCCAGCTGGGCGCGGGCGGCGGCGATGTCCTCCTCGCGCGGGCCTTCGATCGCGAGGTCCAGCCCCGCTTTCGCCGCCGCGACCGCCGCCTCGGTCTCGTCGAGCGTCGTGCGGGCGTCGTCGAACACGCTCTCGGCGACGTCACCCCTCCGAAAGAGCGTGCGGGTGCGCTCGAAATCGACCCGGGCGCGCTCGCGAGCCGCCTCGCGCTGGGCGAGGGTCGCACGCGCCCGGTCGATCTCCTGCGGACGGGTGCCGGTCTCGAGCTTGGCGAGCTCGGCGCGACGGGCGGCGACCTTGGCGCGGGCGAGCGCCACGTCCTCCTCGAAGGGGCGGGCGTCGAGGGTCGCCAAGAGCTGGTCCGGCTCGACCCGGTCGCCCTCCTCCACCTCCAGCCGCGCGATGCGCCCGCCGACGCGAAAGCCGAGGTCGACCTCGCGGATGTCGACATTGCCGTAGAGGGTGAGCTGGCCGTCGTTCGCCCGCGACCAGGGGCGCGCGAGGCCGAGCCCGACGGCCGCCGCCACCACGAGTGCGACGAGGGCGAGGCGCCAGCGCATGGGCAGGGGCCGACGTGGTGAGCGGGACGGCGCCATCGCCTAGGGCCGAACGGCGGCGACCGCAAGCCCGCAGCGGCCGCCGGCCGGCGGCGGTCCTCGGAACCGATCCCCTGCCCGGCATCTTCGACTTTTGATCGACGTCATGGCGAGTTCGAGCTTCGCACGACATGAATATGTCCGGAGTGGTGGGCGCAACCGCGGGTGGCGGTATCGCGCCCCGACGGCAAGCGGAGGACCTCATGGCCAAGGAGGTGAAGGTGCGGCGCGGCCGGCGCATCCCGGGCGGCGAGTGGACCGCGGAATCGCTCGGCGCGCTGCGCACCGAACTCGATCGGGTCTTCGACCGCTTCTCGGGTTCGTCGTCGCGGCTGCGGCACGCCGTCGGCGAGGAGATCACCGGCGAGCTGATCCCGAGCCTGGACGTCCGCGAAACCCCGCGCGAGGTCGTGGTCAAGGTCGAGCTGCCGGGCGTGCGCGCAGAGGACGTCAACGTCTCGATCCGTGACCATGTCCTCGTCGTCAAAGGCGAGAAGTCCTCCGAGCGCGAGGCGGAGGAGGGCGAGTATCACGTGACCGAGCGCAGCTACGGCAGCTTCCACCGCGCCCTCAACGTCCCCGACAGCGTCGACGTCGACAAGATCGGGGCGAAACTCGCCGGCGGCGTGCTGACGGTGACGCTGCCCAAGAAGCCGGAAGCGGTCGGCGAGTCGCGCGAGATCCCGGTCGAAGGAACATGACCGCGGCGCCGGCCGGTCGGCGCCACCCCGAGCGAACGGCGCTCGGCATCGTCGTCGCCGGCGAGCCGCCCCCCGTGGCGCGCGAGGCGCCGGTGGCCGGCGCGAGCCCGCTCCGGCCGGGGCGGGAAACGACGACGGTGCCGGCCACAATCGCAGCCACCCCGAACGCGGAGATGGAACCTTGACCACCGTGATCGCCCCGACCCGGAACGTCACCGTCGGCCCCCACGGCCTCCCCGGGCAGTTGACGCTGCCCGAGGACGCGAGCGGGCTGGTGGTCTTCGCCCACGGCAGCGGCAGCAGCCGCCTCAGCCCCCGCAACCAGCAGGTGGCGCGCGCCGTGGAGGCCGCGGGCATCGGAACCCTGCTCTTCGACCTGTTGCACGAGGACGAGGCGCGCGACCGTCGCCGCGTCTTCGACATCCCGCTCTTGGCCGAGCGGGTGGGCGAAGCGATGAGTTGGCGCGACGGCGAGCCCGAACTGCGCGGCCTCCCGCTCGGGCTGTTCGGCGCCAGCACCGGCGCCGGGGCGGCGTTGGTCGCGGCGGCGCGCGCGCCGGCGCGGGTCGCCGCGGTGGTCTCGCGGGGCGGCCGCCCCGACCTCGCGGCCTGGGCCCTCGACGGCGTGCGCGCGCCGACGCTGTTGATCGTCGGCGGCGCGGACACCGAGGTTCTCGCCCTCAACCGCGAGGCCTTCGGCCGGCTGACCTGCCCGAAAGCTCTCGAAGTGATCCCCGAAGCGACGCACCTCTTCGAGGAACGCGGCGCGCTGGAGGCGATGACCGATCGGGCCGTCGCCTGGTTCACCCGCCACCTCGCGCCGTCGCGCTGAGGCGCGGCGGCGCGGGCGCGGGCCCGGCCTCAGGCGGTGACCGGCCAGTACTTGCGGATGGCGGCGGGTAGGGCGTGGCCGACCTTCGCCATCTCGCCCGGATCGATCTCCGCGCCCAGCACGGCGAAGACCGCCTCCGCCGTGCCCAGCGGGTCGCGCGGGAACTGCGGCGGCAACTCGGCGGCGACGTGGGCCGCGAAGTCGTCGACCGTGCGCTCCTTGGTCGGCGTGTCGCTGAGACGCCAACCCTCGTAGAAGATGCCGCGCACCAGCGTCGGCAGCTGGGCGCCGAGATGCACCGCCTGCGGCGGCGTCAGCCGGTCGCGCAGCGCGTGCAGCACGGCGCGCAGCGCGGCGTAGGCCTGCGGCCGATCGCGGAAATGGTGATCGTCGGTGAGCCGCTTCAGCCAGAGGTTCGTCTGTTGCACGGTGTGGTCCAACACCGCGACGTGGGTGTCCTTCATGACCGCCTCCCGGTCCGAGCCCGGTCCGTCCGGGCGCGCGACTGTTATCGCACGACGCATATGAACGCGGCTTGAGCCAGCGCAAATCCGCCCGTCCCGCGCGGGTCTGCGGCCAGCCCCCGTTCAGCCCCAGCGGAGCTCGAAGCGGTCGTCCCCGCCTCGAACGACACGGCCACCGAAGCGGCCGCATTCGCGGTTCAAGCGCCGCTCGAGCCAGACGAGGTCGGCCTCGTCGGGGCGGGTGAGCGTGAACCGGCGCACGCGGAACGGCAGGAGGTCGACGGCGGTGCAGCGGTGGCCGGCGTCGGCGAGCGTGACGCGGTAGAGCAGCACCAGATCGCCGCGATAGGCCTCCGCACCGGCGATGCCCTCGTAGTCGTTCAGCAGATCGCCGGCGCCGTAGAGGATCGGCTTGCCGCGGTGGAGCTCGACCGCGCGCGGATGGTGCGAGGAGTGACCGTGAACGAGGTCGACGACGGCGCGCTCGATCAGCCCGTGCGCGAACGCGCGCTCCTCGGCGGTGACCTCGTAGCCCCAGTTCGGACCCCAGTGCAGCGAGGCGACGACGGTGTCGTCGGCCCGGCGCGCCGCCGCGACCCGCCGCGCGAAGGCGTCGAGCGTCGCCGGCGCGAGGTCTTCCAGCCAGGCCACGCCCGGCCGGTCGCGACCGGCCGCCCAGCTCGACGGCACGCCGCTCGACGGCAGCGCCGCCGCGAACACCAACAGCCGGCCGCCGTCGGGGCGGGCCAGCACCGCCGGGGCCTCGGCCTCGGCTCGGCCGCGACCGGCACCCGCCACCGCGATGCCGGCGCCCGCCAGCGCGTCGAGGGTGTCGAGCAGGCCCGCCTCGCCCCAGTCCAGGACGTGGTTGTTGGCCAGGCTCACCGCGTCGACGTCGAAGGCGGCGAGCGCCGCCAGGTTCTCCGGCGTCATGCGGTAGTTGATGCCCTTGGGCGCCGGCCGGCCGCGGCGGGTCACCGCGGTCTCGAGGTTCACCAGCCGGAGGTCGACCGGGTGGCGCGCCAGCGCCGCCGGCGCCGCGCCCCAGGGCGCGTCGAAGGCGAGCGGACGGGCGATCGCCCCGCTGGCCCGCTCGGCCAGCCGGACGTAGTCCTCGGCCGAGCGGGCGTGGTCCTCGAACAGCCGGGGATCGCCCGGGTGCGGCAGCACCTGATCGACGCCGCGCCCCAGCATGACGTCGCCGGCGAGTAACAGGCGCAGCCCCTCAGCCGCCGCCATCGAGCATGTCCCGGGTGCCGACGACCCCGACGCAGGACCGCACCTCGCCGTCGAACGACACCGTCGTCGCCGTCGTGGCGGCGCGGTCGTAGAGATCGGCGTAGCGTTCGATGCCGCCGTCGGGGTCGGGGAAGGCGGTGAAGTAGCCCAGATGGACGGGCACGTCGGGGGTCGCCACGTCGCGGGTGCCCTCGCCGTGGGCGACGCGATCGACCCGCTCGGGCGACCAGTCGAGCAGCCAGGCGACCAGCTCGCGCCAGCGTTCCACCCGCACGCAGCCGTGGGAGAGCGCGCGGTTCTCGCGCTCGAACAGCTCTGGCCGGTTGGTGTCGTGGAGGTAGACCAGCAGGCCGGGCTCCAGGCGGACGGCGGCGAGCCCGAGCGGGTTGTTCTCGCCCGGCGGCCAGACGCGGTCCTGGTACTCGCCGCTCGCGATCATGTTCGGCGTCGGCCGCCAGGTCGGCCGAAACCGGACCTTGGTGGTGTGGGTCTCCAGGACCGGCGTCGGGTTCGCCGGCGTGCCGACGATGACCCGGCTCTCGAACACCGGTTCGGCGTCCTCGAAGGCGATGAGCTCGAAAGCCGGGATGTTGACCACGAGCGCCTTGCCCTCGTCGGGCAGATCCAGCGGCACGCCGGCGCGGGCGAGGCGGTCTTCGAAATCGGGCTCCGCCGCCGGCGGAGCCGCCGCCGCGGGCGGGTCGGACGCGGCGGGCGGCTCGCGGGTCGCGCAGCCGCCCGCCAGCGCGAGCAGGACGAGGACCAGCGCCGGACGGGCGAACCTCATCGGCCGTAGACACCCACCAGCTCGACGAATTCGAGGACCAACGGCCGCGCCAGGGTCTGCACCTCGAGGCAGCTCGCCCCGGGCCCGGCGGCGACGATCTCCTCGGAGAGCGCGCTCAGGCGGAAATGGTAGTGGTGTGGCGGATCGCCCGGGGGTGGACAGGGCCCACCGTAGCCCGGCTTGTCGAAGTCGTTGATCGCCTGGCGAAAGCCCGGCTCCAGGGTCTCGGGGCCGTAGCCCGCCGCCAGCCCGCGCCAGTCCGGCGGGATGTTGAAGGCGGCCCAGTGGCGGAAGATGCCGCCGGGCGCGTCGGGATCGTCGCAGACGAGGAGCAGGCTACGGGTGCCCGCCGGCACCCCGCTCCAGGCGAACGGCGGCGACAGGTCGTCGCCGTCGCAGGTGTACGCGCGGGGGATCTCCCCACCCTGGGCGAAGGCGGTGCTGGTGAGCGTCATCGTCATCGCGCGCGTTCCTTCATGTCGCGGTGGGGCGGACGGCGGCGCGGAGCTCGTCGGCGAGGTAGCGCTCGAGCTCGTGCGGCGGCAGCTTGGTGAGGTCCTTGTGGACCTCGGCGGCCACCGCCTTCGCCAGCACGTCGGACATCGCCGCCCTCAGATCGCCCAGGAGCTGCGGCGGCGAGGCCACCACCAGGCGGTCGACCTCGTGGCGGCTGACCGCCGTTTCCAGCCGCTCGGCGAGCGTGTGGGCGAAGCGCTTCTTCTCGTAGCGGTGCGGGTCGGTCGGCTCCTCCTTGGCGTGGCGGCCCTCGCCCATGCTGTCGAAGGTGCGCCCCGGCCGGTCGCTGGCGATCTCGCGCGACGCCGCCGGATCGGCCGCGATCGTCGTGTGCGGCGTCCGGGTCAGCACGCCGTTGGCGTCGACGTCGAACAGCCGAGCCCCGCCCGCGTCCGCCACCACCAGCCACGTCGTCGGTGCCTTCATCACGCCACTCCCCTGTGGTTCGGCGCTCAGGGCGTCTCGCCCGCGAGCAGCCGCTTGAACCCCTCTTCGTCGACGATCCGCACGCCCTCGGCCTCCGCCTGGTCGCGCGTGGCGCCCGGATCCGCGCCCACCACCACGTAGTCGGTCCGGCCGCTCACGCTTTCGGTGACCCGCCCACCACGACGCTCGACCTCGGCGCGGGCCTCGTCGCGGCTGAAGTCGGCGAGCGCGCCGGTGAAGACGAAGCTGAGCCCGTCGAGCGGACCCGCCGCCTCGCGGTCGAGCGGGACGGGATGCACACCCGCCGCGGCCATGCGCTCGAGGACGTCGCGGTTGGACGGATCGTTCAAGAACTCGTGTACGCTCGCCGCCGTGGCGGGGCCGATGTCCTCGATCGCTTCCAGCTCCGCGACACTCGCCCCGCGCAGCGTGTCGAGCGTCTCGAACGCGCCCGCGAGCAGCCGCGCCACGCGCCGGCCGACATGGCGGATCGCCAGCGCGTGGAGAAAGCGGTCGAGGGGAGGTGCCTTCGCCCCTTGGATGGCGTCGACGAGCGCCTTGGCCGAGGTCCGACCGAAGCCTTCGAGACCTTCGAGGTCGGCCATGCCGAGCGCGTAGAGATCGGCCAGATCGGCGACGAACCCGCGGTCGACGAGCTGCGCCGCGGTGCGCTCGCCCAGCCCCTCGATGTCGAGGGCGTCGCGCGAGCCGTAGTGGACGAGGCGGCCGCGCAGCTGGGCGGGACAGGCGAGCCCGGCGGGACAGCGGACATGGGCGCCCTCGCGGACCACCTCGGTGCCGCAGGAAGGGCAGCGCTGCGGCATCGCGAAGGGCTCGCCGCGTTCCACGCCCGGCTGCTTCACGCGCTCGACGACCTCGGGAATGACGTCGCCGGCGCGCGCGATCCGCACTTTGTCGCCGACGCGCACGTCCTTTCTTCGGACCTCGCCCTCGTTGTGGAGCGTCGCCCGGCTCACCGTGACGCCGCCGACGTCCACCGGCGCCAGCAGGGCCACGGGGGTGAGGATGCCGCTGGTGCCGACCTGGACGACGATGTCCTCGAGCGTGGTCACCTCCTCGCGCGGCGGGAACTTCCAGGCGAGCGCCCAGCGCGGGCTGCGCGCGCGGGTGCCGAGCCGCTCGCGCGCCTCCAGATCGTCGACCTTGAGAACGACGCCGTCGATCTCCCAGTCGAGATCGTCGCGCTGGTCCCGCAGCCAGCGGTGAAAGTCCGCGATCGCGTCGAGATCGCGGGCGCGGGTGTTGTGGGGGTCGGTCTTGAAGCCCCAGGCGGCGAGGCGCTCCAGGTCGGCCCAATGGGTCTCGCCGCGCTCGCCGTCGAGGGCCAGGATCTCGTAGGCGACGAGATCCAGCGGCACCCGCGCCACCGCCTTGGACTCGAGCCGGCGCACGGTGCCGGCGGCGGCGTTGCGCGGGTTGGCGAAGGGCTCCTCGCCGCGCTCGACCCGGGCCTTGTTGAGCGCCTGGAAGTCCGATCGGGCCAGCAGCACCTCGCCGCGCACGGCGACCCGCTCGGGCGTGTCGTCGCCGCGCAGCTCCAAAGGCAGCGCGCCGATCGTGCGCAGGTTGGCGGTGACGTCCTCGCCGCTGGTGCCGTCGCCGCGGGTGGCGCCGCGCCGGAACCGGCCGTCCTCGTAGACCAGCTCGACCGAGAGCCCGTCGAACTTGGGCTCGAGGACCAGCTCGCGGGCCTCGTCCTCCAGGCGGTCGAGAAAGCCCGCGACCTCGTCCGCGTCGCTCACCGCGTTCAAGGACAGCATCGGCGCCAGGTGGCGGACCTCGGCGAGCTCCGCCAGCGGGGCGGTGCCCACCCGCCGGGTCGGCGAGTTGGGCGAACGCAGCTCCGCGAACCTCTCTTCCAGCTCTTCCAGGCGGTGGAACAGCCGGTCGTAGGCGGCATCCGAGATCTCGGGCGCGTTCTCGACGTAGTAGAGGTGGTCGTGGTGGGCGATGGCGTCGCGCAGCGCCTCGACCTCGGCGCGGGCGTCGCTCTTCGAGAGCTTGTCGATCGGGGTGAAGCGCTCGGGCGGGCCGTCGGTGAAGTCCATGGCCGACCTCTCCCTCACGACCGATCCAGGAGCTCGGCGAGATCCCGCCACGAACGCGTGTTCAGCACGTCGTCCGGGCCGAGCCAGCCGCGCCGGGCCTGATCGATGCCGAAGCGCATCGCCGCGAGGCCCGAGGTGCCGTGCGCGTCGGTCGAGATCGCGAGCTTGACGCCCATCTCCTTCGCCATGCGGGCGTGCGTGTCCTTGAGGTCGAGGCGTTCCGGCTGGGCGTTGATCTCGAGAAAGCAGCCGCGCTCGCGTGCGGCCGCCAGCACCGTCTCCATGTCCAGCGCCGCCGGCTCGCGCTTGTCGATGAGCCGGCCCGTCGGGTGGGCCAGGATGTTGAACCAGCGGTTGTCCATCGCGCGGATCACCCGCTCGGTCTGCTTCGCCTGCGGCAGGTCCAGCTTGTCGTGCAGCGAGCAGACGCGCAGATCCAGCCGGGCGAGAATGTCGTCGGGCAGGTCGAGCGAGCCGTCCTCCAGAATGTCGACCTCGGAGCCCTTGAGGAGGCGGATGCCGTCGAGCTCGTCGGCGAGGCGGTCGACCTCGTCGATCTGCTCGGCCAACCGGTCGGGGTCGAGGCCGCCTGCGACCCGGCTGTGGCGCGAGTGGTCGGTGACGGCGAGATAGGTATAGCCGCGCGCCTTGGCGGCCTCGGCCATGGCGCGCGCGGTGTCGCGGCCGTCGCTCCAGGTGGTGTGGCAGTGGAGATCGCCACGGATGGCGTCGAGGGTGACCAGCTCGGGCAGCTCCCCCCTCTCCGCCGCCTCGATCTCGCCCCTGTCCTCCCTGAGCTCGGGCGGCATCCAGACCAGGCCGAGGGCCTCGTAGACCTCCGCCTCGTCCCTGCCGGCGATCCGCTCGTCGTCCTCGAACAGGCCGTACTCGTTGAGCTTCCAACCCTTGTCGACGGCGATGCGGCGGGTGCGGATGTTGTGGGCCTTGGAGCCCGTGAAGTAGTGCAGCGCCGCGCCGTAGGCGGCCGCCTCCATCACCCTGAGATCCACCTGCAGGCCGTTCCTGAGCCGCACGGTGGAGCGGGTCTCGCCCTGGGAGACGACCTCGTCGACGTCGTCGTAGCCGGCGAAGCGGTCCATGACGGGCGAGTCCTCCCGGGCGACGACCAGGATGTCGAGATCGCCCACGGTCTCTTTGCGGCGACGGTAGCTGCCGGCGATCTCGGCCTGCTCGACGCCCTCGACGTCGCGGAGATGGGCCAAAAGCGGCTCGGCGAGCTGCTCGGCGGTGGCGAGGCGAAAGCGCTTCTCCTGGCCGGCGCGCCGCGCGATGGCGTCGAGGATCGTCTGCTCGAGCGTCCGGCCGAAGCCGTCGAGCGCGCGCACCTCGCCGGCCTCGGCGGCGGCGCGCAGGTCGTCGAGGTCGTCGACGCCGAGCTCGCGGTGAAGCTGGGCGGTGCGCTTGGGGCCGAGCCCCGGCAGGTCGCTCATCGCGGCGAGCCCCTCCGGCACCTCGCCTTCGAGCGCGTCGAGCTCCTCGAAGCCGCCGCTCTCGACGATGGCGGCGATCTTGCCGGCCAGGTCCTCGCCGATGCCGGGAAGCTCCGAGAGGTCGGCGCCCTCGTCCAGCATCCCGGCCGCGCTCTGCGGCAGGTTCTCGATGGTGCGCGCGGCGTTGCGGTAGGCGCGGACACGGAAGGCGTTGGCGCCCTCGATCTCCAACAGCGCGGCGTAGCGCTCGAACAGCTCGGCGATCTCGGCGTTCGCGACCGGCATTCGTCCTCCCGCCGAAGCGGCGCGCGTGTCCTTTCGCCGTGGCGTCCGTCAGCGCAGCCGAAGACCTCTATCAAAAGT
>JAAAPF010000150.1 GCA_009908425.1 Alphaproteobacteria bacterium
GTCCTGGCCTATCGCGGGCTCGTCCGCACGCCCCTGGAGGTGGCGGAGGCCGGCGACATCGTCACCCTCGCCGGCCTCGACGAGGCGACGGTCGCCGACACGCTGTGCGATCCGGAGGTCACCGAACCGATCCCGTCGCAGCCGATCGACCCGCCGACGCTGGCGATGACGTTTTCGGTCAACGACAGCCCGCTCGCCGGCGAGGAGGGCGGCAAGGTGACCTCCAGGCTGATCGGCGAGCGCCTCTTCCGCGAGGCCGAGGGCAACGTCGCGCTCCGCATCACCCAGGACGGTGCCGGCGAGGCCTTCGAGGTCGCCGGGCGCGGCGAGCTCCAGCTCGCCATCCTGATCGAGACCATGCGGCGCGAGGGCTACGAGCTGTCGATCAGCCGCCCGCGCGTCGTCGTCACCACCGACCCCGAGACCGGCAAGAAGCTGGAGCCGATCGAGGAGGTCGTGGCCGACCTCGACGAGGCCTACACCGGCCCGGTCATCGACGCGCTCACCCAGCGCCGCGCCGAGCTCGTCGAGATGCGGCCCACCGGCGCCGACCGCCAGCGGCTGGTGCTGCACGCGCCGAGCCGCGCGCTGATCGGCTTTCTGGGCGAGTTCTTGACGCTGACCCGCGGCACCGGCGTCATGCACCGGCTCTTCCACGGCTACGCCCCCTACAAGGGCGCCATTCCGGCCCGCCGCACCGGCGTCATCGTGTCGACCGAGCGGGGCGACGCCGTGCCCTACGCGCTCTGGAACCTCGAGGAGCGCGGAGCGCTCTTCATCGCGCCGGGCACGAAGGTCTATCCGGGGATGATCATCGGCGAGCACGCCCGCGCCAGCGACCTCGACGTCAACCCCTTGAAGGGCAAGCAGCTCACCAACGTCCGCGCCTCCGGCAAGGACGACAACGTCCAGCTCAGCCCGCCGGTGAAGCTCTCGCTCGAAGGGGCGCTCGCCTATATCGCCGACGACGAGCTGGTCGAGGTCACGCCGAAGTCGATCCGGCTCAGAAAGCGACTCTTGGACGCCAATGCCCGCCGCAAGGCGGAAAAGCGGTCGGCCCAAGCCGAGGCGTGAGTGGCGGTGGTGGCGGGCGGCGGTGCTCAGAGCCCGGTGGCGCGGCCGAGCATGGTCCGCCAAAAGGCGTCGCGGGCGAGCATCGCGACCAGGGTGTCGTCGGGGTGCGCCGCCATCGCGAGAAAGCTGTGGCCGGGCAGGTCGCGCCAGGCCTCGGCGAAGCGGTCGAGCGCGGCGTCGGCGAGCCAGGCGTCGAAGACCATGCGGTGGACGGCGAGCGGCGACAGGGCGAACACTACGGCGTGATAGGGGTCGGCGAGCGGCGCGGGGTGGTCGTCGAGGCGGATGAGCGCTGCGGCGAGGGTGTGGCGGGCGGTCTCGACATAGGCGTCGATGGTCGGGCAGGCCCGCACGAAGCCGAGGTCGCGGTCGACCACGGCTTCGGTCCGGCGCGCGTCGAGCATCTGGGTGGCGAGCTTCCAGAGAAACCAGTCGATCGCGGTGGCGCGGGCGGGCCAATCGCGGGCGGCGAGTTCGTCGCTCAGCACCTCGGCGTTGGCCTCGGCGTCGGTCCAACCACCGTCGAGATGACGTTGGAGATAGGCGGCGGAACGTTCGAAGGCGCGACTCATCGGGGCTCCTCCTCCCCGGCTCGGGCGACGCCCGACACCGTCCTGATCTCCCGCCAGGGTCGCGCCGAACCTTTAAGGAGCGCTGAAGGACGGCCGAGCGACGACGGACGGCGGTGGTGACGGACGACGCGGCGAGCACGCCGATGATGCGCCAATATCGGGCGCTCAAGGCGCAGCACCCGGAGACGCTCTTGTTCTACCGCATGGGCGATTTCTACGAGCTGTTCTTCGACGACGCCGTGGTCGCCGCCGAAGCGCTCGACATCGCGCTGACCCGCCGGGGCAAGGACGGCGGCGAGGACGTCGCCATGTGCGGGGTGCCGGTCCACAACGCCGAGGCCTATCTGCAGCGGTTGATCCGCCGCGGCTTTCGGGTCGCCGTCTGCGAGCAGCTGGAGGATCCCGAGGAGGCCAAAAAGCGCAAAGGGCCGAACAAGCTCGTCCAGCGCGACGTGGTGCGCATCGTCACCCCCGGCACGCTCACCGAGGACGAGCTCCTCGACGCCCGCGAGCCGAGCTTTCTCGCCGCCCTCGCCGTCGACGCCGGCGACGTCGCCGTGGCCTGGCTCGAGCTCGCGAGCGGGCACTTCCAGACCCTGGCGACGGGCCGCGATGCGGTGGCCGCGGAGCTGGCGCGGCTGGCGCCGAAGGAGCTGCTGCTGGCCGAGAGCGCTGCGGCCGATCCCGAGCTCGCGCCGGCGCTCGCCGACTGGCGCGACCGGCTGGTGCCGCTGGAGGCCCACCAGCTGGCGCCGGCCGCGGGCGCGGAGCGGCTGCGGCGGGCCTACGGCGTCGACAGCCTGGACGCCTTCGGCACCTTCGCCGCGGTCGAGCTCGGCGCCGCGGGGGCGGTGCTGGCCTATGTCGAGCTCACCCAGAAGGGCGCGCGCCCGACCCTTCAGCCGCTGCGCAGCCAGACCGTGGAAGGCCGGCTCGGCCTCGATCCGGCGACGCGCCGCAACCTGGAGCTGGTGGAGCCCCTCGCCGGCGAGCGCGGCGCCACCCTCCTGGGCGCCGTCGACCGCACCCGCACCGCCGCCGGCGCGCGGCTGTTGAAGCGCCACCTCACCGGCCCGTTGACGGAGCGCGACGCCATCGCGGCGCGCCACGATCGGGTCGCCGCCCTGGTCGACGACGCCGAGCGGCGCCGCCGGGTGCGCGAGGTGCTCGGCGAGACGCCGGACCTCGAGCGCTCGCTCGGCCGGCTCGGTCTCGCCCGCGGCGGGCCGCGTGACCTCGGCGTGGTCGCCCGCGCGCTCGACGCCGCCGGGCGCCTGTACGCGCTTCTCGCCGACGCCGCGACGCCCTTGGCGGTGGCGGTGGCCCAGCTGGCGGCGGAGGCGGCGCTCGGCGAGCGCTTGGCGACCGCGCTGGTCGACACGCCGCCACGGTTGGCGCGCGACGGCGAAGCCGTGCGGCAGGGGTTCGACGCCGAGCTCGACGCCGCGCGCAGCCTGCGCGACGAGGGGCGGCGTCACATCGCGGCGATGGAGGCGGAGCTCCGCACCGAGACCGGTATCACCGGCCTCAAGGTACGTCACAACCACATGCTCGGCTTCTTCGTCGAGGTCGGCGCCCCGCACGCCGACAAGCTGCCCGCACGGTTCGTCCGCCGCCAGGGGCTCGCCAACGCCGCGCGCTTCGCGACGCCGGAGTTGACCGAGTTGGAGTTGAAGCTGCACGAGGCCGACGCCCGGGCGCGGGCGCGCGAGCAGGAGCTCCTCGAGGCGCTCACCGGCGAGGTGGTCCGCAGCGGTCCGGTTCTCACCGCCGTCGCCGCGGCACTCGCCGAGCTCGACGTCGCCGCGTCCTGGGCCGATCTCGCCGTCGCCGAGGGGTGGGTGCGCCCGGAGCTCGGCGACGATCTCGCCTTCGTTGTCGAAGCCGGCCGCCACCCGGTGGTCGAGGCCGCGGTCGACCGCGACGGCGGGCGCTTCGTCGCCAACGACTGCAAGCTCGGCGACGACGATCGCCTATGGCTGCTCACCGGCCCCAACATGGCGGGCAAGAGCACCTTCCTGCGCCAGAACGCGCTGTTGGTGATCCTGGCGCAGGCCGGCGCCTTCGTGCCGGCGGCGCGCTTTCGCTTGGGCGTCGTCGACCGGCTGTTCTCGCGCGTGGGTGCGGCCGACGACCTCGCCCGCGGGCGCTCCACCTTCATGGTCGAGATGGTCGAGACCGCGGCGATCCTGAACCAGGCCTCGGCCCGCTCGCTCGTCATCCTCGACGAGATCGGCCGCGGCACCGCCACCCACGACGGCCTGTCGCTGGCCTGGGCGGTGGTGGAGCACCTCCACGACGTGGTCCGCTGCCGGGGGCTGTTCGCGACGCATTATCATGAGCTGACCGATCTGGAGGCACGCCTGGAGCGTCTCGCCTGCCACACGATGAAAGTACGCGAATGGCGGGCCGAGGTGGTATTCCTTCACGAAGTGGTGAGCGGCCGCGCCGATCGTTCCTACGGTCTTCACGTCGCGCGCCTCGCCGGCCTGCCGCCCGCGGTGGTGGCCCGCGCCGAGGTCCTGCTCGACCGGCTCGAGCGCCAGGCCAAGGCCGGCCCGGCGCGCCTGGCGGCGGATCTGCCGCTGTTTCAGGGGCTGGAGCCGGAGCCCGAACAGGAGCCGTCGCGGCTGGAGCACGAGCTCCGGGCGCTGGACCCGGACACGCTGACGCCGCGCGAGGCGCTCGACGCGCTCTACCGGCTCAAGGCGCTCGCGACCGCAGCGGAGGACGGCGGATGAGAGGGCTGGTGCTGGCGGTGCTGGTGGGGTTCGCGCTGAGCGCGCGGGCGGCGCCGGAGGATGCGGTGGCACGGTTCGACCGGCTCGCCGGCGAGCTGGTGGCGCTCTGCGTCGACGCGCCGGCGACGCGCTGCTTCGAGACGGCGTTCGCGGCGGCCGACGCCGACGACGACGGTCGCCTCGCGGTCGCCGAGATCGACGACCTCCGCCGCGACGCCAACGCCTGGTTCCTCGCCCGGCGCGCCGAGCTGTCGGTTCGCGAGCAGACGGTGATCGCGCTCAGCCTGGCGACCTTGAACACGGCCGGCGTCGCGCGGGTCGTCGCGGCCTACGACCGGGACGGCGACGGCGCCCTCGATCGGGCCGAGGCCACCGCCGATGTCCGCCTCGACGACCGCCCGCTCCCGCGTCTCGTCCGCGACGAGGAGGCTGTCGACTGGGCCGCCATCCGCGACCGCCTCGGTGCGGTTGCCGGTGCCATGCTGCCGGCGCCGCGCTGAGCGGCGGTCATTCCGCCGGCTGGGTCGCCGCGCGGACCGGCAGACGGATCAGCGCCAACGAGCCCACCATGCCGGCGCCGCAGACCAGCATCACCGCCAGCATCGGATAGGGCGTCCCGTTCTGCATGACACCGACGAGCTGGGCGACGCCCGAGGCGACGGCCATCTGCACGAACCCGGCCAGCCCGGAGGCGGTGCCGGCGAGCTCGGGGTCGACCGAGAGTGCTCCGGCCTGGGCGTTGGGCATGCCCAGGCCCTGACCGTAGGCGGTGGCGATCATCGGCACGAACAGCGCCGCCGGGGTCCAGAGCCCGCCCAGCATGACCGCGAGCGTGGTGCCCACACCGGCGATCACCAAAAGGGTGCCGAGGGCGATCATCCGATCCAGGCCGAACCACGCCGAGAGCCGCGCCGCGGTGACGTTGCCCAGCATGAAGCCGAAGGCGTTGGCGATGAACCAGAGGCCGTAGACCGTCGCGGGCTCGCCCATCACCTCCTGCACGACGTAGGGCGCGCCGGCGAGAAAGGCGAAGAAGGCGGAGAACGACCCCGTGGCGTGCAGCGCGTAGCCGAGGAAGTTGGGGTGGCGCAGGAGCTTGCCCGCGCCTTCGAACATGCCGCCGCCGGTGCGCGCCGCGGTGGCGGCGGGCCGGGTCTCGGGCAGGGCCGCGAGGGTGGCGACGAACAACAGCACCCCGACCACGCCCGGCACCAGGAAGTTCAGCCGCCAGGAGGTGAAGTCGACCAGCACGCCGCCGATCGTCGGCGACACCATCGGCACCGCCACCATGCCGACGGTGAGCCAGGCGATCATCTCCGCCGCTCGCGAGCGGTCGAACAGGTCGCGCACGATCGTGCGGCTGAGTACCAGCCCCGCGACGCCGCCGGCGGCCTGGACGATGCGGCCGACGATCAGGAGCTCGATGGTGGGGGCGAAGGTGGCGACGACGCTGCCCACCACGAACAGGACGACGGCGACGATCAGCACCGGCCGGCGGCCGTGGCGGTCGGCGAGCGGGCCGTAGGCGAGGGTGCCGAGCGCCATCGCCACCCCCGACAGGCTGAAGACGAGCTGGGCGGTGGCGACGTCGACGCCGTAGGCCGCCTGAATCGCCGGCAGCGACGGCAGGAAGATCTGCATGGCGAACGGGCCCATCGCGGTGAGGGCGACGAGCAGGAGGAGGAAGCCTCGCGAGCGGTGCAGCGGTTGCGACAATGTGCGACCTTCGGTTGGGTGCGTCGACCGCGACGGCGTCGACCGGCCGAGCGACGACCATCGGGCGGGTTTGATCGAAGTCAACGTGAGCGGTATCCGCAGCAGCTATGCGGCGACGTGGCGGTCCGCCGCCGGCCGTCGATCGTCGCGAGGGAGATTGCCATGCGTGCCCGGGACATCATGACGACCGACATCGTGACCGTGGCGCCGTCGACGGCGGTGAGCGCGCTCGCCCAGCTCCTGGTCGAGCGCCGGATCAGCGCGGCGCCCGTCGTCGACGACGGCCGCCTCGTCGGCCTGGTCTCCGAGGGCGATCTTCTGCACCGGGAGGAGACCGGTACCGAGAGCCGGCCGTCGTGGTGGCAGGAGCTGTTCCGCTCCACCGAGGACCGCGCCAGGGCCTATCTCAAAGCGCACGGCCAGCGCGCGGCCGACGTCATGACCACGCGCCTGGTGACGGCCGGACCCGATGCCGCGTTGAGCGAGATCGCCGAGCTCATGGAGCGTCACCACGTCAAGCGCGTGCCGGTCGTCGAGGACGGCCGTCTGCTGGGCCTCGTCGCCCGCACCGATCTCCTGCGGGTCCTGGTCAAGGCGGTGGAGCAGACCTCCGAGCCGGTGGGGCTGAGCGATCAGCAGCTCGCCCAGGCCGTCCTCGACGAGGTGCAGAAAGCGGGTCTCGCCACCACCACCACGCTCAACGTCATCGCCACCGACGGCACCGTCGGCCTGTGGGGCTTCGTCGCCAGCGAGACCGAGCGCCACGCCGTCGAGGTCGCCGCCCGGAGCATCAAGGGCGCCAAGGCCGTCGACAACCACCTCTCGGTCCGCCCGCCCTACCTCACCGGCGCCTACTGAGACGGCGGCCGCGCGACCGCGATCGGGGAGGAGCGCCATGGTTCGGGTCGGGTAGCCGGCGCTCCGGCATCGTCGCGCGCAGACCCGACGCGAAGGCGACCGGCTGGTTCGTCACCGATGGCTGTCGCGAAGCGACCGCCGGAACGCGCGCCCCGTGCGATCGTTTCGTCCGTCCAGCGGGTGCTTGCGGGCATCGGCTCGCTACAGACGGTGCGACCCGCTGAATCAACGACAGGGAGGGTCCCATGACCGAGAACGTCTACAATGTGGTCGAGGTGGTCGGCACCAGCAGCGAATCCTGGGAGAAAGCGGCGACCGTCGCCATCGAAACGGCGTCCAAGACGTTGCGGGATCTGCGGGTAGCGGAGGTGATCGAGCAGGATCTGGTCGTCGAAGACGGCCGGGTCGGCGACTTTCGCACCAAGCTGAAGCTGTCCTTCAAGCATCACGCCGACTGAGGCGCCGAAGCCGCCGCCGCCAGCACCGGCGGCGGCGGCAAAAAAACACCTCGTTCTCCGAGAGCGGGAGCGCACGGCGATGCGTCATGATCAGTGTTAGCGGCGCGGGGCTCGCGGTGACCAACACCGGCGGGTAGCCGCAGCCCGCCACGGGAGGTGTCCCGCCTGCGCTTGCCACCTCGACGAGAGCGAGCGGACAGGGTGACAGGACGACTGCGCCTGTTGAGACGGTGCCATTGACCTTCCAGTTCGTGGAAGCCCCACCTTCCTTTCAGCAGCGGAGGAAGGCCTGCCATGGACATCGCCGTCGCCGACGTCGCCACCGAGCGGTTGAGCCTGCCCGTCACGGGCATGACCTGCGCCGGCTGTGCCGGCCGGGTCGAGCGCGCCCTGAAGGAGGTCGGGGGTGTGGCCGACGCCGACGTCAACGTCGCGCTCGAGCGCGCGGACGTGCGTTACGACGCCGAGCGGGTCGACCCGGCGGCGCTAGTCGACGCCGTCAACGCGACCGGCTTCGGCGTCCGCGAGCAGCGCCTGGGGCTCCAGATCGACGGCATGACCTGCACGAGCTGCGCGAAGCGGGTCGAGCAGGCGCTCTTGGCCGTGCCCGGCGTGCTCTCGGCGAGCGTCAACGTCGCCCTCGACAACGCCGAGGTCCGCATCCTGCCCGACGTCGCCGACCGCGCGGCGCTCACCGACGCGGTCGAACGCGCGGGCTACAACGCCCGGCTCGCGGACGAAGCGCAAGCCGAGGAGGACGACGCCGAGGCCCGCGCCGCGCGGCGCGATCTCGTCGAGCTCGCCGTCGCCGCGGCGCTGTCGCTGCCGCTGGTGGCCCAGATGGTGGCGATGGCCGCCGGCACCGGCTGGCACCTGCCGGGCTGGGTCGAGCTCGTGCTCGCCACGCCCGTCCAGCTCTGGATCGGCCGCCGCTTCTACCGCGCCGCCTGGGGTGCTCTGAAGCAGCGTTCGGGCAACATGGACCAGCTGGTGGCGATGGGCACCAGCGCCGCCTATCTCTACAGCGTGTACCTCTTGGCGACGCAGGGGGCGGCCGCCTCCGGCGCGCTCTACTTCGAGGCCTCGGCCGTCATCATCACGCTCATCCTCGCCGGCAAGGTGCTGGAGGCGCGCGCCAAGCGCTCGGCCTCCGCAGCCCTGCGCGAGCTCATGAACCTGCGCCCCCAGCGCGCCAACGTCCTCAAGGGCGGCGAGACCGTCGAGGTGCCCGTCCACGCGGTCGCCGTCGGCGACATCACGGTGGTGAAGCCCGGCGAGCGCGTCGCCGTCGACGGCTTGATCACGAGGGGTGAGAGCGAGCTCGACCAGAGCCTCTTGACGGGCGAGAGCCTGCCGGTGGCGCGCCGCGTCGGCGACCGCGTCGTCGCCGGTGCCATCAACGGCGGCGGGCTCTTGCGCGTGCGCGCCGAGCGCATCGGCGAGGACACCACGCTCGCCAAGATCGGCCGCTTGGTGGCGCAGGCCCAGGCCGGCAAGGCGCCGATCCAGCGCCTCGTCGACCGGGTGAGCGCGGTCTTCGTGCCGACCGTGCTCGTCGTCGCGGTGCTCACCCTGGTCGGCTGGCTCGCCGCCGGCGCCGCCTTCGAGCCGGCGCTGATCGCCGCCGTCTCGGTGCTGGTCATCGCGTGTCCCTGCGCGCTGGGCCTCGCCACGCCGACCGCGCTCGTCGCGGGCACCGGCGCCGCGGCGAAGGCCGGCATCCTCATCCGCGACATCGACACGCTCGAGCGCGCCCACGGCGTCGACGTCGTCGTCTTCGACAAGACCGGCACGCTCACCAAGGGCGAGCCCGAGGTCGAGCGGCTCGTGCCGGCGGCGGGCGTGGGCGAGGACGAGCTCCTGCGCGTCGCCGCCTCGGCGCAGCAGGGGAGCGAGCATCCGCTCGGCAAGGCGATGCTGCGCGCCGCCTCGAACCGGGGCGTGGCGCTCGGCCGGCTCGACGCCTTCGAGGCGAAGGTGGGCGAGGGGCTCATCGCCACCGTCGACGACCACGAGGTCAAGATCGGCCGCGGCTCGCTCACCGGCGAGGACGCGGCCCT
>JAAAPF010000316.1 GCA_009908425.1 Alphaproteobacteria bacterium
CGGCCTGCAGTATCTGATGGGGGCGGTGCGCAACCTCACCGAGCGCGACATCTACCTCTCGGCCACCACCGTCGACAGCTACGACGACGCCGGCGAGCAGCAGGTCTGAGGAGAGCCGGCGATGACGCTCGCCATGATCGCGACCATGGTCGTCCTGCTGCTGTTGGGCTTTCCGATGATGGTCCCGCTGTTGGCGGCGACCTTCGTCGCTTTCTTCGGGTTCTTTTCCGGCATCTCGCCCGACATCATGGTCCAGCAGATGCTGGGCGGCATCAGGCCGGCGGCGCTCACCGCCGTGCCGATGTTCATCCTCGCCGCCGACATCATCACCCGGGGGCACTCGGCCGACCGGCTCTTGGACCTGATCATGAAGTTCGTCGGCCACGTGAAGGGCGGGCTCGGGGTGACGGCGGCGGCCACCTGCACGCTCTTCGGCGCGGTCTCGGGCTCGACCCAGGCCACCGTCGTCGCCATCGGCGGGCCGTTGCGACCGCGCATGCTCGAGGCCGGCTACAAGGACAGCTACGTCCTGGCCCTCATCGTCAACGCCAGCGACATCGCCATGCTGATCCCGCCGTCGATCGCGATGATCGTCTACGGCGTCGTCTCCGGCACCTCGATCTCCGAGCTCTTCATCGCCGGGGTCGGTCCCGGGCTGCTCATCCTCGCGCTGTTCTCGGCCTATTCGGTGGCCTACGCCTATCTCCACGACATCCCGACGCTGCCCAAGGCGACGAGGTCCGAGCGCCTCGACGTCATGAAGCGCGCGGTCTGGCCGCTCGGCTTTCCGGTCATCATCGTCGGCGGCATCTACGGCGGCGTCTTCAGCCCGACCGAGGCCGCCGCCGTCTGCGTGCTCTACGCCTTCCTGCTCGAGTTCGTGATCTTCCGCTCCTTGAAGCTCGGCGAGCTCTGGGAGATTGCGATGTCGACCGGGCTGATCACCGCGGTGGTCTTCATCCTTGTCGGCATCGGTGCGGCGTTCTCCTGGGCGATCTCCTTCGCGCAGATTCCGCAGGAGATCATCGCCGCCCTCGGTCTCGCCGAGGCCGGGCCGACGATGGTGCTGATCGCGGTCTCGATCGCCTTCTTCGTCGGCTGCATGTTCGTCGACCCGATCGTCGTCATCCTGGTCATGGTGCCGATCTTCGCGCCCTTGGTGCAGGCGACCGGCCTCGATCCGGTGCTGGTCGGCGTCATCGTCACCCTGCAGGTGGCGATCGGCTCGGCGACGCCCCCCTTCGGCTGTGACATCTTCACCGCCATCGCCGTCTTCAAACGCCCGTATGTCGACGTCATCCGCGGCACGCCGCCGTTCGTGCTCATCCTTCTCGGCGTCAGCGTCGCCTTGATCCTGTTCCCGCAGATCGCGCTGTTCCTGCGCGATCTCGCCTTCCACTAGGACGGAGGTGGTCGGCCGTGTTCGCGAACATCCTGGTGCCGCTCGACGGGTCCGAGGGGGCGGCGCGCGCGCTGGACAGCGCGCTGGAACTCACCAAGCGCTTCGGCGGCGAGCTCTCGCTCCTGTGCGTCTTCCGCCACCACAGCCCGCTCGAGGCCTCGCTCTCGATGGTGCGTGCGGGTGGGCCGATGAACCGCCCCGACGACGCCCTCAAGGGCTACGCCGGCGACATCGTCGCCGACGCCAAGGCCCGGGCCATCGAGGCCGGGGTGACGCCCAAGGAGGCCATCATCAAGCGCGGTCAGCCGGCGCGCTCGATCGTCGAGTTCGCCAAGGACCGCGGCATCGACGCCATCGTGATGGGCAGCCGCGGCACCGGCGACATGGAGGGCCTCCTGCTCGGCAGCGTCTCGCACAAGGTGACCAGCCTCGCGCCGTGCACGTGCGTGACGGTGAAATAGCGCCGGGGCGGCCGGCCGCGCCCGCCTCCGCCGGTGGTGACGACACCCCGGCGGCGCGACGCTTCGCCTATCTCCACCGCGAGCTGCGCACCCGGATCGTGCGTCACCGCTACCCGCCGGGCCACCGCCTCGACATCGACGCGCTGGCGGCCGAGTTCCGGGTCTCGCGCACGCCGCTCAGGAGCGTCTTTCAGCGCCTCGCCTACGAGGGGCTGGTGGTGAGCCGCCACGGCGTGCCGACCACCGTCACCGCGGTCGACACCGCCGGCCTGCGCGACTCGCTCGCCTTTCGCATGCGCCTCGCCGAGCTCATCGGCGATCTCTCGCCGCGCGCCGTCGGTGCGGCGAACCGGCGCAGGCTGGAGCAGGCGCGCGCCGATGCCGCCGCGCTCGACCCCGACCGGCCCGACATCGACGCGTTCATCGGCATCGACCTCGAGCTGCACGAGGCGGTCTGCGCGCTGATCGGCAACGGTCCGCTGCTTCTGGCCTACGACCAGGCGTACTACCGCACGGCGCGGATGTGGTGGCTCTTTCTGCCGCGGCTCGACTGGGCGCGGGAGGTCGCCGTCTTCACCCGCGAGCTGGAGCTGCAGGCGGAGGCGGCCGAGCGCGGCGACGTCCGCGCGCTCGGCTTCAACACGCGCAACGCCCTGTCGGCGGTGCTGCACCGCCTCGACGCGCTGATGGGCGATTGATCCGAGAGCGCAGCCGGATGCCCGGCGCCGCCAGGGGGAAAGAGCCTTCGCCGGTGGGGGCACGCTCAGGACCGGACACGCGCAGCTCGGGCGGCGAAGGCGAGCGCGACCGCCAGCGGCGGAAGCGCGAGGGTCGCAAAGGCGGCTCGCGGGCCGATCGCTTCGACCAGCGGTCCCGCCGAGGCCGGGCCGAGGACGCTGCCGGTGGCGGCGGCGACGAGGGCCGCCGTGAAGCCGAGCGAGCCGCGTCCCGGGAACAGGCGCAGGCTCCAAAAGGAGAGCACCGCGCTGATCGTCATCACCGCCGCACCGTGCAGGCCGGCGGAGACGACGACGCCGGGCCAGGAGCCGGGCGCCAGGGCGACGAGCGCGAGCGAGGCGGCGAAGGCGGCGAAGATCGCCGCCAGCAGCGCGGCGAGGCCGACGCGCGCCTCGATCCGGCCGGTCGCCAGCCCGACCAGGCCGCAGCCGCCGTAGGCCAGGAAGACCACCGCCGAGGCGCCGTCGTCCGGCAGGCCAGGCAGGCCGCCCGCGGCGACGACGCGGTCGGCGGCGAAGGAGAGATAGACCGCGTTCGTCGCCCCGAAGAGCAGCGCCGCGCCGTAGAGCGGCAGCGCCTCGCGGTGCACGAGCCGCCGTCCGGCGCCGCCGCCGCGGGCGTCGCGACGCCCGCCCGGCACGCCGACGGTGGCGGCGAGCGCCGCGACGACGCCGGCGGCCGCGAAGACGCCCCAGGCCGTGCGCCATTCGAACGCGCCGAAGGTGACGCCGAGGGCGAGCGCCCCCGCCGCCGCCACACCCAGGGTGGTGCCCGTCGACACGGCGGAGAGCGCGCCCGCACGCGCCACGGGCGGCACCACGCGCTCGGCGGCGTCGTTGAAGGGCGCCCAACAGAAGCCGGCGCTCGCGCCCGCCAGCGCGATACCCGCCGCGAGCGCGGTGCTGCCCGAAGCCACCGCCACCAGCGTGAAGCCCGCCGTGGCCGACAAGGCGCCCGCCACGACCGGTGCCCGCTGTCCGATCCGGGTCGCGAGCCAGGCCGTGAGCGGCAGGGCGAGGAGGAAGGCGAGAAAGCCGCCACTGGCGACGAGGCCGGCGAGCGTCGTCGACAGCGCGAAATCCTCGCGAAAGGCGGGCAGGAACAGGCCGAAGCCCATCCGCGCCGGTCCGAAGGCGATCGCCGTGGCGACGAAGCCGGCCGCGGCCAGCCGCAGCGTCGGCGCCGCGGCCGCGCCCGTTTGACGTGCGTCCTGCAAGCTGGTCTCCACGCGCGGCGCCTTCTCCGCCGCGTCGAACCGGTACTCCGCGCGGTCGTCGCCGGCGCCGTAGCAACGACCGTGCCATGGCGAGGTCGGCGCGGCGAGGTCTCGTCGGGCGAGCGTCGCGTCGTCGCGCGTGGCGCCGGTGCCGGCGCTCCCCCGTTCCCCGCGTGGCGCGGCGACGCGACCGGACGGTTCGACCCGCGCCCGGGCGCCGGCGCGCTACTCGATCACCACGAGCTCGCGCGGGTAGTCCGCGAGGCATTCGGCCGGGCCGCGCTCGCGGATGACGATACTCTCGGTAATCTCGAGCCCCCAGTCCTCCATCCACAGCCCGGGCATGAAGTGGAAGGTCATGTTGGGCTCCAGCACCGTGTCGTCCTCGGCGCGGAAGCTGATCGTGCGCTCGCCCCAGTCGGGGGGATAGCTGAGCCCCACCGCGTAGCCGCAGCGGGCGTCGCGGTGGATGCCGGCGGCGGCGAGGACGGTGTGGAGCGCGGCGGCCACGTCGCACGCCCGGTTGCCGGCCCGCGCCGCCTCCAGGCCGGCCTCGAGCCCGTCGAAGAGCGCGCGTTCGGCGTCGCGCAGGAAGCGCGGCGGCGGGCCGAGATGGACCGTCCGGCACAGCGGCGCGTGGTAGCGCCGATGGCAGCCGGCGATCTCGAAGAAGGTGGCGGCCCCGGGCTCGAACGGCTCGTCGTCCCAGGTGAGATGCGGCGCCGCGGCGGCGCGGCCGGTGGGTAGGAGGGGCACGATCGCCGGGTAGTCGCCGCCGTGACCGTCGGCGCCCTCGATGCCGGCGGCGGTGAGCTTGGCGACGAGGTCGCATTTGCGCACGCCCGGGCGCATCTCGGCGCGGACGACGTCGTGCATGCGCTCGACGATGCGCGCGGCGCGGCGCATGTAGGTGAGCTCGGTTTCCGACTTCACCGCGCGCTGCCAGTTCACCAGCGCGGTCGCGTCGTCGAAGCGTGCTTCGGGCAGGGCGGCGCGCAGGGCGCGGTCGGCGGCGGCGGAGTACCAGTAGTTGTCGAGCTCGACGCCGAGGCGGGCGCGGGCACGGCCGTCGTCGACGAGCTCGGCCGCCAGATGCTGCATCGGGTGGCGCTCGCGAGACTGGACGTAGCCGTCGGGATAGGCGCGGATGCGATCCTCGCCCATCCACACCGTGCGGCGGGCGCCGGCGGCGTCCTGGCCGCGCCCCCACCACCACGGGTCGGCGTCGAGAAAGACGACGACGGCCTGGTGCACGTAGAACGACCAGCCGTCGTAGCCGGTGAGCCACGCCATGTTGGACGGGTCGCTCACCACCAGCACGTCGAGCCCGCGCGTCGCCATGACGTGGCGGACCTTTTCCAGGCGCCGGCCATACTCCTCCGGGCGGAACGGCAGTTCGATGTCGGCGGGCATCGGACCTCCGAGCATAACCGGCGTGCCATTGCATCTACGGACGTCGCACCGCCGCCGACAAGTCGGAGATGTATCTCCGCGACGACATCGCCGCGGCGTTTTCAAAGCGAGGGTCCGGGTCACTACCCTTCGCGGCCGTGCCGTCGTAACATCTGCCGTGAGACGAGATACATCTCTGGGGCACCGGCTTTGGCCGACGCGCCGCGCCTTCGCGACCTCTACGCCGCCCGCCGCCGCATCGCCGGGGTGGCGACGCGCACCCCCCTGGTGCCGTCGCCGAGCCTCGCCGCCCGCGCCGGGGCCGAGGTGTTGTTGAAGCTGGAGACGGTGCAGCCGACCGGGGCGTTCAAGCTGCGCGGCGCCGCCAACGCGGTCGCGGCGCTCGACGAGGCCGCCCGCGCGCGCGGCGTGGTCTGCTGCTCGACCGGCAACCACGGCCGCGCCGTCGCCTACGCCGCCGGCGCCTCGGGCGTGCGCGCGATCGCCTGCCTGTCCGCGCTGGTGCCGGCGGTGAAGGTCGAGGCCATCGAGGCTCTCGGCGCCGAGGTCCGCCGCGTCGGTCGCTCGCAGGACGAGGCCCAGCTCGAGGTCGACCGCCTGGTCGCCGACGAGAGCATGGTCGAGATCCCGCCTTTCGACCACGCCGACGTCATCGCCGGCCAGGGCACGATCGGGCTCGAGCTGTTCGAGGACCGCCCCGATCTGGAGACGATCGTGGTGCCGCTTTCGGGCGGCGGGCTCGTCGGCGGCATCGCGCTCGCGGCCAAGGCGATCCACCCGGGCGTGCGCGTCGTCGCCATCTCGATGGACCGGGGTGCGGCGATGGCGGCGAGCTTGGCGGCCGGCCGGCCCGTCGAGGTCGAGGAGGTGGCCTCGCTCGCGGACTCGCTCGGCGGCGGCATCGGCCTTTGCAACCGCTACACCTTCGAGCTCTGTCGCCGCCTGGTCGACGACGTGATCCTGCTCGACGAGGCCGAGATCTACCGCGGCATGCGCGCGCTGTTTCGCGACGACCGCATCGTCTGCGAGGGCGGCTGCGCCGTCGGTCCCGCGGCCGTGCTCGCCGGCAAGCTCCGTCTCGCCGGCCCGACGGCGATGATCATCAGCGGTCGCAACGTCGACATGGACCAGTTCGCCGCGGTCGCGGCCGGCGAGCCGGTGCGGCTCGGCGACCGCGTGGTGGCGGGCTGACGCGATGGGGGCGGCGCGCGTCGTCACCGCAACCGAGCGGCGCGTGGCGCTCGCCCTCGATCGGGCCGCCGCCGGTGCCGGCCATCGCTTCACCACCCGACGCCGCCGCCGCCGGCGTCGTCTTCGACCCGATCCGGAGTGCGTTCATGCTCACCAACGACCAGCTCGCCGCCCGCGATCGGGCCGCCTTCGCCCACCCGTCGACCGCTTGGGGGGCGTTCGAGCGCGGCGAGGTGCCGAGCCGGATCATGACCGGCGGCGAGGGCGTCTACGTCGTCGACCGCGACGGCAACCACCTGCTGGACGCCTTCGCCGGCCTCTACTGCGTCAATGTCGGTTACGGTCGCCGCGAGATCGCCGACGCCATCGCCACCCAGGCCCGCACGCTGGCCTACTACCACGCCTATGTCGGCCACGGCACCGAAGCCTCGATCAACCTCGCCCACATGATCGCCGAGCGCGCCCCCGCCGGCCTCGACCACGTCTATTTCGGGCTATCGGGCTCCGACGCCAACGAGACCAACCTCAAGCTGGTCTGGTACTACAACAACGTCCGCGGCCTGCACGACAAGAAGACGGTGATCTCGCGCTGGCGGGGCTATCACGGCTCGGGGCTGATGAGCGGCTCGCTCACCGGGCTCGCGCTCTTCCACGAGGCCTTCGACCTGCCGCTCGGGCGCGTCGTGCACACCGAGGCGCCGTACTACTTCCGCCGCCCGGATCCCGCGATGAGCGAGGCGGCCTTCTCGAGCTGGTGCGCGGAGCGGCTGGAGGCCCTGATCCTCGAACTCGGCCCCGAGACGGTCGGCGCCTTCATCGGCGAGCCGGTGCTCGGCACCGGCGGCATCGTGCCGCCGCCGGCCGGCTATTGGGCCAAGATCCAGGCGGTGCTGGACAAGTACGACGTGCTGCTGATCGCCGACGAGGTCGTCACCGGCTTCGGCCGTCTGGGCACGATGTTCGGCAGTCCGCGCTACGGCATGCGCCCCGATCTGGTGACCGTCGCCAAGGGGCTGAGCTCGGCCTACGCCCCGATCTCCGGCTCGATCATGAACGAGCGGGTGTGGGCCACGCTCGCCGAAGGTACCGACCGGATCGGCCCGATGGGCCACGGCTGGACCTATTCGGCCCACCCGCTCTGCGCCGCCGCGGCGGTCGCCAATCTGGCGCTGATCGACCGGCTCGACCTCGTGGCCAACGCCGAGGCCGTCGGCGCTAACCTCAACGCCGGCCTGGCCGCGGCCGTGGGCGACCACCCGCAGGTCGGCGAGGTCCGCGGCGAGGGGCTGCTGGCGGCGGTCGAACTCGCCGCCGATCCGGCCGAGCGGCGGCTGTTCGATCCCGACCGCAAGATCGGCGCGGCGGTGGTCGGCGCGATGCGACGGCGCGGCGTGATCGCCCGCGCCATGCCCGAGGGCGACATCGTCGGGCTGGCCCCGCCGTTGTGCCTCAGCCGCGAGGAGGCCGACCGCATCGTCGAGGTGACCCGCGACGCGATCGTCGAGGTGCTGGGCACGTAACGGCCGGCAACGCCCGCGCGCGTTCGATGGTTCTTCTCCCGCATCAGCGCGGGGACGAGCCATGAACGCGCGAGCGGACACCGCCGACGACGCGGAGCGCAGCGGGCGCACCGCACCGGACCACGAGTACGACGACGACGCGCACGATCACGGCGGCCACGACCACGAGGCGATGATCCGGGACTTCCGTCGGCGCTTCGTCGTCTCGGCGGTGCTGACCGTGCCGATCCTGGCGCTGTCGCCGCTGATCCGGGCGGCGCTGGGGCTCGAGGATGTGCTCGCTTTTCCCGGCGACGGCTGGGTCCTGTTCGGCCTCGCCACCGTGGTCTTCGTCTACGGCGGCCGGCCGTTCCTCACCGGGCTCGTCGACGAGGTGCGCGACCGACAGCCCGGTATGATGACGCTGATCGGGCTCGCGATCACGATCGCCTGGGCCTATTCGAGCGCCGTGACCTTCGGGCTCGAGGGCAAGGCGTTCTTCTGGGAGCTCGCCACCCTCGTCGACGTCATGCTGATCGGCCACTGGGTCGAGATGCGCTCGGTCGCGGGGGCGTCGGGCGCGCTGGAGGAGCTGGTGAAGCTCCTGCCGGACCGGGCCCACCGCCTCGACGACGAAGGCGACGCCGAGGACGTGCCCGTGGCCGACCTCGCCGTCGGCGACCGGGTGCTCGTGCGCCCCGGCGAGCGGGTGCCCGCGGACGGCACGATCACGGACGGCGAGAGCAGCGTCGATCTCTCGATGCTGACGGGCGAATCCAAGCCCGTGGCCAAAGGCGAGGGCGACGAGGTGCCGGCGGGTGCCGTGAACGGCAGCGGCGGGCTCACGCTCCGGATCGAGAAGACCGGCGAGGACAGCTATCTGAGCCAGGTCGTCGAGATGGTCCGCCAGGCGCAGCAGTCGCGCTCGCAGAGCCAGGACCTCGCCGACCGCGCCGCCGGCTGGCTCACCTACACCGCCCTCGCCGTCGGTGCGGTGACGCTCGCCGCCTGGCTCGCCGCCGGCGCCGATTTCCAGGCGGCGCTCGCGCGGATGGTGACGGTCATGGTCATCACCTGCCCGCACGCGCTCGGCCTCGCCGTGCCGCTCGTCGTCGCCGTCTCCACCAGCCTCGGCGCCCAGAGCGGCCTCTTGATCCGCAACCGCAGCGCCTTCGAGCGCGCCCGCGAGCTCGACGCCGTCATCTTCGACAAGACCGGCACGCTCACCGAAGGCCGCTTCGGCGTCACCGATACGGCCGTCCTCGGCGAGCTCGACGAGGACGAGCTCCTGCGCCTCGCCGCCGGGCTCGAGCGCGGCTCGGAGCACCCGATCGCCGCCGCCATCGTCACCGCCGCCGAAGAGCGCGACCTCGACCTGCCGAACGCCGAGGACTTCCAAAACCTCGAGGGTCGCGGCGCCGAGGCCACGGTCGAGGGCCGGCGCGTCGTGGTGGCGAGCCCGGGCCACGTCGCCGAGCAGGGCTTCGACGTCGACGATGAGCGCGTGGCGGCGCTGCGGGAGGGCGGCAAGACGGTGTGC
>JAAAPF010000035.1 GCA_009908425.1 Alphaproteobacteria bacterium
GGGCTCGGTCGGCCCGGCGGCTCGTCCGCGGGCTCGGCCGCCGGCGGGCTCGGCTCCGGCGTGCGCGTCGGTTGGCGTTCGGGCAGCGGGGCGGCTTGCGCCGGCAGCCGCGGCGGGGTGTCGGCCTCCTCCATGACGACCTCGATCGTCGTCACGTCGCCGCTCTCCAGGCGCTCGCCGAAGTCGGGCAGAGCCACCGCCAGCCAGACCAGGACCGCGACGTGCAGCGCGACCGAGACGGCGAGCGCGAAGGGATGAACGCCCGCCATGCCGGGCTCAACCGTCGTCCCGCGGCGGCTCACTCACGAGCGCCACGCGGGTGAACCCGGCGCGGTTGATCGTCCCGACGACCTCCATGATACGGCCGTAGACCAGCCCGCGGTCGCCGCGGATGAAGACCCGCGCGTCGCGGTTCTCCTCGGTGATCGCGACCAGGCGCGGCACCAGTTGGTCGAGCGCCACCTCGGTCTCCTGCAGGTAGATCGTGCCGTCGGCGGTGACGGTGACCGCCAGCGGCTCGTCCTGGGCGGGTAGACCCGCGGCCCGGCTCTGGGGCAGGTCGACCTGGACCCCGGTGGTCAACAGCGGCGCCGTCACCATGAACACGATCAACAGCACCAGCATGACGTCGACGAACGGGGTGACGTTGATCGCCGCCATCTGGCGGCGCGCCCGGCGGCCGCCGCCGCGTCGTCGGCTGCGGGGAAGCGACGCCTCCACGGCTCAGGCGGCCCGTCCGACCGGCTCGCGGTCCATCTGGCGGTCGATCTCGACGGTGACCTCCTCGGCGAAACTGCCGAGCCGATCGGCGTAGCCGTCGATCTCCCGCGACAGGCGGTTGTAGAAGATGACGGCGGGGATGGCGGCGACCAGGCCGAGCGCGGTCGCCAGGAGCGCCTCGGCGATGCCGGGGGCGACGACGGCGAGCGTGGTGGTCTCGGTCACCGCGATCGACTGAAAGCTGTTCATGATGCCCCAGACGGTGCCGAACAGGCCGACGAACGGGGCGGTGGAGCCGATGGTGGCGAGCGAGCCCACGTTGCGTTCCAACATGGTCAACTCACGGTCGAGCGTGAGCCGCATCACCGCGCCCACACGCTGCAGCAGGTTGGCCCGCGCCGAGGCGTCGCGGGCGCCCGCCGCGCTGTCCCACTCCTCGTAGCCGGCGGCGTACATCGCCGCCAGCGGGTGGCGCTCGCCGGCGGCGCGGTCGAACAGCTCCTTGAGGTCGGCACCGGACCAGAACGCCCGCTCGAAACCGCCGGCGAGCCGCTTGAGCCGGGACAGGCGCAGCCAGCGGTCGAACAGCACCATCCAGCTCCAGACCGACGCCGCCAGCAGCAGCAGCATCACCAGCTTCACCACCGGGTCGGCGGCGAGGACCAGGTCCCACACCCCCGGCCCGCCGGCGGCGGCCAGTTCGGTCACGGCGCTCTCATCCACGAGCGATCCCCCGCTGCGCCGGTCGCCGGGTACGATCGAACGCTACGCGCCGAAAAAGCACGCTTGCGATTGAACTTGCACTGAACACTGGAGGTCTCACGCGATTTTCATACCCGTGGTTGAAACGCCGCGGCCGCCACCCTGTCAAGCGCCCTTCGCCGGCTGGGGCGCCGCCGCCACCCAGGCGGCGAGGCGGTCGGTGAGCGCGGCGGGCAGTCGCTTAGGGCGGAGATCGGTCCCGACGACCGCCAGCTGCAGGTCGCCGCCGGCCAGCAAACGGCCGTCGCGGCGGGCTTCCTGACGGACCCGCAGCCGCGCGCCGGTCATCGCGTCGATCCGGGTCAGCACCTCGAGGGCGTCGTCGAGCCGGGCCGGCGCCGCGAGCTCGAGGTCGACGCGCCGGACGGTGAAGACCACGCCGTAGTCCGCCAACAGCCGCGAGTGCTCGAGGCCGAGCGCGCGCATGAACTCGGTGCGGGCGCGTTCGAAGAAGTGCAGGTAGCGGGCGTGGTAGACCACGCCGCCGGCGTCGGTGTCCTCGTAGTAGATGCGCACCGGCCAGCGGTGATGGGACGCGCTCATTCGCCGGCCTGGAACAGGTCGCGGTGGATGGAGGGCGGCGGCCGGCGGTCGAGGTGATCCCAGGCGGCGCGGGTGAGCAGGCGCCCGCGCGGCGTCCGCTGGAGGAGGCCCTGCTGCAACAGGAACGGCTCGATGACGTCTTCGAGGGTGTCGCGCTGTTCCGCGAGGGCGGCCGCCAGGGTGTCCACCCCCACCGGCCCGCCGCCGTAGTGCTCGGCGATGGCACCGAGATAGCGTCGATCGAGGCGGTCGAGCCCGCGATGGTCGACGTCGAGCCGGGTCAGCGCGCGGTCGGCGATCGCGGCGGTGACCGGCACGGCGCCGTCGACGGTGGCGAAGTCGCGCACCCGGCGCAGCAGGCGGGTGGCCACCCGCGGCGTGCCGCGGGCGCGCCGCGCGATCTCGCGGGCGCCGTCGGCGCCGAGCTCGAAGGCGAGCAGGGCGGCGCCGCGCACCAGGATCTGCTCGAGCTCGTCGTCGGCGTAGAACTCGAGCCGGGTGACGATACCGAAACGGTCGCGCAAAGGCGTGGTGAGCAGCCCCGTCCGCGTGGTGGCCCCCACCAGCGTGAAGGGCGGCAGGTCGATGCGCACCGAACGCGCCGACGGCCCCTCGCCGATCATCAGGTCGAGCTGGAAGTCCTCCATCGCGGGGTAGAGGATCTCCTCCACCTGCGGGCCCAGCCGATGGATCTCGTCGATGAAGAGGACGTCGCGCGGCTGCAGGTTGGTCAAGAGCGCGGCCAGGTCGCCGGGACGCACCACGATCGGCCCCGACGTCATCCGAAAGCCGACCCCGAGCTCGCCGGCCAGGATCTGGGCCAGCGTGGTCTTGCCGAGCCCGGGCGGGCCGGCGAGCAGGACGTGGTCGAGCGCCTCGGCGCGGGCGCGGGCGGCCTCGATGAAGACCCCGAGATTGGCCCGCGTCTGCGCCTGGCCGATGAACTCCGTGAGGCGCTTGGGGCGCAGCGAGGCGTCCTGCTGGTCGTCGGGCTGGGCCTCGGTCGCGATCGGACGGTCGTCAGCCAAGACGCGTTCCCAGGATCTGCAGCGCCCGGCGCAGGATGGCGGCGAGATCGGCGCCGTCGCCGAGCTCGCCCACGGCCTCCTGCGCCGCCGCATGGGCTTCGCTGCGAGCGTAGCCCAGCTGGGCGAGCGCCGTCACCGTCTCCGCGACCGGGCCGGTCTCGCCGAGCGGCGCCGTCGTCGGCGCGACCTCGGTGCCGCTCGCCAGCCCGCCGACCCGGCCCTCGAGCTCGGCGATGATGCGCTGGGCGAGCCGCGGGCCGACCCCGGGTGCGCGGGTGAGCGCGGTCTTGTCCCGGCTCACCACCGCGCGCTCGAAGCCGGCGGGATCCAGCACCCCGAGGATGGCGAGCGCCAGCCGGGTGCCGACGCCCTGGATGCCCTGCAGCAAGCGAAACAGCCGCTTCTCGGCGAGGCTGGTGAAGCCGATCAGCTGGATGGCGTCCTCGCGCACCAGGGTCTCGACGACGAGGTCGACCGCGCCGCCCACCGCCGGCAGCTCGCGCAGCACCCGCGGCGAGGCGTAAACGAGGTAGCCGACGCCGTGGACGTCGACGACCAGCCCGTCCTCGGCGATCTCCAGCACGTTGCCCCTGAGGCGCGCGATCACCGACCGCGCGCTCCGGCGAGCCGGGCGGCGGTGGCGCGGTGGTGGGCGTCGCACAGCGCCACCGCCAGGGCGTCCGCGGCGTCGGCCTTGACCTCCCCGGCGGTGGGCAGCAGCCGGCGCACCATCGCCGCCACCTGGGCCTTCGCCGCGCCGCCGGTGCCGACGACCGCGCGCTTGACCTTGCGGGCGGCGTATTCGTGGACGTCGAGGCCGGCGTGGGCGGCGACCAGCAGCACGACGCCACGGGCCTGGCCGAGCTTCAAGGACGAGCCGGCGTTGGTGTTCACCACGGTCTCCTCGACCGCCGCGACGGCGGGGCGGTGTTCGGCCAGGACGTCGCCGAGCGTGCGGTAGAGCGCCGCCAGCCGGTCGGCGAGGGCGCCGTCGCCGGGCGGCGAGACCCGTCCGCAGGCGACGAAGACGAGCCGGTCGCCGGCGCTGTCGATGACGCCCCAGCCGGTGTGGGTGAGGCCGGGGTCCAGGCCGATCAGGCGCACGGCACGCGCTCGAAGACGACCACGCGGTTGTTCGCCGGCATCGCCACCTGCTCGACGAGGGCCAGCCCCGCCTGGTCGGCTACGGCGCGGACCTCGGCGAGGTCGCGGACACCCCAGGCCGGGTCCTGCGCCCGCAGCATGGCGTTGAAGCGCCGGTTGCTCTCCGGCTCCAGCACGCCGTCCTCGGCGAAGGGGCCGTAGACGAAGACCCGCCCGCCCGGCGCGAGGGTGGCGCCGGCGCCCGCGAACAGCCCGAGCGTCACCGTCCAGGGCGCGATGTGGAGGAGATTGACGGCGAGGACCGCCACCCATGGCCCCGGCGCCACCACGGCCCAGTCGGCGCTGCCGACGTCGAGCGCCAACGGCGGTCGCAGGTTGCCGACCACGGTCGCCTGGCGCCACGCCTCGATGCCGGCGCGCGCCTCGGCGTCGGTGTCGCTGGGCTGGAAGACCAGGTTCGAGAACGCCCGCGCCCAGTGGGCGACGTGCTGGCCGGTGCCGCTCGCCACCTCCAGGACGTCGCCCGCCGCCGGCAGGCGCGACCGCAGCACCGCGGTCAAGGGCGCGAGGTTGCGCTCGCCGGCCGGGGTCGAGGGAAGCGCCTCGTTCACGCTCAAGACGCCAGTCGGTCCATCATCGCGTCCGGAAACTCGGCGTTGGCGACGACGCTCTGGACGTCGTCGTTGTCGTCGAGCGCCTCCAGGAGGCGCCACACCGTCTGCGCGGTGTCGCCGTCGACGGCGACCGTCGCCTGCGGGCGCCAGTCGAGCGCCGCTTTCTGCGGCTGGCCCAGGCGCGCTTCGAGTGCCTCGCGCACGTCGTTGAGGTCGTCCGGCGCGCAGATGATGCTGTGACCGTCCTCGCCACTCTCGCAGTGCTCCGCGCCGGCCTCGACCGCCGCTTCCAGCACCCTTTCGGCGTCGCCCGCCGCGGCCGGATAGCGGATCTCGCCGACGCGCTCGAACTGGAAGGCGACCGAGCCGGTCTCGCCGAGCGAGCCGCCGAGCTTGTTGAAGGTGGCGCGGATGTCGGAAGCGGTGCGGTTGCGGTTGCCGGTCAGCGCCTCGACGATGACGGCGACACCGCCGGGCCCGTAGCCCTCGTAGCGGACCTCCTCCAGGTTCTCGGCATCGGCGCCACTGCCCTTCGAGATGGCGTTCTCGATCTTGTCCTTGGGCACGTTCTCGGCGCGCGCCGCCTGGATGGCCAGGCGCAGCCGCGGGTTCATCGTCGGGTCGGGCAACCCGTGCCGCGCCGCCACCTGCACCTCACGCAACAGCCGGGTGAAGACCCGGGCGCGCCGGGCGTCCTGGCGGCCCTTGCGGTGCATGATGTTCTTGAACTGACTGTGTCCGGCCATGTCCGACCTTGGTGCTCGACCTGCGAATGCGCCCTATAGCAGAGGCGGCGGCGGGAGCCCAAGGCCCGCGCGCGGCGGGCGCCGGCTGCGACCGCTCGGCCACCGCCGCGGCCGGACGCCGCGCCGGCGTCGTCTTTCCGCCACCTTCCCACACCGCCGCCCCGGCCTAGCCTGCGGTCGCGGGCGCCGCGCACGGGAAAGGACGACGATGAGCGACGACGAGTTCAAGGGCGAGCGGTTGATGCCGACCAAGACCGAGCTGGGATTGCTGGCGCTCCTGGCGATGATCGTCGCCACGCCGCTGCTGTTCGGCCTCTACGCCCTGGTCGCGGTCGGGGTGGTGCTCGCCATCGCGGTGCTCGTGGTGATCGCGCTGCTGGCGCGCGGCGGGCCACCCTCGCTCGACGGCGGCGGGGCCTCTTGAGCGACGCCGGCGACGAGCCCGGCCGCGTCGTCGTCACCGACGTCAAGATGCCGTTCGTCTCGATGGTCGTGTTTCTGGTCAAGCTCGCCATCGCGGCGATCCCGGCGATGATCATCCTGACGGTGATCGGGGCGGTGATCACCGCGCTCACGGGCGCGATCTTCCACGGCCTGCTGCCGGAACCGCCGGCGGGCGGGATGCGGCGCTTCTGAGCGCGGTCAGTCGGCGGCGACCAGGGCGCGACAGCGCGCCGGCAGGTCGGCCAACGCCAGCGGCGCCGGCGGGGCGGCATCGGACGGCGCCCACGGCTCCTCGGTGAACCACCACGCCAGGGTGTCGTCGCAGCCGTCGCCCGCCGGCGGCGGGGCTTGATCGACACAGGCGTGGTCGCCCTCGGGACAGGCCAGGCGGACGTGGAAGTGGTGATCGTGGCCCCACCACGGCCTGAGCTTGCCGAGCCAGTCGCGCTCGCCGTCGGCGCGGCGGCAGAGCGCGCGCTTGACGACCGGGTGGACGAAGATGCGCGCCACCGCCGGGTCCGACGCCGTGGTCCGCAGCACCCGGGCGGTGTCGAAGTCCCTGAAGCGCGCCGCCTCCAGCTCCAGCGTGTCGGGCCTCACCAGCGGCACCGCCGAGAGCGTTTCGCGCTCGGCCGTCCGCAGCCGGTGCGGCGGCGCCGGCAGGTACCAGATGTCGGCGTCGAGCCCGCTCTGATGCGAGCGGTGCCCGCCGGCCATCGGCCCGCCCCGCGGCTGGGCGAGGTCGCCCACCAGGAGCCCGGGATGGCCCTCGGCGCGCAAGCGCGCGGCGAGACGTTCGACGAAGGCCACGAGCGCCGGATGCGCGAAGCGGCGATCGCGGCCGGGGCGCATCGCCTGAAAGCCGGGGCCGTCGGCGTGGAGTTCGACCGCGCCGGCGAGGCAGCCGCGGGCGTGACCGCCGATGGCGGCCGCCGGCCCGGAGCTGGGCGCGGCGGCGGCGCCGAAGAACGCCGCGGCCGGCGGCTCCGCGGTCGCGGCCGTGGCCGCGAGGCCCACGACCGCGATGACCATCGTCGCCAGCCGCCGCATCGCCCTGCTCCCCGCCGACACCGCACCATCCCTCCAGCCGCCGCGGCCGGCGGTCAAGCGCTTGGAGGGGGGCGGCACGAATGCTACCTGCGGGGCATGTGTGATCCCGGCGCGGCGCCCGCGACGCCATCCGATCCGGCTTCGACGATCTCGCCCGAGTTGCTGATCGCCCGGGCCGAGCGGCTCTGTGCCGCCCGCGGAGAACGTTTCACGGCGCTGCGGCGACGGGTCCTGCGGCTGATCGCGGAGGCCGACCGGCCGCTCGGGGCCTACGATCTGCTGGCGCTGTTGGGCGCGGAGCGCGAGCGGGTGGCGCCCCCGACGGTGTACCGCGCGCTAGATTTCCTGGCGGCGCAGGGCCTGGTCCACCGGGTCCACTCGAAGAACGCCTTCGTCGTCTGCCGCGCCGCCGGCGCGCCCCACAGTGCGGCGTTGCTGATCTGTTCGGCGTGCGGCCGGGTGCGGGAGGTGCCGTGCACGGCGCTCGAGCGCCACGTGATCGAGCACGCCGGCGCGTACGACTTCGCGGTGGAGAGCGTGGCGGTCGAGGTCCGCGGTCGCTGTGCCGCGTGTCGCCGGGCCTGAGTGATCTCGCCTTCCGCGCCTCGACCCGTCGCGGGAATTACGCTAACCGCCATCTCCGAGAGCCGTGACGAAGGAGGACCGTGGCGTTGTTGTCGTCGAAGGGACGGATGGCGGCTTGCCTGGTCGCCACGGTCGCGGTCGCGCTCGCCCCGGCGGCCGGTGTCGTCCGAGCCCAGCAGCCGACCCCGGCGGTCGAGGTGGTCCGGGTCGAGCCGCGCGACGTGACGCCGACGGCGCAGTTCGTCGGCCGCGTGGAGGCGGTTCAGCGCGCGGAGCTGCGCGCCCGGGTGACCGGCTTTTTAGAGGAGCGGCTGTTCACCGAGGGGACGCGGGTCGAGAGCGACGCGCTTCTCTTCGTCATCGAGCCGGAGCCCTTCGCCGCCGCGGTTCAGGAAGCCGAGGCCAACCTCCAGGCGGCGCAGGCCAACGCGCTGAACGCGCGCCAGCAGCTCGCCCGGGCCGAGGAACTCGTCCGCAACGACAACATCCCCCAGGCCACCGTCGACGAGCGCCGCGCCCAGGCGCGGGTGGCCGAGGCGTCGGTGGCCCAGGCCGAGGCCGCCTTGCGCCAGGCCGAGATCACCTACGGCTACACCGAGATCCGCGCGCCGATCACCGGCCGCATCGGTCGCGCCCGGATCAAGGTGGGCAACCTCGTCGGACCGGAGAGCGGGGTGCTGGCCACCGTCGTGCAGCAGGACCCGATGTACGTCCGCTTCGCGGTGGCCGAGCGTGAGCTCCTGGCGTTTCGTCGCCAGGCCGAGCGCCGCGGCCGGGAATGGCGCGAGAGCACGGTGAACCTGCAGCTGCGGCTCGGTGACGGCTCGATCTACGCGGAGACCGGCACGCTCGACTTCGTCGACGTCCAGGTCGATCCCAACACCGACACCGTGACCGTGCGCGGGACCTTCCCGAACCCGGACGGTCTGTTGACCGACAACCAGTTCGTGCAGGTCATCGCCGCCCGCGCCCAGCCGGAGACGGCGCTGGTGATCCCGCGCGCGACCGTGCAGGTGGACCAGCAGGGCACTTTCGTGCTCGTCGTCGACGACGCGGGCGAGGTCGCCGTGGCGCGGGTCGTCACCGGCGCTCAGGTGGGCCGGGACGTCATCGTGGAGGCCGGTCTGGAGGAGGGCGACCGCGTCATCGTCGAGGGGCTGATGAAGGTCCGCCCCGGCATGGAGGTTCGCGCCGTCGCCGCGGGCGAGAGCTGAGCGATGTTCTCCGCCATCTTCGTCCGCCGGCCGCGGCTCGCCTTCGTCATCTCCGTCGTCATCACGCTCGCGGGCCTGCTCGCCCAGCGCGCCCTGCCGGTCGAGCAGTTCCCCGAGATCGTCCCGCCGCAGGTCCAGGTGAGCGCCACCTATCCTGGCGCCAGCGCCGAAGTCGTCGCCCAGACCGTCGCCCAGCCGATCGAGTCGCAGGTGAACGGCGTCGACGACATGATCTACATGCGCTCGACCTCCGGCAACGACGGCAGCTACACCCTCAACGTCAGCTTCGAGGTCGGCAGCGACAGCGACATCAACACCGTCAACACCCAGAACCGGGTGGCGCTCGCCACCTCGCAACTGCCCGAGGAGGTGCAGCGCACGGGCGTCCAGGTGCGTCAGCGCTCGTCGTCGATGCTCAAGGTCTTCGTGCTGTACTCGCCGAACGGCACCTACGACTCGCTGTTCTTGAACAATTACGTCACGATCAACGTGCTGGATGCGATGAAGCGGGTGCCGGGGGTGGGCGACGCCGCCCTGTTCGGCCTGCAGGACTACGCCATGCGCATCTGGTACGACACCAGCCGGCTCACGGCG
>JAAAPF010000289.1 GCA_009908425.1 Alphaproteobacteria bacterium
GGCACCGCTCCGCCGCCGGCGGCTCGCCGTGCCCGCCGCCGCGGCCGCCGCGGCGACCGCGGCCGACAAGGCGCAGGCCGCGTCGACGCCCGGATCACCGCCCGGCGTCCGCTGGGTCCAGAGCATGATCGCCATGCCGGTCGCGATGGCGGCGATCAGCGCCGCGATGGTTCCCTCCCCGTCGCCCGCGGGTGCCGTCCACGCCGTCATCGTCGCTCTCCGCTCGGCTCGCGCGCTCGAAGCTTGGCCGCTCGCCCTCAACGACGGGTTAACGCGCCCGGGCGTCACGCCCGAAAGTGCTTGGAGAGCGTGAGGCCCTGGCGGGCGTAGTGCGAGCCGAGCTCGCCGCCGTAGAGCTTGGCGGGCGCCGCCGCCATGCGCTCGTAGCGCAGATGGCCGACGAGCTGGCCGTCGTCGAGGAGGAACGGCACCTCGTGGCTGCGCACCTCCAAGACGGCGCGGGTGCCGTCGCGCCAGCCGAAGCCGGGGTCGAAGAAGCCGGCGTAGTGCACCCGGAACTCGCCCACCAGCGTGTCGTAGGCCACCATCTCGGCGGCGCAGCCGGGGGGCACGACCACCCGCTCCTTGGACGCCAGGATGTAGAAGTCGTCGGGGTCGAGCACCAGCCCGCCGTCCGGGCGCGGGCCGATCTCCTCCCAAAACGCCGTGGGCTCGAGCGTTCGCGATCGGTCGACGTCGATCAGCCCGGCGTGCTTGCGGGCGCGGTAGGCGATGGTCCCGCCCGCCGCGGCGAGGGTGTCGACGTGCAGCGCCACCGCGCCGTCGCGCAAGGGGGCCGCGGGGTGCACCAGCGGGGTCTCGGCGTGGACGACGTCGAGCGCGTGCTCGGCGAAGCCGGGCGCGCCGGCGCGCAGCCGTAGCTGCACCAGCCGCGAGCCGCGCCGCACCAGCACGGAGAACGTGCGCGGCGCCACCTCGGCCCAGAGCCGGCCGCGATAGCCCGCGCGGATGCGGTCGAACTCGTGGGCGCGGTCGGCGACCACCCGGGCGAAGACGTCGAGCCGGCCGGTCGAGCTCTTGGGGTTGGCGCTCGCCGCCACCCGCTCGGGCAGGGCGAGCGCCTCTTCCAGCTCGACCAGGTAGACGCAGCCGCGCTCGAGCACCGCGGTGCCGTCGAGATCGAGGCGGTGCATGGCGTGCTGCTCCAGCGCCTGCGCCACCGTGCGGCCGCGGCCCGGCAGGAAGCTGAAGGGCAGGCGGTAGGCGAAGCGGCCCAGGCGCAGATCCAGGCTCGCCGGCTGGATCTGCCCCGCCGCCGGCGCCGGGGCGTCGATCCAGCCGGCCTCGAAGGCGGCGGCGAGCGCGTGATCGGGCAGGATGCCCGCCAGATCGGGCCGGTCGAGGTCGAAGGCGCGCGACGTCATGGGGCCTCGTAGCCCGGAACCCCGCGCCGGCGCAAACCGGAGGAGGCGCGCGCGAGCGCGGCGCGAAACGCCGGGGGCGCCTCGCGCGTCCGGGAGGCGGCGTAGGGCCAGCGGGACGGTATTGGCGAGACCGGACCGAGCCGGGCGACCCGAGTGGAGCGCGCGGTCGATGATCAGGTGCGCCCCGCCGCCTCACCTTGGGCTCGCACGGCGCGACGACGTCGACGTGGCTCTTCGGTGTCGCCGAGCCCTTCGAGGGCGACGGGCGCCTTGCCGGGAAACTCCACCATCAACTTGAGATTGCCACCCATCGCCTGAACGTAGCTCGTGAGCGTCGACAGGAGCAGATCGGTCTGACGCTCGTATTTGGCCACGGTGGCCTGCTGGATGTCGAGCGAGTCAGCGAGCTGCCTCTGGGTCCATTGCTTCGCTTTGCGCAGCTCCTGCAGCGTCAGGTACTCGGTGTGCAGTCGATCCGCTTCGGCTTCGATTGCCTCGCGCCGGGCAGGATCGAGGGTGGCCAGCTTGTCCTGTAGGCTACGCGCCATGGTCGTCATCCCTGGCGTCGGTCGAGATGGCGGTCGAACCGTTCGTCGGCCGGCGCGATCAGCTGTTTGTAGAAGCGCTTCTCGCTGCCGCCTGACTTGTCTCCGCCGACGAGCAGGATCGCCTGTCGGTCGGGATCGAATGCGAAGGCGATGCGCCCCACGCCGTCAGCGGCATTGCAGCGCAACTCCTTCATGTGGGCGTGCTTCGACCCCTTCAGGCTGTCCACGTGCGGGCGACCGAGCGAGGGACCTTCGCGCTCCAGCAGACGAGCCCGCACGAAAATTGCGTCCTGCACGTCCTGCGACATCGCGTCGAACTCGGGTTCGAACTCCGCCGCGAACGCAGCGATCCACGGCATTCGCCCCTCATGTCTTACAAGTTATATAGCTTGGAGGCATTATTTTGGCAAGCGCCATGATGGCCGCACGCCCGAGCCTGTAGCGCGACAGGCGGGATGACCGGTGCGCGTCACGGCGGTTCCGGGCTGGTTCCGCGACCGCGGCATTCGCTCCGCCACGCCCCTTCACCGACCTCGCCCAGCCGGCCCGAAGCGGAAATGCCCGCGGTTGCGGGTCGACGTTCGCGACGGGTGGTTGAACGGACGCTGCTAGGGGAGCGTCGAGCGCAGGGGCGAAGGCCGGCATTTCGGCTTCGGGCCGGGTTCGGGGGTGGCCGGTGGCGGAGCTCGGCCCGATGGTCTCACCGCCATAGGTGTGCTATCCTAATCACCGGCGCGTTGCGGTCGTAGGGTCCGGTGCGAGGCGTGGACTCGGGTGTTGCCGAACGAACCCAGATCGGCGGTTTCGTGAGGCGGATCAACGGCTCGTGCGCCCATGCGCGGCGCGGTCGGGGACCGTGATCGGCGCGCTGCGCGAACCCGCGGTGGCGGTCGGCGTCGGCGCGACCGAGGCCGGGCTCATCCGGCGCGGGCGTGACGTCGCCGCCGGGCGAGCTCGACCCGCCGCTGCACCGCCTTCTCGGCCTCGGTGAGCACGAAGACCATCGCGCCCGCGGCGACGACGACGACGAGATCGCGCGGGGCCAGCGCCGTGGTGGCGAACAGGTGCTGCATCAAGGGCGTGGTCGTGAAGACGACCTGCGCCGCGACCACCCCGAGAACGCCGCCCCACACCGCCCGCGTGCCCTTCAGGCCGTCGAGGCCGAACGCCGAGGCGTGGGCGAAGCGGGCGCTGAAGAGATAGGCGATCTCCATCGCCACGAAGGCGTTGACCACCATGGTGCGCGCGGTGTCGATGGCGTGGCCCCGATCCAACGCCCAGAAATAGGTCCCGAAGGCGCCGACCACGAACAGCGCCGAGACGTAGAGCACCCGCCAGGCCAACAGCCGCGACAGCAGCGGCTCGTCGCTCGGGCGCGGCGGGCGGTACATCGTCCTGGGCTCGGTCGGCTCGAAGGCGAGGGTGAGCCCCAACCCGACCGCGGTGATCATGTTGACCCACAGGATCTGCACCGCGGTGATCGGCAGCGCCAGGCCGGCGGCGATGGCGGCGACGATGGCGAAGGCCTCGCCGCCGTTGGTGGGTAGGGTCCAGGCGATGACCTTCTTCAGGTTGTCGTAGACCGTGCGGCCCTCGCGCACGGCGGCGACGATGGTGGCGAAATGGTCGTCGGTGAGGACCATCTCGGCGGCTTCCTTGGTGGCCTCGCTGCCTTTCTTGCCCATCGCGATGCCGACGTCGGCGCGCTTGAGGGCGGGGGCGTCGTTGACGCCGTCGCCGGTCATCGCGACGACCCCGCCCAGGGCCTGCAGCGCGGTGACGAGCCGGAGCTTGTGCTCGGGCGAGGTGCGCGCGAACACGCTCGTGGCGTGGACGTGATCCGGCAGGTCGGCGTCGGCGACGGCGTCGAGGTCGAGGCCGGTGAGCGCGGTCTCGGGCCGCGGCAGGCCGAGATCGCGGGCGATGGCCTCGGCGGTGACGGCGTGGTCGCCGGTGATCATCTTGACGTCGATGCCGGCGCGGCGGCAGGCGGCGACGGCCTCGCGGGCCTCCTCGCGCGGCGGGTCGATCAGGCCGAACAGCCCCAAGAGCTCCAGATCGCGGTCGACGTCGCCGGCGGCGAGCGTGTGGTGATCGGGCGCCGCCGCCTTTTGCGCCACCGCCAGCAGGCGCTTGCCGGTGGCGGCGAACTCGTGGGCCTTGTGGTGCCAGTGATGCGCGGCGAGCGGCTCCGAGCCGTGCGGTCCGGCCTGGGTCCGGCACATCGGCAGGACGCGTTCCGGCGCGCCCTTGACGACGATGCGGCGCTCGCCGCCGGGGCCCTCGTGCAGCGTCGCCATGTAGCGGTGCTGGCTGTCGAACGGCACCACGTCGAGCCGGTGGTGGGCCGCGCGCTCCGCCTCGGCGTCGAAGCCGGCCTTGCCCGCGGCGACCACCAGCGCGGCCTCGGTCGGGTCGCCGAGCGCGACCCACCACTCGCCGTCGCGCTCGAGCTCGGCGTCGTTGCACAACAGCCCGCCGCGCAGCAGCTCCTCGACCACCGGCAGGGCGCGCGGGTCGACCCGCTCGTCGTCGCGGTAGAACGCGCCCACCGGGGCGTAGCCGGCGCCCGTGACGGTGAGGTCGTGGCCGGCCCAGGCCAGCACCCCGACGGTCATCTCGTTCTTGGTGAGCGTGCCGGTCTTGTCCGAGCAGATGACCGAGACCGAGCCCAGGGTTTCGACCGCCGGCAGCCGGCGGATGACGGCGTGGCGCGCCGCCAGGCGCTGGGTCCCGATGGCGAGCGTGATCGTCATCACCGCGGGCAGGCCCTCGGGGATCGCCGCCACCCCGATCCCCACCACCGCCATGAAGGCGGCGTCGAGGCCGTAGCCGCGCCAGCCCGCCGCGACCCCGAAGACGACCGCGGCGAGGCCCAGGATGATCAGCGTCAGGCGCCGGCCGAAGGCGTCCATCTGGCGCACCAGCGGCGTCTTCAGGGTCTCGACGCCGCCCAGAAGCGCGCTGATGCGGCCGAGCTCGGTGCCGCCGCCGGTGGCGACGACCGCACCGCGGCCGGTGCCGGCGACCACGAGCGTGCCCGAGAACGCCATCGCCGTGCGGTCGCCGAGCGGCGCTTCGACCGGCCCGGCCGCGGTCGTCTTCTCCGCGGCGACCGATTCGCCGGTGAGGACGGCCTCGTCGACGGTGAGCTCGCGGCTTTCGATCAGGCGCAGATCGGCGGGCACGCGCTCGCCCGCCTCCAAGAGCACGACGTCGCCCGGCACGAGGTCGGCCGCCGGCACCGTCCGCCGCCGCCCGCCGCGCAGGACCCGGGCCTCGGGCTCCAGCATCTGGGAGAGCGCCGCCAGCGCGCTCTCGGCGCGGCCCTCCTGCACGAAGCCGATCAGCGCGTTCACGACGACCACGGCGAGGATCACCACCGCGTCGAGCTCGTGGCCGATGACCGCGGCCAGGCCCGCCGCGGCGAGCAGGGCGTAGATCAGGACGTTCTTGAACTGACGGGCGAAGCGGGCGAGCGGGCCGCTGCGCGCGGCCGCCGGCAGACGGTTCGGCCCGTGGCGCGCCAGCCGCCGCTCGGCTTCGGCGCCGTCGAGCCCGTCCGGCGTGGTGTCGAGCTCGGCGAGCACCGCCGCCGGCGGACGGGCCCAGGCCGGCGGCTCCGCCGTCGGCGGCGACTGCGCTTGGTCCATCGCGGTCACGCTCTCCAAGGCGGGGGCGAGGTCGGCGGCGGCCCTACGCCCGCGCCGTGCCTTCGATCAAGTGATGCCGCCGGCGCGGCGGCCCAAGCCCAAAGTCCAATGGATCGGGCACAGGCTTGCGGCTTTTCACCGCGCCGAGTTCGCGCCGACGGCCGCGCCGTCGGCGGTCGCGGCGAGGACGCCGCGCGGCGGCGCGACGCGGCGGGTCGCGGTCGCGGGGCGACTAGGAAAATCCTCGCCTGGCGAGTTAAGCTGTCTTGACGGCGACGGGCGGATTTCGCCCCATGGGCGACGGCGGGTGGTGGCCGCGTCCCGCCCGCGCGGGGCGGTCGCGAGCTGGGGAGGGAGGCGATGACCGATACCGATAGCGACGCGCTTTCCGTCGAGGTCGAGGCGGCGGGCGGGCAGGCGCCCAGCCACGTCGTGGCGATCGGCGCCTCCGCCGGCGGGCTGGAGCCGATCGAGCTGCTGTTCGACCAGCTCCCCACCCGGACCGGCGCGGCGTTCGTGCTGATCCAGCACCTCTCGCCCGACTTCAAGAGCCTGATGGACCAGCTCCTGGCGCGGCACACCTCGATGGAGATCGTGCGCGTCGCCGACCGCACCCGCATCCTGCGCGACCGGGTCTACCTGATCCCGCCGCGCAAGGAGATGATCGTCGCCGACGGCGAACTGCTGCTGCGCGACCGCGACGAGGACGTCGCCGTCAACCTGCCGATCGACGTCTTCCTGCGCTCGCTCGCCGCCGAGTACGGCGAGCGGGCGGTGGCGGTGATCCTTTCGGGCTCCGGCAGCGACGGCGCGCGCGGCTGCCTCGCCGTCCACGAGGCCGGCGGGCTGGTGGTCGCCCAGGCGCCGTCGACCGCCAACTTCCCGTCGATGCCGCAGGCGGTCATCGACCAGGTCGCCACCTCGCTGAAGGCCGGCCCGGGCGAGATGGCCAGCCTGATCGCGCGCCACGTCCTGGGCGATCCGCTGACCGAGGCGCGCGCGGCCGAGGTCGCCGACGTCCTCAACCCGACCCAGCGCATCCTGTTCGCGCTGCGCCAGCGCTTCGGGCCCGATTTCGGCTATTACAAGCAGTCGACGGTGTCGCGCCGGATCGAGCGCCGCGTCGGGCTCACCAAGTGCGGTGATCTGGAATCGTACGCCGGCCACCTGCTCGAGCACGCCGACGAGCTGGAGACGCTCTACCACGATCTGTTGATCGGGGTGACCGGCTTCTTCCGCGACGACGCCGCCTTTCGGGCCTTCGAGAACGAGGCCCTGCCGGGCCTGCTGGAGGGTATGCGCAGCGGCGAGCAGGTGCGGGTCTGGGTCGCCGGCTGCGCCACCGGCGAGGAGGTCTACTCGCTGGCGATCCTGTTGATCGAGGGCGCCGAGCGCGCGCAGATCCCGCTCAACCTCAAGCTCTTCGCCACCGACATCCACGAGCGCTCGCTCGCCCACGCCAGCGAGGGCGTCTACCCCGCCGACAAGCTCGAGGGCGTCGACGCCGAACGGCTCCAGCGCTTCTTCGAACCGCTCGACGACGGCAGCTACCGCGTCAAGCCCGCCGTCCGCCGCTTCGTCGTGTTCAGCAAGCACAACCTGATCAAGGACCCCCCGTTCTCGCGCCTGCACCTGATCTCCTGCCGCAACCTGCTGATCTATCTCGGCGACGCCGCCCAGCGGAAGGTCATGGCGCTCTTCCATTTCTCGCTTCGAAAGAGCGGGCTGTTGTTCCTGGGCTCGAGCGAGACCCCGGGGCGGCTCGCCGACGAGTTCACCACGGTCAACGCCCGCTTTCGGATCTTTCGCAAGCTGCGCGACGTGCGGCTCTCGGCCTCGCTCGAGCTGTTGCCGCCGTCGATGGCGACGCCCGAGGCCCCGGACGACCAGCCGAACCTGGCGACCACCCCGAGTTCCGGGACGGTGGCGCTGTTCCGCCAGCTGATGCCGGCCTACGACACGCTGCTCGCGACCTACGCGCCGCCGGGCGTGTTGGTCGACAACCACGGCCACATCGTCCACGTCTTCGGCGACGCCGGGCGCTACCTGCGCCCGATCGGCGACGGCGCGGTCAGCATGCGTGCGGCCGACCGCGTCCACGAGGCCCTGCACGTGGCGGTGGCGAGCGGCGTCGACCGCGCGCTCAAGCAGAACAACAGCTCGATGGCCAGCGACCTGGCGGTGAGCTTGGCCGACGGCCGCCACGAGCGGCTCGACGTCCAGGTGACGCCGATCGCCACCCGGCAGGGCGACGACGCGACCCACGCCTTCGTCGGCTTCGCCGCCGCCCGCGGCCGCGGCACGCCGGGCGCGGCCGGCGACGCGGCCGCGCCCGGCGGGGCGGGCGAGCCGGTCGTCATCGCCCGCGACGAGGCGGCGCGGCGCATCCGCGAGCTGGAGACCGATCTCCGGCTCACCGAGGAGAGCCTGCAGACGACGATCGAAGAGCTCGAGACCTCCAACGAGGAACTCCAGGCCGCCAACGAGGAGCTGCAGTCCTCCAACGAGGAGCTGCAGAGCACCAACGAGGAACTCTACTCGATCAACGAGGAACTCCACACCGTCAGCGGCGAGTACGAGCACCGCATCGAGGAGCTGGTGCAGCTCAACTCGGACATGAACAACCTGCTGACGAGCACCGACATCGGCGCCATCTTCCTCGATCGCGACCTCAACCTGCGCCGGTTCACCCCGGCGGCGGCCAAGCTGTTCCACCTGGTGCCGCACGACGTCGGGCGGCCGATCAGCCACGTCACCTCGCGCATCGTGTCGGTCGATCTGCAGGAGGACATCGCCGCCATTCGGGCCGGCCGGAGCCGCATCCAGCGCGAGGTCACCACCGACACCGGCGACGAGTACATCGTGCGCCTGTTGCCCTACACCACCGCCGAGGGCCGTCCCGACGGCGTCAGCCTGTCCTTCGTCGACATCGGCGAGCTCAAGCGGACCTACGCCGAGCTCGAACAGCGCAACGCCGAGCTCGCCGAGGCCAACGAGGAGCTCGAGCGCTTCGCCTACATCGCCTCCCACGACCTCAAGGCGCCGGTGCGCGGCTGCAGCCACGTCCTGACCTTCCTGCGCGACGACCTCGCCGCCACGCTCACCGCCGAGCACGCCGAGCAGTTCGACGCCGCGATCGCGCGGCTGCGCCAGATGGAGACGATGCTCCGCGAGCTCCTGGACTACGCCCGCCTCGGCCAGGAGGACCCGGTCGCCGAGCCCGTCGATCTCGCCGGGCTGTTGCGCGAGACGGTGTCGCTGTTGGAGCCGCCGCCCGGCTTCGAGGTCCAGCTGCGCGAGCCGCTGCCGGCGATCGAGGGCGCGCCGGGGCTGGTCTCGCTGGTCTTCCGCAACCTGGTCGGCAACGCCATCAAGCACCACCACCGCGACGCCGGCCTGATCACCGTGCGCGGCGAGCGCAAGAACGGGCGCGCCGAGTTCTTCGTCAGCGACGACGGCCCCGGCATCGACCCGGCGATGCACAAGCAGATCTTCGAGCCCTTCCGCAAGATCGACCCCCAGCGCGGCGGCACCGGCATGGGCCTGGCCTTCGTCAAGCGCGCGCTCGAGCGCGGCCGCGGCGGCATCGAGATCATCGCCTCGGGGCCGGGGCAGGGCACGACCTTTCGGGTCACGCTGCCGATGCGGCAAAGGGCGGGCTCAGCCGACCGGGCGTGACTCCGCGCCGGCGAGCGCGGCGCGCAGCTCGGCGGCGAAGGCGTCGACCGCGGCCCAGTCGGTGTAGTCCACGACCGTCGTCGGGTCCGTCGGCCCGCCGGTGAGCGCCATGATGAGGC
>JAAAPF010000020.1 GCA_009908425.1 Alphaproteobacteria bacterium
CGATGTCGACGAGGCCGAGGCGACCCTCGCGCTCCTGCGCGAGCTGGCGGAGACGGCCGAGGCGGCGCGGTGAAATACGTCGACGACTTCCGCGACGGCCACCTCGCCCGCGCGCTTAGTGACCGCATCGCCGACGAGGTCGACCCGGCTCGGACCTACCGCCTGATGGAGTTCTGCGGCGGGCACACCCACGCCATCTTCCGCCACGGCCTCGCCGACCTGTTGCCGGCGAACGTCGAGATGGTGCACGGCCCGGGCTGTCCCGTCTGCGTGCTGCCGATGGGCCGCGTCGACATGGCGATCGACCTCGCGATGCGTCCCGAGGTGGTGCTGTGCTCCTACGGCGATATGCTGCGCGTACCCGGCGCGCACCGCCGCTCGCTCTTGCGGGCCAAGGCCGACGGGGCCGACGTCCGCATGGTCTACTCCGCCGCCGACGCCCTCGCCGTCGCGCGCGCCGAGCCCGACCGCGAGGTCGTCTTCTTCGCCATCGGCTTCGAGACGACGACGCCGCCGACGGCGGTGGCGCTGGCCGAGGCGATCGACGACGGCGTCTCGAACTTCCGCGTCTTCTGCAATCACGTGCTGACGCCGCCGGCGATCCGGGGGATCCTCGATACCCCGGAAGGGACCGCCATCGACGGCGTGCTGGGGCCGTCGCACGTCAGCGTCGTCATCGGCTCGGAGCCTTACGGTTTCGTCGCGGCCGAGCACGGCGTGCCGGTGGTCATCGCCGGCTTCGAGCCGCTCGACGTCCTGCAGTCGATTTTGATGCTGATCCGCCAGCTCGAGGCCGGGCGCGCCGCGGTGGAGACCCAGTACACCCGCGCCGTCACCCCCGGCGGCAACGCCAAGGCCCGGGCACTGGTCGAGCGGCTGTTCGAGCGCCGCGCGGCCTTCGAGTGGCGCGGGCTCGGCGCGATCCCGCAGAGCGCGCTCGGCCTGCGCGCCGAGTTCGCCGCCTTCGACGCCGAGCGCCGCTACGATCTCGCCGAACGGCCGGTGCGCGAGAACCGGGCGTGCCGCTGCCCCGACGTCCTGCGCGGCGCCGCCAAACCGCCCGACTGCGCGCTCTTCGGCGGGGTGTGCACCCCCGAGAACCCCGTCGGCGCGTGCATGGTCTCCGCCGAGGGCGCGTGCGCCGCCTATTGGGCCTACCGCCGCCATCTCGCGGCATGAGCCGAGGCGACACCTTCGGCTCCGACGCGCGCGTCGAACTCGCCCACGGCGCCGGCGGGCGCGCCATGCACGGGCTGATCGCGGCGCTCTTTCGGCGCCATCTCACCGACCACGAGCTCGCCCGCGGCGAGGACGCCGCCGTCCTGGCGGCGCCGGGCGAGCGGCTCGCTTGCGCCACCGACGGCTACGTCGTCGCCCCCCGCTTCTTTCCCGGCGGCGACCTCGGCGCGCTCGCCGTCCACGGCACCGTCAACGACCTCGCCTGCCGCGGCGCGCGCCCGGTTTGGCTCACCGCCGGCTTCATCCTGGAGGAGGGCCTCGCCCTCGCCGAACTCGACGCGCTGGTCGCGTCGATGGCGGCCGCGGCGCGGGCGGCGGGGGTCGCGGTGGTGGCGGGTGACACCAAGGTGGTCGAGCGCGGCAAGGGCGACGGCGTCTTCATCACCACCACCGGCGTCGGCGCGGTGCCGGCGGGGGTCGATCTGGGGGTCCATCGCATCCGCGCCGGCGACGCGGTGCTGGTGAGCGGGACCCTCGGCGACCACGGCGTCGCGGTGATGTCGAAGCGTAGCGGTCTCGCCTTCACCACCGCCATCCGCTCCGACAGCGCCGCGCTCCACGACCTCGCCGCGGCGATGCGCGCGGCCGTGCCCGAGCTGCGGGCGTTGCGCGATCCGACCCGCGGCGGCGTCGCCGCCACGTTGAACGAGATCGCCGACGCCGGCGGGCTCGCCGTCCGCCTCGACGAGGCCGCGCTGCCGATCGCGGAGGCGGTGCGGGGGGCATGCGAACTGTTGGGTCTCGATCCGCTCGACGTCGCCAACGAGGGCAAGCTGTTGGCGTTCTGCCCGCCGGCGCGGGCCGACGCCCTCCTGGAGGCGATGCGGGCGCACCCCCTGGGCCGCGACGCCGCGGTCGTGGGCGAGGTCGCGGCGGGACCGGCGGGGCTGGTCGAGCTCGCCACGGCGTTCGGTGGCCGTCGGGTGGTCGACTGGCTCGCCGGCGAGCCCTTGCCCCGCATCTGCTGACCGCGGCGCGATCCGACCCCGACCGCGCCCGCCGCGTCGCGCCGTCGACGGTGCGGGGGTGACGGCCGGCGGTTGACGTCCCACTTCGGTCGGAGCTAACGCCACGCGAACACGTTTCCGGAGAAGCCGCTCAGCGATGTCGAAGCTCATCGTCACCGATCGCGAGGGCCAGGTCCACGAGCTCGAGGGCCGGCCCGGCTGGTCGGTCATGGAGATCATCCGTGACAACGACCTGCCGATCGAAGCCGCCTGTGGCGGCTGCTGCGCCTGCGCGACCTGCCACGTCTACGTCGACCCCGAATGGACCGAGAAGCTGTCCGAGGTCGGCGACGAAGAGGAGCTCATGCTCGACGAGGCCTACGAGGTCCAGGAAACCTCGCGGCTGTCTTGTCAGTTGAAATGGTCGGACGAGCTCGACGGGCTCAAGGTCACCCTCGCGCCGGAATTCTGAGCCGGCGCCCGCGCGGGAGGACACCATGCGCTATCTGCACACCATGGTCCGGGTCTCCGATCTGGATCAGTCCGTCCACTTCTACGGCACCCTGTTCGGCATGAAGGAGCTGCGTCGGGTCGACAGCGAGAAGGGCCGCTTCACGCTGGTCTTCATGGTCGCCGACGAGGACGTCGACAGCTTCGAGCGGAGCAGGTCGCCGGCGGTGGAGCTGACCTACAACTGGGATCCCGAGGAATACACCGGCGGCCGCAATTTCGGGCATCTGGCCTACGAGGTCGACGATATCTACGGCTTCTGCCAGCATCTGATGGACAACGGTATCACCATCAACCGTCCGCCGCGCGACGGCCGCATGGCGTTCGTGCGCTCCCCCGACGGCATTTCGATCGAGCTGCTGCAGAAGGGCGAGGCCAAGGAAGCCGCCGAGCCCTGGGCGTCGATGCCCAACACCGGCACCTGGTGAGCCCGCGGCTCAGCGCCGCCGCCACCCCAGCACGGCGAGCGGCGGCGCCGCCGCCACCTCGGCCAGTGCCACGGCGCCGTCGGCCGGAAAGGCGCCGCCATTGCTCAGCAGGTCGCTGAGCGCGCCGTCGGCGAGCGCGGGCACCAGCCGGGTATCGCCCCACCCGATCGCGAGGGTGTCGGCGTCGGCAAGGCGGTCGGCCGCCAAGCGGGGTACCGCCACGATGACGGCGCGGTTCTCTAGGCGGCGGGCGAAGGCCACCACCTGCGCCGCGGCTTCGCCCTCGACCGTCACCGGCTCGTAAGCCCCCGCGGCGAAGAGCTCCGGGTCCTCGCGCCGGGCGGCCAGAAGCCGCGCGACGACCGCCTGTTTGACGCGGCCGTCGGGCCACGCCGCGCACAGCTCGGCGAACGACGCCCCGTCGTGCAGGGCCTCGGTCCGGGCGGCATAGTCGACCGGGCGACGGTTGTCGGGGTCCACCAGGCTCAGATCCCAGCCCTCGGTCCCCTGGTAGAGGTCGGGGACCCCCGGGACGGCGAGCTTGAGTGCGGTCTGGGCGAGGCCGTTGACCGCGCCGGCGGCCTCGATCTCGTCGACGAAGGCGCGGAACTCCTCGACCAGCCGCGGTGACTGCCCCGGATCGAGCGCGGCCTCGACGAAGTCGTGGACCGCGGCCTCGTAGTCGGCGTCGTTGACCAGCCAGCTGGTGCGGCGCTTGGCCTCCCGCACGGCCTTTTCCATGTAGCCTTGGAGGCGCGCGGCGTAGGCGGTGAGGCCCTGGGCGTCGTCCGCGCTGAGCTCCAGCGGCCAAGCGCCGACCACGGTCTGAAAGAACAGCCAACGGTCCGCCGCCGACGGTGCCGGGCCGTCCTCGGCCGCCACCAGCAGCGGCTCGGCGAGCCGGAACCAGCGCCGCACCGCCCGGCTCCAGTCCTGCGTGCGCTCGCTCAACACCGCAAGGCGGGCGCGGACGTCCTCGCCGCGCTTGTGGTCGTGGGTGGCGGTGGCCACCAGCGCCCGTGGCCAAAGCGCCAGCCGCCCGGCGTTGGCGGCGTGGAAGTCTTCGGGGGCGGTGGCGAAGTGGTCGGGCTCGCCGCCGACCTCGTTGAGCGAGGCCAGGGGAAACCATCGGTAGAAGGCGGTGTCCTCCACCGCCTTGGCGGTGACCGGCCCGGTGTACTGCTGAAAGCGCCGCGCGAACCGGACGATCTCGCCGGCGCGGGCGCCCGGCCAGGGGGCGCCGGCGGCGTCGGTGGTCAGCACCGCCTCGACGAAATCGTAGACCGAGAGGTCGGGCGTGGTGGCGGCGCGCCGCGCGCGGGCGACCGCGCGGTGGATGATCGCGCGGTCGGCGTCGGCGGCGCCGTTGTCGGCGACGTAGGTGCGGTAGACCGGGAAATGCGCCACCACCCCGGCGAGGGCGTCGCGCAGCGATTGCCGGGCGTAATCCCGGGTGAGCCGCGAGCGCTTGGCGATCCGGTTGAGGTCGCCCGCCAGCACGTTGAGCTCGGCGGCGAGGCTGGTCGACATGATCAGCCGCTTGGCGGCCACGGTCTCGGCCATGAAGCCGGCGGTGGGCGCCACCAGGTCGCGGTAGACCGCCATCAGGGACCGCCGGGCGTCGGGGGCGACCTGCAGGCCGTGCAGGAGGTTCATGACCTCGTAGCCGGTGGTGCCGTCGACCGGCCAGTCGGGGCGCAGGTGCTCGTCGTGACCGAGGATCTTCTCGACGTGGATGCTCGGCCCCCCCTCGCCGGCGCGCCCGAGCCGGCGGTTCAGGCGTACGAGGTAGCCCACCGGGTCCAGCAGGCCGTCGATGTGGTCGAGCCGCACGCCGTCGATGCGGCCGGCGCCGGCCAGCTCGACGATCTTGGTGTGCGCGGCGTCGAACAGCCCCGGGTCCTCCATCCGCAGGCCCGCGAGGTCGTTGATGTCGAAGAAGCGGCGGTAGTTGATCTCCTGAGCCGCCAGCCGCCAGAAGGCGAGGCGGTAGGCTTGGCGCTCCAACAGGCGGTGCAGCCGGTCGGCGGCGCGGCCGTCGGTATCGCTCTCGCTCTTCGGGGTGAAGTGCGCGAGCGCCGTCTGCAGCGCGGTCTCGACCCCGGCGTCGGCGCGGGCGTGGGCGAGGGCGGTAGCGGTGTTCTCGGCGCGGTCGCGGTCGGCGCGGCGGCGTTGGCGCGACACCCGCTCGCGGCGGCGGGCGACCTGGCGGCTCTGGTGGGCGCACTCGGCGAGCCGGTCGGCCGCGGCGGTGTCCTCGCGCCGGCGGGCGTCGGCGACCGCGGCGTCCAGCACGTCGGCGGTGTCGCGCGGGTGCAGCGGGACGGTGTGTTCCCAGTAGCGCACCACCAAGCGGCCGCCTTCGAAGTCGGGCCGCAGATGGCCGTCCTCCAGCACCCGGCCGTAGTGCTCGCCCAGGATCGGCAACAGCACCTTGCCAGTGAGCGTCGGCTCCGCCGGCTCCCAGTCGATGTCGAAATAGTCCGCGTAAGGCGAGACCTCGCCCCAGGTGAGGACGTCGCACCACCACGGATTGTCGTAGCCGATGCCCATGTGGTTGGGCACGCAGTCGAGGATCAGCCCGAGACCGTGGGCGTGCGCGGCGTCGGCCAGGGCCGCGAAGCCGGCGTCACCGCCGAGTTCCGGGTTGATGCGGGTGTGGTCGACGACGTCGTAGCCATGGCTCGAGCCCGGCCGGGCCGCCCAGATCGGCGACAGGTAGAGGTGGCTGACGCCGAGGCCGGCGAGGTAGGGCACGACGGCGCGGGCGGCGGCGAAGTCGAAGCCGCCGGAGAGTTGCAGGCGATAGGTGCAGCGCAGCGGCCGCGCGCCGCTCAAGACCCGGGCTCCAGCCGCCACCAGCCGAGCGTCCAGGCCGGCAGCCGCGCCTCGCCGGCGTCCTCGACCACGCCGTCGCAGCGGTGCAGCAGCCGGCCGGGCGCGCCCACCGCCACCGTGTCGGCGCCCAGATTGACGCTCAGCTGCAGGCGCGGCGCGGCGGTGTCGTGCCAGCGCACGCTGAACGCGCGCTCGCCGTGGCGCGCCGCCTGGGCGCCGACGAGCTGCGAGATCAGCGGCACGATCTCGCGGTGGCGCAGGGCCAGGAGCTTGCGGGTGCGGGCGAGGGCGGCGTGGCCGGCCGCGCTGTCGGCCTCCGCCCAGTCGAGCCGGGAGCGCTCGCAGGTCGCGGCGGCGTTGGGATCGGGGATCGTCTCCCGGGCCTTCGGGTCGGCGAAGGCGGGAAAGCGCTCGAATTCGCGCCGGCGACCCTCGCGCACGGCGTCGGCGAGGTCGTCGTGAAAGTCGGTGAAGAACAGAAAGGGCGTGGTGGCGTCCCACTCCTCCCCCATGAACAGGAGTGGCGGCGCCGGTGCCAAGAGGACGAGCGCGCGCATCAGCTCCAGCCGGGCCGGCTCGGCGAGCGTGGTCAGCCGCTCGCCGAAGGCGCGGTTGCCGACCTGGTCGTGGTTCTGGACGAAGCCGACGAAGGCGGCGGGCGGGAGATGCCCGCTGGCCTCGCCCCGGCGCTCACCGTCGCGGAAGACCGAGGGCTCGCCCTGATAGATGAATCCCTCGGCGAGCGCCCGGGCGAGCTTGCCGACCGGGTCGGCGGTGAAGTCGGCGTAGTAGGCGGCGTCTTCGCCGGTCAGTAGGTGGTGGGCGATGTGGTGGACGTCGTCGTTCCACTGCGCGTCGTAGCCGTGGACCGCGCCGGTGACGCCGCGCTCCAACCGGTGGGCCTCGTTGGCGTCGTTCTCGAGGACGAGATGAACGTGGCGGTGCGGCTCCAGTTCGGCGCGCACCAGCGCCGCGAGTTCGGTCAGGATGTCGGGTCGGCTCGGATCGGCGATGGCGTGGACGGCGTCGAGGCGCAGGCCGTCGAAGCCGTAGCACTCCAGCCAGAAGAGGGCGTTCTCGACGAAGAAGCGGCGGACCTCGGGGCGGCGGAAGTCGATCGCCTGGCCCCACGGCGTGTGCCAGTCGTCGGTGAAGAAGGCCGGGGCGTAAGCGCCCAGGAAGTTCCCCTCGGGCCCGAAGTGGTTGTAGACGACGTCGAGGAACACCATCAGCCCTTTGGCGTGGGCGGCGTCGATCAGCGCCACCAGGTCCTCGGGCCGGCCGTAGGCGCCGTCCGGCGCGAACGGCAGCACCCCGTCGTAGCCCCAGTTGCGGGTGCCGGGAAAGTCGGCTAGCGGCATCAACTCGACGGCGGTGACCCCGGTTTCGACCAGGTGGTCGAGCTTGGCGGCGACGCCGGCGTAGTCGCCCGTGGGCGAAAAGGTCCCGACGTGGAGTTCGTAGAGGACGGTCTCGGCCCACGGCCGGCCGCGCCAGGTGCGCGCGCGGTCGGCGAAGGCGACGGTGTCGACGACCTCGCTCGGGCCGAGGGCGTCCTCGGGCTGAAAGCGCGACGCCGGATCCGGCACGCGCAGGCCCTCGATGTCGAAGAGATAGCGCGTGCCGGTGCCGGTGTCGGCGACGCGGGCCTCGTGCCAGCCGTCGGCGTCCGCCGTCAGGGCGTGGACGCGCTCGTCCGCGGCGCCGGGGTTGATCACGACCCGCACCTCGGCGAGGGCCGGCGCCCACAGCCGGAAGCGGACGCCGTCGCCCTCGACGACGGGCCCGAAGCGGTAACCGCGCGCGCTCATGCCGCCCCTCCGTTGCGGCGGAGCAGGACCAGCGAGCGCGGGCCGACGTCGTAGCGTGCGATGCGGCCGACGTCGGTGTCCTCCTCGGGGTCGACCGAGGGCTCGGTGTCCGCCGCGGTGGTGTCGAAGACGCACCACCAATGCGCGTTCGGCAGGTTGAAGGGAACGGCGCTTTCGGCGGCGTTCATCAGCACGAGGAACGTGTCGTCGGGCTCCGGTACGCCGCGGGCGGTCAGATGCATGACGCCGGCTTCGCCGGAGAGCAGCATGCCGAGGGCGCGGGCGTGGCCGACCTGCCAGTCGGCCTCGGTCATCTCCTCGCCGTCGGTCCGCAGCCAGGTCACGTCGCGGGCCTCGGTGCCCGGGATGATCCGGCCGACGAAGAAGCGCTGGCGGTGGAAGACGTAGTGCCGCCGGCGCAACTCCAGCATCCGCTTGGTGAAGGTGTGGAGGTCGCGGCCGCGCTCGCTCTCCAGCAGATCCCAGTCGATCCAGCTGAGCTCGTTGTCCTGGCAGTAGGCGTTGTTGTTGCCGCCCTGGGTGCGCGCCATCTCGTCGCCGCCGACCAGCATCGGCACCCCTTGGGACAAGAGCAGCGTGGCCAGGAAGTTCTTCATCTGGCGCAGGCGCAGCGCGTTGACGTCGCGATCGTCGGTCGGGCCCTCGACGCCGTGGTTCCAGCTGTGGTTCTCGCTGTGCCCGTCCCGATTGTCTTCGCCGTTGGCGTGGTTGTGTTTGTCGTTGTAGCTGACGAGGTCGTTGAGGGTGAAGCCGTCGTGCGCGGTGACGAAGTTGACGCTGGCCCACGGGCGCCGGCCGCGGTGGTCGTAGACGTCGGCGGAGCCGGCGAGGCGGGAGGCGAGTTCGCCGACCTGGCCGTGGTCGCCCTTCCAGTACTTGCGGATGCAGTCGCGGTACTTGTCGTTCCACTCCGCCCAGCCGGGCGGGAAGGCGCCGACCTGATAGCCGCCCATGCCGGTGTCCCACGGTTCGGCGATGAGCTTGGAATCGGAGAGGATGGGGTCCTGGGCGACGGCGTCGAGAAAGCCGGCGTGCTGGTCGAAGCTGCCGTTCACCCGCGCCAGCGTGGTCGCGAGATCGAAGCGGAAGCCGTCGACCCGCATCTCGGTCACCCAGTAGCGCAAGCTGTCGGTGACCATCCGCAGCACCGCCGGGTGCCGTAGCTCCAGCGCGTTGCCGGTACCGGTGAAGTCGTTGTAGTAGCGCTCGTTGCCGTCGACCAGGTAGTAATAGGAGCGGTTGTCGATGCCGCGAAAGCTCAGGGTCGGCCCCAAGTGGTTGCCTTCCGCGGTGTGGTTGTAGACGACGTCGAGGATGAGCTCGAGCCCGTGGTCGTGGAGGACCTGCGACAGGGTCTTGAGTTCGGAGATGCCGTTGCGACCGAGATATTCCGGGTGGGGGGCGAAGAAGCCGATGGAGTTGTAACCCCAGTAGTTGCGCAGGCCCTTGTCCGCGAGCAGGCGGTCGTGGACGAAGGCGTGGATCGGCAGCAGCTCGATGGCGGTGACGCCGAGGTCGGTGAGATACTCGACGATCGGCGGACGCGACAGCGCACCGATCGTGCCGCGCTCGCCCTTCGGCACCTCGGGGTGGCGCATGGTGAAGCCGCGGGCGTGCATCTCGTAGATCACGGTCTCGTGCCAGGGCCGCGGCGCCGGCGGCTCGCGCCCCCAGGTGAAGGCGGGGTCGACCACCACACTCTTCGGCACGTAGCGGGCCGAGTTGCGCTTGTCGAAGGAAAGGTCGCCGTCGCGGTGGCCGATGGTGTAGCCGAACAGCGCGTCGTGCCACACCAGCTTGCCGGCGAGCGCTTTGGCGTAGGGGTCGATCAGGAGCTTGTTGGGGTTGAAGCGGTGGCCGGCGTCGGGCTCGTAGGGGCCGTGGACCCGGTAGCCGTATAGCTGACCCGGGCGCACGTCCGGCAGGTAGGCGTGCCAGACCTCGTGGGTCATCTCGGGGAGATCGACGCGTTGCTCGCCGCGCCCCTGGGCGTCGAACAGGCACAGCTCGACCCGGCTGGCGTGGGCGGAGAACAGCGAGAAATTCGTCCCGGCGCCGTCCCAGGTCGCCCCGAGCGGGTAGGGAAGACCGGGCAGAACGCGGATGTCCACGGGCGTCATCCTCTACGACGTGAGCGCGCGGAACCTCGCGCCACCGCTCGCGGCGATCAACCCTCCTTCGTCACCAGGCCCTCGAAGCCCTTGAGCAGATCCATCGGGAAGGGAAAGACGATCGTGGAATTCTTCTCGTTGGCGATGTCGTAGAGCGAGGACAGGTAGCGCAGCTGCATCGCCCCGGGCTCCTGCGCGATGATGTTCGCGGCGCGAACCAGCTCCTCGGCGGCCTGACGCTCGCCCTCGGCGTTGATGATCCGCGCCCGCCGGTTGCGCTCGGCTTCGGCTTGGCGCGCGATGGCCCGCACCATGCTCTCGTCGATGTCGACGTGCTTGATTTCGACGTTGGCGACCTTGATGCCCCAGACGTCGGTGCTCTGATCGAGGATGTTCTGTAGATCGTCGTTGAGCTTGTCACGCTCGCCGAGCATCGTGTCCAGGTCGTGCTTGCCGAGCACCGAGCGCAGCGTCGTCTGCGCCAGCTGGCTGGTGGCGGCGCTGTAGTCCTCCACCTGGATGACCGACTTCTCGGCGTCGATGACCCGGTAATAGATCACGGCGTTGACCTTGACCGAGACGTTGTCCTTGGAGATGACGTCCTGGCTCGGCACGTCGTGGACGATCGTCCGCAGATCCACGCGGACCATCTGCTGGACGAACGGAATGACGATGATCAGGCCGGGGCCCTTGGTGCCGGTGTAGCGCCCGAGCGTGAAGATGACGCCGCGCTCGTACTCGCGCAGGATCCGAAAGATCGAGACGACGGCGAAGATGACCGCGGCCGCGATGACCGCGTAGAGGATGAAGTCGACGGGCAGCATCAGGTGCTCTCCTCGTGGTCCTCGACGGGGCTGACGGTGAGCGTCAACCCTTCCCGGCGCTCGACGCGGGCGGGCTGGCCCGCGCGCAGGTTACGCGGGCCGACGGCGTGCCAGTTTTCGCCGGCGACGTGCAGGGTGCCGTGGTCGCCTTCCCAGGCCACGACGCGGCCGACCTGCCCGCTCAGGCTCTCGCCGCCGCTCACCACCGGGCCGCGGAGCGCCTTGATCGCGAGCGTGAGCACGCCCATCAACAGCCCCGCCGTCGACGCGGTGACCGCCCCGATGACCCAGGGCGACAAGGCGAAGCCGGGGGCGTTGGTGTCGATCAACAGCACCGAGCCCAGGATGAAGGCGATCACCCCCCCGATGCCCAGGATGCCGACGCTGGGCGTGAGCGCTTCGCCCACCATCAAGACCACGCCCAAAAGGATCAACCCGACGCCGGCGTAGTCGATCGGCAGCAGGTTCAAGGCGAACAGACCCAACAGCAGGCTGATGGCGCCGACGACGCCGGAGCCGATGGTGCCCGGATTGGCCAGCTCGAAAATGATACCGTAGATCCCGACCAGCATCAGGATGTAGGCGACGTTGGGGTTGGCGAGGACGGCGAGCAGCCGCTCCTGCCAGTTGGGCTCGATCGCGACGGTGCGGGCGTCGGCCACCGCCACCGTGGCGCGGCGTTCGCCGGCGAGTTCGACCGTGCGGCCGTCGGCGAAGGCGAGCAGTTCGGCGCGGTCGGCGGCCACGGCGTCGATCACGTTCTTCTCGAGCGCCGCCGTGGCCGACAGGCTCGCGGCTTCGCGGACGGCGCGCTCGGCCCATTCCACGTTGCGGTCGCGCAACTCGGCGAGCGAGCGAAAATAGGCCACGGCGTCGTTGATCGCCTTGGCCCTGGTGGCGTCGCCCGGGGCACTCCCTTCGGCCCCGCCGTCGCCGTCGCCGTCGCCGTTGGCGCTCTCGTCGCCGTCGCCGGCACCGTCAGCGTCCCCGCCCTCGCCACCGCCCGGACCCCCGCCCGGCAGCGGGCTGCCGCCGCCCATCTGCACCGGGGTGGCGGCGCCGACGTTGGTCGCCGGCGCCATCGCCGCAACGTGGGTCGCCATCAGGATGTAGGCCCCCGCGCTCGCCGCCCGCGCCCCCTGCGGCGCGACGTAGCCGAGCACCGGCACGTCGGAGGCGAGGATCGCCTCGACGATGTCGCGCATCGCGGTGGAGAGGCCGCCCGGGGTGTCGATCTCGAGGACCACCGCGGCGTGACCCACCTCCTCGGCGACGCGCAGGCCGCGCTCGACATAGGCCGCGGTCGCCGGGCCGATGGCGTCCTCGATCGTCAGCACACCGACGGTCGGCGACTGCGCCCGCGCCGGCAGCAGCATCACGAACGCCGCCGCGACGAGGACGACGAGGTGCACGAATCGGGTGGCCATCGGCTGCATCTCCACCCCTCGAACCTTAGTGCCGCGCCGGCGTTCCCCGCTAGGACCGACGGTCGCGGTCGGTTCAGCCGAGCGGATCGTCGAGCGAGTCGCTAGCTTCGGCGTCGACGATGCGCCGGGCCAGGGCGAAGCCGAAGCCCTGGCGGAGGAGCGCCCGGAGGTCGCGGTCGCGCCGCGCGGCCCGGCGGGCGGGGTCGCCGAAAGGCCCGATCCCGCGGCGCTTGGCGAAGCGCACGGCGCAGGCGCGGGCGAGCGCGTCGGCGTCGCCCTGGGCCGCGAGCACCGCGTCCGTAGTGGCGCGATCGATGCCGTCCTCGGCGAGTTCGCGCCGCACCCGCGCCGGCGAGCGGCCGCGGCGCAACAGCGCCCGCGAGCGCCCCTCGGCGTAAGCGGCGTCGTTCACGAGCCCGAGTTCGGCGAGCTCGGCGACGACGCCGGCGACGGCGGCCGCCACCGCTTCGGGATCGCTGCCGGCGAGGTCGGCCTCGCGCCGCGCGCGCCGCTCCAACACCCGCGCGAGCCGCTCGCGCGAGGCGCCGTAGCGCTCGAGATAACGCACCGCGCGCGCCCGCAGCCGCGCCCGGTCCGGCGGCGCCGGCGCCACGCTCAGCCCGCGAGCGAGGTGTTGGTACGGTCGGTCACCAGCATGTGACCCGGCTTGTGGGTGATGCAGAAGGGCGGCTCGGCGGTCTCGAGCACGACCTGCGGCGTAACGCCGCAGGCCCAGAACACCGGGATTTCACCGGCGTGGATGACCGGATCGTCGCCGAAATCGGCGTGGGCGAGGTCGGTGATCCCGAGCTGTTCGGGCTCGGCGACATGGATCGGGGCGCCGTGCACCGCTGGAAAGCGCGCCGTGACCTGCACCGCGCGGATGGCGTCCGCCGGGCGGTAGGGCCGCATCGACACCACCATCTTGCCGTGAAAGGGCCCCGCGGGCGTGCAATCGATGTTGGTGCGGTACATCGGCACGTTGCGACCCAGTTCGTGATGGCGCACCGGCAGCTCGGCGTCGAGCAACGCCTGTTCGAAGGAGAACGAGCAGCCGAGCGCCAGGGTCACCAGGTCGTCGCGCCACCACGCCGTCACGTCGTCGGTCTCGGCGACGCAGACACCGTGCTCGAAGACGCGGTAGCCGGAGAGGTCGCTGCGGATGTCGAGATCGTCGGCCCAGCCGGGCAGCGTCACCGCCCCGGGTTCACCCGCGGCGAGCAGTGGGCAGGGCTTGGGGTTGCGCTGGCAGAACAGCAGGAAATCGAAGGCTGCCGCGCGCGGCAGGACGACGAGATTCGCCTGCACGCGGCCGGGCGCGATGCCCGCCGTCGGCCCGGTCCAGCGCTTCTCGCGCATCGCGCGGCGGGCGGCGCGGGGATCGGCGAGAGCCGCCGGCGCCGGGGTGTCGCAACGGTCCAATGCCGATCTCCCACCATCGTGAGCGACATCATCGCGTTCGGATACCATATCCGACAGAATGACACAGCCGCTTTGCCCTGACGCCCGCGGTTGCATTCCTTGCGTGATCTCGCCTCAGGGTTACACTCACCAGCCGGCATCGTTGGGGGGCTGCGCCCATGCTCGACAGCACCGACGGCGGTTCGAAGACCAAGCTGTTCTGCTCGTTCTGCGGCAAGAGCCAGAACGACGTGAAGAAGCTGATCGCCGGACCGAACGTGTTCATCTGCGACGAATGCGTCGAGTTGTGCGCCGACATCCTCAAGGACGAGGATACCAAGGGCGGCCGCGGCGAGGCTCAGGCGATCATGTCGCCGAGCGAGATCAACACCGTGCTCGACGACTACGTCATCGGCCAGGAGCGCGCCAAGCGCGTGCTCTCGGTAGCGGTGCACAACCACTACAAGCGCCTCGCCCACGGCTCCAAGACCGGCGACGTCGAGCTGCAGAAGTCCAACATCCTGCTGATCGGCCCGACCGGCTGCGGCAAGACGCTGTTGGCGCAGACGCTCGCCCGCACCCTCGACGTCCCCTTCACGATGGCCGACGCCACCACGCTGACCGAGGCCGGCTACGTCGGCGAGGACGTCGAGACCATCATCCTCAAGCTGTTGCAGGCCTCCGACTACAACGTCGAGCGGGCCCAGCGCGGCATCGTCTACATCGACGAGGTCGACAAGATCTCCCGCAAGTCCGAGAACCCGTCGATCACCCGCGACGTCTCGGGCGAGGGGGTGCAGCAGGCGCTCCTCAAGGTGATCGAGGGCACCGTCGCCGCGGTGCCGCCGCAGGGCGGGCGCAAGCATCCCCAGCAGGAGTTCCTGCAGGTCGACACCACCAACATCCTGTTCATCTGCGGCGGCGCGTTCGCCGGGCTCGACAAGATCGTGGCCCAGCGCGGCCGCACCAGCTCGATGGGCTTCGGCGCCGACGTCCAGAGCCCCGACGCCCGCAAGATCGGCGAGCTGGTGGCCGAGGTCGAGCCCGAGGACCTCTTGAAGTTCGGCCTGATCCCCGAGTTCGTCGGCCGGCTGCCGGTGGTGGCGACGCTCGAGGACCTCGACGAGCCGGCGCTGGTGTCGATCCTGACCGAGCCCAAGAACGCGCTGGTCAAGCAGTACGAGCGGCTGTTCGAGATGGAGGAGGTCAAGCTGACCTTCACCGACGACGCGCTCCGCGCCATCGCCAGGAAGGCGATCGAGCGCAAGACCGGGGCGCGGGGCTTGCGCTCGATCCTCGAGAACACGCTGTTGGACACCATGTTCGAGCTGCCGGCGCTCGAGGGCGTCGAGGAGATCGTGGTCAACCGCGAGACCATCGAGCACGGCACGGCGCCGCTGCGGATCTACGGCGAGCGCCAGGAGCGCAAGGAGGGGACCCAGCCGGCGAGCTGAGTGCGCGGCCGCCGGGTCGGTCCCGGCCGGGTACGGAGTCCGGCGCCGCTCCGCCTTGAAACAGCGTCGCGGCCGCGCCAATTCTGTGACGAACGCGACCAAGGTCGCGCCCGTAAGTGAGGAAGCATGCCGCAAACCGCCGAGAAACAGGTCTTCCCGGTCCTGCCGCTCCGCGACATCGTCGTTTTCCCGCACATGATCGTGCCGCTCTTCGTCGGCCGCGAAAAGTCGATCGCGGCGCTCGAAGAGGTGATGAAGGACGACAAGCAGATCCTGCTGGTGGCGCAGAAAAACGCGTCGCAGGACGAGCCGGGCCGTGACGACATCTACCGTGTCGGTACGCTGGCATCGGTATTACAGCTGTTGAAGCTGCCCGACGGCACCGTGAAAGTGCTGGTGGAGGGACAATCGCGGGCGCAAGTCCGGACGTTCGTCGACAACCCGCACTTCTTCCAGGTCGCCGCCGAAATTCTGCCCGAGGTGGAAGCTGAGTCGCGCGAACTCGACGCCATGGCGCGCGCCGTCGTCACCAACTTCGAGCAATACGTCAAGCTCAACAAGAAGGTGCCGCCGGAGGTCTTGGTGTCGCTGGGCCAGATCGACGACCCGTCGAAGCTGGCGGACACCGTCGCCGCGCATCTCTCCTTGAAGATCGCCGACAAGCAGGAACTGCTCGAGACGGCCTCGCTGGCGGAGCGGCTGGAGCGCCTCTATGGCTACATGGAGGGCGAAATCAGCGTCCTGCAGGTCGAGAAGCGCATCCGGTCGCGCGTCAAACGCCAGATGGAGAAGACGCAGCGGGAGTACTATCTGAATGAGCAGATGAAGGCCATTCAGAAGGAACTGGGTGAACTCGACGACGGCAAGGACGAGCTGTCGGAGCTGGAAGAGCGGGTCCGCAAGACGAAGCTTACCAAAGAAGCACGCGAGAAGTGCCAGCAAGAGCTGAAAAAGCTGCGGTCGATGAGCCCGATGTCGGCCGAGGCCACGGTGGTTCGCAACTACCTGGATTGGATGTTGTCGATCCCGTGGAAAAAACGCTCGCGGATCTCAAAGGATCTTAAGAAGGCACAGGCCATCCTCGACGCCGACCATTACGGTCTCGACAAGATCAAGGAGCGTATCGTCGAGTATCTCGCGGTGCAGCAGCGGGTCGACAAGTCGCGTGGGCCGATCCTGTGCCTGGTCGGGCCGCCGGGCGTCGGTAAGACCTCGCTCGGCAAGTCGCTGGCGCGGGCGACGGGGCGCAACTTCATTCGGGTGTCGTTGGGTGGCATCCGCGACGAGGCGGAGATCCGTGGCCACCGCCGCACCTATATCGGCTCGATGCCCGGCAAAATCATCCAGTCGATGAAGAAGGCGAAGACTTCCAACCCGCTGTTCATGATGGACGAGGTCGACAAGCTGGGCGCGGACTTCCGCGGCGATCCGGCCTCCGCGCTGTTGGAGGTGCTGGACCCGGAGCAGAACGCGAGCTTCGCCGACCACTATCTGGAGGTCGAGTATGACCTTTCGGACACGATGTTCGTCTGCACGGCCAACACCTTGCGGATGCCGCAGCCGTTGTTGGACCGGATGGAGATCATCCGCATCCCGGGCTACACCGAGGACGAGAAGGTCGAGATCGCCAAGCGCCATCTGATCCCGAAGCAGCGCCGGGAGCACGGCCTCAAGGACGAGGAGTTCCAACTCTCCGACGAGGCGCTCACCGATCTCATCCGGCACTACACCCGTGAGGCCGGCGTCCGTAATCTCGAGCGCGAGATCGCCAACTTGGCCCGCAAGGTTACCAAGACGATCCTCGTCGACGACAAGAAGCAGTTGAAAATCTCGCGGCGCAACCTGGAGAAGTACGCGGGCGTGCGGCGCTACCGCTACGGCGAGGCGGAGAGCGAGGATATGGTCGGGGTGTCGACCGGTCTGGCTTGGACGGAGGTCGGCGGCGAGTTGCTGACGGTCGAGTCGGTGATGCTGCCGGGCAAGGGCCGGATCACCATGACCGGTAAGCTCGGCGACGTGATGCAGGAGTCGGTGCAGGCGGCCAAATCCTATGTGCGTTCGCGCGCCGTCGAACTCGGGATCAGGCCGCCGACCTTTGACAAGACGGACATCCACGTCCACGTACCGGAAGGCGCGACGCCGAAGGACGGCCCGTCGGCCGGCATCGCCATGGCGACCTCGATCGTCTCGGTGCTGACCAAGATTCCGGTGCGCCGCGACGTCGCGATGACCGGTGAGATCACGCTGCGCGGGCGCGTGCTGGCCATCGGCGGCTTGAAGGAGAAGCTGCTGGCGGCGATGCGCGGCGGCCTCAAGACGGTGTTGATCCCGCACGAAAACGAGAAGGATCTCGCCGAGATCCCCGACAACGTGAAGAAGGGGCTACGCATCGTGCCGGTGGGCAACATCGACGACGTGTTGCGCGAGGCGCTCGTCCGTCAGCCGGAAGCGATCGAATGGGTCGAAGTCGAACCCGAGGCGATCGCCGCGACCGACGGCACCGCCACCGAAACCCCGTCGCCGCTGCCGAACTGAGGCACGCGCGCGACTTTTGGATGCAGCGCCCGGGCCCCGTGGCCCGGGCGTTTGCGGTTTTCCCCGGAAATCCGGGCTTCGCGCGCCGGCGGCGATTGACGTCCGCGAAATCCTATCGTTAGGGTTCGTCTCGTCAGGCGGCAGTCGCCGCACGCGAGGCAACCTCGGGGAGTTCGCGGTGAACAAGAACGATCTCGTGGCCAAAGTCGCCGGTCACAGCGGCCTTTCCAAGCAGGATGCGACGAAGGCCGTCGATTCCGTCCTGGAGTGCATCACGGATGCGCTCAAGGACGGTGACGAGGTTCGTCTCGTCGGCTTCGGCACGTTCGCGGTGACCGAACGGGAAGCCACCACCGGGCGCAATCCGCGCACCGGCGAGAGCATCGACATTCCGGCATCGAAGTCGCCCAAGTTCCGGCCCGGCAAACAGTTGAAGGACACCTTGAACGGCTGAACCGGGCGGCGCGGGCCGGCGCATCGCACCGGCGGCGCCGCGGGGTGGTGGTGGTGCGGGCGGAAGGGTTCGAACCTCCGACACCGGCGGTGTAAACGCCGTGCTCTACCGCTGAGCTACGCCCGCGCGGGGCTCCCTGTTACGCCGTCGCCGGGGCCGGCTCAAGCCCCGGCCGCGGCGCTTGACAGGATCACCGCCACTTCGTACGTACGCGGCGTTTCCATGGGGGTGTAGCTCAGTCGGTTAGAGCGCTGGCCTGTCACGCCAGAGGCCGCGGGTTCGAGTCCCGTCACTCCCGCCACCCGCCGTCCACGATGCGCGCGAGCGAGCGAGCGCGGCGCCGGATACGGTGGCGGCCGCATCGCCCGGACCACGGCGTCGGGAGAGCCGCACACGACCTCCCGCCTGCTTCTCCTCCGTAACCCGGGTGCCCGGCGCGGCGACGGCGACTTGGATGCCGTGCGCGCGCGCTTCGACGCGGCGGCGGTCGAACGGCACGAGGTCGCCCCGGCCGGGCGCGAGGACGTCGCCGCCGCCATCCTCGCCCATCGCGGGGATGTCGACGCGGTCGTGGTCGCCGGCGGGGACGGCAGCCTCAACGCCGCCGCTCCGGGTCTCGTCGCGGCCGAACTCCCCCTCGGCATCATCCCCCTCGGCACGGCCAACGACCTCGCCCGGACGCTCGCCATCCCGAGCGACCCCGCCGCGGCGGCCGACGTCGTCCTCGCGGGGCGGACCCGCGCGCTCGACCTCGGCAGCGTCAACGGCCGGCCCTTCTTCAACGTCGCCAGCATCGGGCTCAGCGCCGAACTCGCCCGGACGCTGACGACGGCCGAGAAGCGGCGCTGGGGCCGGCTCGGCTACGCCACCGCCGGCCTGCGGGTGCTCGCCCGGGCGCGGCCGTTCCACGCCCGCATCACCCACGCCGGCGTCACCGACGAGGTGCACACCTTGCAGATCGCCGTCGGCAACGGCCGCCATTACGGCGGTGGCAACGTCGTGGCCCGCGATGCCGCCGTCGACGACGGCCGGCTCGACCTCTACTCGCTCGAGTTCGGCAGCGTATGGCGGCTGGCGCTGATGCTGAACGCCTTTCGCCGGGGCGCCCACGGTGCCGCGCGCGAGGTCCGCACCCTCACCGGCACCGCCTTCGAGGTCACCACCCGCCGCCCGCGCTCGGTCAACGCCGACGGCGAGCTCATCACCAAGACCCCCGCCCATTTCCGCGTCCACCCCGCGACGCTCAGGGTGTTCGTCCCGCCGGGGTGAGGGCCTCAGTCCGATCCCGCCTTCTTGAGCACGCTTTTGGGGCCCAGCGGATGGTCGGCGTGGGGGTAGGGGGCGTGGTGGTGATGGGGATGGCCGTCGCCGTGCCCGTGGTCGTGGTCGTGATGATGCTGTTGGTGGTCGTGGTCGGCCGTGACCCGGCAGGCGCCGGTGCAGAAGTCGTCGCACAAGGGGCAGTCGGCGACGTTGGAGCCCGGCGCCGAGGCGCCCTGACCCTCGACGTGGTGGTGGTGGCTCGCCTGCGGCGCGCCGAGGTCGTGCTCGAAGCCGAGGACCTGCGCGCGGTACTTGCACATCGCGCAGTTCATGACGTTCTGACCCTCGAGGATCTCGATGACCCGCTCGGCGAAGGTGTCGACCACGAGCGGATGGTCGTTGAGGTAGCCCGCCTTGACGAACTGGATCTCGGGATTGGCGGCGGCGACGCGGTCGGTGAAGCCGTAGATCCGATCGATCAGGATGCCGGTGAACAGGAAATAGGGAAAGACGACGACCCGCTTGTAGCCGAGCCGGGCGACGTGCTCGAGGCAGGGCTCGACCAGGGGAAAGGTCACGCCCGAGAAGCCGGTTTCGCACCAGCCGAAGCCCATGCCCTCCCACAGCATGCGCGCGATCTTGGCGACGTTGGAATTGGCGTCGGGATCGGAGGCGCCGCGGCCGATCACGACGAGGCAGACCTCGTGGTTGGGGAGCTCGCCGTGCTCGGCGTCGGCGCGGTCGAGCGCTTGCTGGACGCGATCGGCGGCCGCCTTGATCATCTTGGGATCGACCCCGAGCTCGCGGCCGTAGTCGACCTTGAGGCCGTGCTCGGCTTGGTAGGTGTTGAGGACCGAGGGGATGTCGTTCTTGGCGTGGCCGGCGGCGAACAGCATCCCGGGGACGGCGAGGATGCGCTCGGCACCGGCCTCGCGCAGGCGGTCGAGGCCGACGCGCAGCACCGGGTCGGCGAACTCGAGATAGCCGTGCTGGACGGGCCAGTCCGGAAAGCGTTCGCGTAAGCGGTCGGCGACCACCGCGAACTCGCGCACCGCGGCCTCGGACCGCGAGCCGTGGCCGCACAGCATCACGCCCATCGGTTGGTCCATCAGATCCTCCCCTTCGGCTGCGCCCGCGAGGCTGCAGCCACCGCGGCGGCGCGCAAGAGGCGGATCGGCGCAGGCGGCCAGGGCGCGACCGGCGGCGCCGCGGCGCGTCTCAAGCGTTCTCGGAGACCAGCGTCTCCGGTTCGTCGACGATGCGGCGCCGCAGGTTGGCGCGGGTTTCCGATTCCGGCAGGGGCCGGAACGTCGACAGCCCGTCCTGGACCCGGGTCTCGATCACGTTGAACACGGTGTCGAAATCGACGTCGGTGCGATCCTCCGCGAAGGCGTAGACCAGCGAGAGGTCGCACAGCGAATTGACCAACCGCGGCAGCCCCCGCGCGAAATAATGCACGGTGGCGAGCGCCACCGAGTCGAAAACGTCGGGGTCACCGCCGGCCGTCTCGAGCCGGTGGCGGACGTAGGAGGCGGTGTCCTCGCGGTCCAACGGCTTGAGATGATAGTCGATGGAGATGCGCTGAACGAACTGTCGCAGCGAGTTGTTGCCGAGCAACTGGCGCAGCTCGGGCTGACCGACCAGGATCAACTGGAGCAGGTGATCCGATTCGGCGTTGATGTTGGAGAGCATGCGCAGCTGTTCGAGCGCCTCGCGCCCCAGGTTCTGCGCCTCGTCGACGATCAGAACGACCCGCTGACCGTGGGCGTAGCGCTCGATCAGAAAGTCGGTGAAGATCTGATGCTGGGTGACCGCGTCCTTGTCGGTGTAGTCGAGGTCGAACGCCAGCATGATCCACTTCATCAACTCGCCGAAGGAGCTGTGCGTGTTGGTGACCAAGCCGATCAGCACGTGGTTGTCGACGGAACGCAGGAGGTGGCGGAGGAGCGTGGTCTTGCCGGTGCCGACCTCGCCGGTGAGGACGACGTAGCCGGTCTGTTCGGCCAGGCCGTATTCCAGCATGTGCATCGCCATCGCGTGCGTGCGACCGGCGTAGAGGAAACGCGGGTCGGGCAGCAGCGAAAACGGCTTCTCGTGCAAGCCGAAGTGGGCTTCGTACACGGTGGCGCTCCTCGACGAACGACGATGGCGGCTCAGCGGTAACCGTAGTAGGTACTGCCTTCACTCTCGACGACCCGGTTGAGCACGCTGCCGAGATATTTGGCCTCGTCGAGATATTCGGCGCTGCGTTCGACGTCGTCGCGACTGGTCCGTCCCTGCTCGACCACCAGCAGACAGCCGTCGACATAGCCTTGCACCACGAGCGGCTCGTCGGTCAGCAACAACGGGGGGCAGTCGATCACCAGCTTGGCGGACGGCACGCCGTTGGCGAGGTTCTGGATCAGCGTCCGCGCCGCTTGCGAGGCCACGATCTCGGAGGCGTGCTCGCTCTTGCGGGCCTGCGGCAGGACGTAGAGTTGGCTGTCGGCGATGCGGACCAGGACCTCTTCGACGGTCGCACGCCCCTCGATGACGTCGGTGAGCGAGACCTCGGGCTCAAGGCCGAAGGTGCGGTGAACGCTCGGGCGGCGGAAGTCCATGTCCAACAGGAAGGTCGGCGCCGCGGTCTGATGGGCGATGCCGAAGGCCAGGTTGCACGCCACCAGCGTCTTGCCCTCGCCGTCGCGCGCGCTCACGACCATCAGGCTCCGCCCGCCCAGCGTCTGCAGTCGCAGCATCGCCTGGGTGCGCAGTTTGCGGAAGACGTCGCTGCGGACGTCGTCGGTCGCACCCGCGAGAATCCGGTTCTCGCGCAGATGCTGCGTCGAGGGCTCGAACACGCGTGCTTGTTGCAGGGCGGCGGCGAGACCGCCGCTAGCCCCCGCCGTGTTCGCCGACGGCCGGCTCGGCCTCGCCGGGGCGTCGACTTGGCCGCCCAGGCTGGCGCGCTGCTGGCGCGCGCGTTCGACGGCTTGCTGAATTTTTTCCACCGCGTCACTCCTGGCGCGTCGGGCCTCCACCTGGTCTCGGCGCCGCCGCGTCCTGCGATCGCCAACCCGTTCCACGTCCGCCCGCCGCCGCGGCGCCCGGGTGTACCGAGGGCCCGGGGCGCCGACGCGACGAAGCAATGCACCGCAACAATGGTGCATGAGCCCTATGTTGCTGCGCAAGTGTTCGTTTTTTCTTCGCGCTTTGGCAACCCGCTCCGCCCCACAGGCTCATCGGTGTACGCCGATGGTTTCGAATGGCGGCCGGAGGTTCCTGTGATGCGGGCCGGCGGTGTCGCGAATTCAGTCCTCCTTGGGGCCGGCGACCACGCCGCCGTCGTGCAGTCGTCCGACCTCGCCCTCGCTCATCCCGAGCGTCTCCAAGAGGATCTCGTCGGTGTGCTCGCCCAGACGCGGGGCGCGTCGCACCGGCAAGCGCGGGTGCTCGCCGAACTGTAGCGGCGAGCCGGGCATCAGATAGTCGCCGATCCCCGGCTGGTTGACGTTGGCGAACATGTCGTTCGCAGGCGAGCAGTCCGGGTCGTGCTCGGCCATCTCGCGCACGGTGTGGTAGGGCGCCCAGGTGATGCCGGCCTCGTTGAAGATCTTGCGGATCTCCGCCAGCATCCGGGTGGCGAACCAGGGCTCGAAAATCCGCGCGATCTCCCGCCGGGCACGGTAGCGGTCGCCCTCTTTCGAAAAGTCGAGGCCCAATCGTTGAGCCAGTTCCTCGAGCTGGGGGGCGACCCCGGTGACCTTGACCAGACTCGACCACTGACCCTTGGTCAACCCGACCACCATCAACCGCTTGCCGTCGAGCGTGCCGAAATCGCGGCCGAAGGAACCGTAGAGGTAGTTGCCGTCGCGCGGGCGGTCGATATCGTTGACGGTCACCTCGGCGAGGATGCCGAGATTGGCGACCATGGCGAGCGCGACGTCCTTCAGCGCCAGCTTGACCAGCTGGCCCCGGCCGGTGAGCCGGCGGTGGCGCTCGGCCGCCAACAGGCCCATCGCCGCCATCTGCCCGGAAATCAGGTCCCACGCGGGCAGGACGTGGTTCACCGGGCGTGGAAACACGTTCGGGCCGGTCATGTAGGGCATGCCGACCTGCGGGTTGACGGTGTAGTCGACCTCCGAGGTGCCGTCGGCGCGGCCGGTGAGGTTGACCATCACCAGGTCCTCGCGCTCCTTCTTCAGCGCCTCGTAGCCCAGCCAGCCCCGGGCCGGAAAGTTGGTGAGGAACAGCCCGCCCTCGTCGCCGGGCGCGGCGATCAGCCGGGTCAGCAACTCCTGGCCCTCGGGTCGCTTGAAATCGACCGCGATCGAGCGCTTGCCCTTGTTGAGCCCGGCCCAGAACAGGCTGTGCTTGCCGTCGAGGGTGACCGGCCAGCGCAGATAGTCGAGGCCGCCACCGATCGGATCGAAGCGGATCACGTCCGCTCCCATCTGGGCGAGCGTCATGCCACCCAACGGCATGGCCACGAACGCCGAGCCCTCGACGACGCGCAAACCCGACAAGATGCCCTGCATCCGCGATCTCCTGACACGATTTCTGCGACACTTTAGTACGAGCGGGGGCGGGCCGGGCAAGAGCGGAACCACCCGCCGCTACCGTGATCGCGCTCCCGTCGACGGCCCCGCGATGCTATACGAATACCATCTGCGGTCCAACCGCGGTCGGGAGGTCGACATGCAAACACCGGTGGAACTGGTTTTCGACGACGTCGATTCGGCGCCCGCCGTCGAACAACGGGTGCGCAAACGGGTGCGCCGTCTGGAGCGCTTCTACGCCGGCATCACCAGCTGCCACGTCGCGCTGAGCACGCCGCACCGCCACCAGCGCAAGGGCCGCCATTGGAGCGTGCGGATCGAGCTGCGGGTACCGGGAACCGAGCTCGTCGCCTCGCGCGAGCCCGGCGACGTCGAGGCGCACGAAGACCTGTTGGTCGCCATCCGCGACGCTTTCGACGCCATGGAGCGCGAGCTCCAGGCCTGGCACGCCAAGGTTCGAGGCGACGTCAAGATCCACGTCCCGCCGCCCCAGGGCCGCATCCGGGAACTCGACCGGCAACGCGGCTTCGGCCAGATCGCGATGACCGACGGCCGGCTGGTCTATTTCCACCGCAACAGTGTGGTCCAGCCCGACTTCGACGCCCTGCAGCCGGGCGACCCGGTGGAGGTGGTGGTCCAAGCCAAGGAGAGCGACCTCGGCCCGCAGGCCAGCACCGTCCGGCGCATCGGCGCCCTCGAATTCGTGCCCGAGCCGCAAGCCTGAGCGGGCGGCGCCGTCGCCGCGGCCGGCGGTGTGCCGGGGGCCCGCCTCAATCGGCGCCGGCGAAGCCGACCTCGGCGGTCATCGCGACCTGGCCGTCGGCTCGGACCGCGCGGAGCTGGTAGCCCGCACCGTCGGCGTCGGCGACGAAGCGCAGCGGCTGGTTGACGAAGGCCGGTCGCCGCGCCCGGAAGCTGAAGCGATCGGCGTTGCGGCCCCGGGTCCGCATGGCGAGGTCGAGCAGCTTGGAGGCGATGAAGGGACCGTGGACCACCAATGCGGGATAGCCCTCGACCCCGGTGGCGTAGGGCTGATCGTAGTGGATGCGGTGGCCGTTGAAGGTCACCGCCGAGAAGCGGAACAGGTCGACCTCGTCGGGGGTGAAGTCTTCCATGGTCTCCCCGCTCGGCAGCTCGCTCGGCGGCACCGGCGCCGGCAGCGGTACCGCCCCGCCGGGCTCGAGATAGACGATGGTCTGGCGTTCCTCGAGCACCGGCGCGCCCTCCTGGGCGAAGAGCATCACCAGCTCGACGAAGATCAAGTCGCCCTGCGCGCCCGCCTTGCGCTCGACGCTCTCGATCGTGGTCGTCTTGGTGGTCTCGACCCCGAGCCGGACGTCGCCGAGGCGCTGCATCGTGCCGCCCGCGAACATGCGCCGCTCGAGGCGGATCGCCGGGATGAAACCGCCGCGCACGGGATGCCCGTCGGGGCCGGTCGTGCCCTTGGTGACGACGGGCAGAAAGAAGCCCCATTGCCGCCCGAGCGCCAGGGTGTCGCGGGTGGGATAGTGGACGTCGCCGAGCGTGCTCGAGAACCGGGCCGCGATCTCCGGCGCGAGCGTAGCCGTCTCCTCCATGCGGCGGCCCACCGCCGCCTCGTAATGGGCGATCTCCTCCGCCGTCAGCGCCGTCTCCGCCGTCATGGCCTCGCGCCTCCCCGTCGCACACCTTCCGATATCCGCAGGCTTAACGGCGCCGACGCGCGCCCGGCAAGCCCGCGAACGCCGCACGGCCCGCTGCAACCTCTGCGACGAGGGCGCATCGAAGACGGCGTACGGCGAACGCGTTAGGTTGCACCGCGCCCGCCCAGCGAGAGGAAAGTCCATGGCCTTCGACTTCGATCTCTTCGTCATCGGTGCCGGTTCCGGCGGGGTGCGCGCCGCCCGGATCGCGGCGGCCCACGGGGCGCGGGTGGCGATCGCCGAGCGTCAGTACCTCGGCGGCACCTGCGTCAACGTCGGCTGCGTGCCGAAGAAGCTGATGACCTTCGCGGCCTCCTACGCTCACCATCTGGAGGACGCCGCCGGCTTCGGCTGGCAGGTCGGCGACGCCCGCCACGACTGGAGCACGCTGATCCGCAACAAGGACCGTGAGATCGACCGCTTGAACCGGACCTACGCGCGGCTGTTGGAGGGGCCCGGGGCGCGCGTCTTCTGGGGCGACGCGGTGATCGCGGGGCCGAACACGGTGCGCATCGGTGCGGAGACCGTCACCGCCGCGAAGATCCTGGTCGCGACCGGCGGTCGGCCCGTTTTACCGGAGGTTCCCGGCGCTAGGGAGCACGGCATCACCTCCGACGACGTCTTCTACCTCGAGCGGATGCCCGAGCGCGTCGTGGTCGTCGGTGCCGGCTACATCGGCATCGAGTTCGCCGGCATCTTCGCCCGTCTCGGCTCCGAGGTGACGATGGCGCACCGCGGCCGCATGATCCTCAACGACAATTTCGACCTCGACGCCCGCCGGGTCTTGCAGGACGAGCTCGAAAAGCAGGGCGTCGTCTACGCCTTCGACTGCAAGATCACCGGGGTCGAGCAGAGCGCGGGCGGGCTGTTGGTGCACCGCTCGAACTGTGCGGCGATCGAGGTCGACCAGATCCTCTTCGCCACCGGACGGGCGCCGAACACCCAGGGCCTCGGCCTCGAGGAGGTCGGCGTCGAGCTGCGTGGCAACGGGGCGGTGCACGTCGACGACGAGGACCGCACCAACGTGCCGTCGATCCACGCCATCGGCGACGTCACCGACCGCGTCCAGCTCACGCCGGTGGCCACCGCCGAGGGGCATGCCTTCGCCGACCGCCATTTCGGGCCGGCGCGGCGCGAGGTGACGTACGACAACATCCCCACCGCCGTCTTCGCCAACCCGCCGGTGGCGCAGGTCGGCCTCACCGAAGAGCAGGCGATCGCCCGCTTCGGCGACGACCTCGACGTCTATCAGGCCGAGTTCAAGGCGATGCGCTTCGCGCTCGCCGAGCGCGACGAGAAGACGTTGATGAAGCTGATCGTGCAGACCTCGACCGACCGCGTGGTCGGCGCGCACATGGTCGGCCAGGACGCGCCCGAGATCATCCAGGGCTTCGCCGTCGCGGTGAAGATGGGCGCCACCAAGGCCGACTTCGACGCCACCATCGGCATCCATCCAACCTCCGCGGAGGAGTTCGTCACCCTGCGCACCCGCCGTCCGCCGCGCACCGCCGAGGCCGCCGCCGGCTGATCGCTCGACGCCGGCGACGCCTCGGCGTTCAGTCGGCTTCGGCGGTCCATTCGCAAAGCGGCGTTTCCGCGCCGCCCGGCCGGCGTGGGGTGCGCAGCAGGCGGCAGGTGTCGTAGCCGGCGGCGGCGTAGGCCGCCTCGATCTCGGCGAGGGTGGCCGGCTCGAGTTCCGGCTCGCGGGCGAGGATCCAGGCGTAGTCGCGCGAGGGGTGCGCCACCGCCGACCAACGGTAGTCGTCGTCGAGGGCGATGACGACGTAGTCGCCCGCGGCGAACCAGCGCCAGCCCCCCAGCAGCCTCACGAAGGTGACCTCGAGCGCGGCGACGTCGGGGGCCTCGGTGAAGCGCGCCCGGCCGATCGCTTGATCGAGCGTGCCGTCGGCGGTGCGGCAGGCGTTGAGCACGCGCAGGCGGTCCGGCTCGTCGCCGCGGTTGTAGGTCGCCGTCACGTCGTAGGCGCACTGGTCTTGAAACCACGCCGGGATCGCCGCGATCTGGCGCCACTGGCCGAGATAGCGCTCGGGCTCGAAGCCGCGCACCGGCTCCACGGTCTGCGCCGTGGCGGCGGTGGCGGCCGCGATCGCGGTGGTGACGACGACGGCGCAAAGCGTGCGGGCGACGGGCATGACGGCCTTTCGCGGGCTCAGGGACGGCGGCGGTGGACGCCGTCGGCGAGGACGCAGAGGAGCTCGAACATCAGGTTGGCGCCGACCCAGGCGGTGTTGCCGCCGGCGTCCCAGGGCGGGCTGACCTCGACGAGGTCGGCGCCTACCACCTCGAGGCCGGTCAGGCGGCGGATCAGCCGCTGCGCCTGCTGCACCCACAGGCCCCCGACCTCCGGCGTGCCGGTGCCGGGCGCCTGGCTGGGGTCGATGGCGTCGATGTCGAAGCTGACGTAGATCGGCTCCTTGCCGACCAGGCGGCGGGCCTCGTCCATGACGTCGTCGACGCCGCGGTCGAAGACCTCCTCGACCGCGATCTGGCGGATGCCGTGTTCATCGGCGAAGTCGACGTCGCTCATGTCGATGGAGCTGCCGCGCAGCCCGATCTGGACGATCCGCCGGGGGTCCAACAGCCCCTGCTCGACGGCCCGGCGGAAGGGCGTGCCGTGGCTGTCGAAACCGCCGAAATAGGGCGGGTAGAGGTCGGAGTGGGCGTCGACGTGGATCATCCCGAGCGGGCCGTCGGCGGCGAGCGCCTCCAGGATCGGCCACGAGATGAAATGGTCGCCGCCGGCCGTGAGCGGCACCACCCCGGCGGCCGCTATGTCGCGGTAGTAGGCGACGATGCGCCGGCGCGAGTCGTCAAGGCTGACCGGGTTGATCAGCACGTCGCCGAGATCGGCGCAACGGGCGAGATGGAAGGGGGCGACGCGGGTGGCCTGGTTGACCAGCCGGATCATGGTGGAGAGGTCGCGCAGCTGGCGGGGTCCGTGGCGCGCGCCGGGGCGGTTCGACGTCGCGCTGTCGAAGGGCACGCCGATCAGGGCGATGTCGACGTCGTCGAGCTCGGCCGCCGCGCGGTGGGGCAGGCGCATGAAGGTGGGGATGCCCGCGAAGCGCGGCAGCACGTTGCCCGGCACCGGCAAAAAGCGCTCGTCGACGGCCTCCATCACCGGCTCCCGTCGCCCGCCCGGGTCAGTGGCCCGCCTCCGCCGTGGCGCTCTGCGGCGGCGCGTGGGCGAAGGCGCGGGCCAGCAGCAGGAAGCCCAGGACGGCGGAGATCACCGAGGCGCCGAGGACGCCGAGCTTGGCCTGGTCGAGTTCGATGTTGGCGCCGAAGGCGAGGTTGGCGACGAACAGCGCCATCGTGAAGCCGATGCCGCCGAGACAGCCGATACCGACGATGCCCATCCAGTTGCCGCCGCGCGGAAACGCCGCGAGGCCGGTGACGATCGCGACCCAGGCGCACAGCGCGATGCCCAGGGGTTTGCCGATCAACAGGCCGAAGAACGCGCCGATGGTCGGCAGACCGATCAACGAGGCGTGCGCCGCGGCCTCGCCCGCGCCGGCGCCGCCGTGGCCGCCGCCGCCGAGCGCCACCCCGGCGTTGAAAACTGCGAAGACCGGCATGATGACGAAGGCGACCCAGGGGCTCAGATTGTGCTCGAAGGTCATCAACGGGCTCTGTACCCGGTCGACCAGGTAGCTGATCCGCTCCACCTTGACGTCCACGCCCCCCGACGACGGCAGCATCATCTCGCGCACCTCCGCTTCGAGGTCGCGCGGCGGCAGCTTGCCCCCCAGCGGGATCGCCAACGCCATGAGCACGCCGGCGATCGTCGCGTGCACCCCGCTCTGCAACATGAAGTACCAGCACACTAGCCCGATCAGAAAGAACATGCCGGCGCGGGCGTGGCCGAAGCGGCCGTAGAGCATCGCGACCACCCAGACCCCGAGCGACAGCAAGAGCGCGGTGGTGTTGACGCTGTCGGTGTAGAACAGCGCGATCACCATCACCGCGCCGAGGTCGTCGACGATGGCGAGGGCCAAGAGGAAGACCTTGAGCCCCAACGGCACCCGGTCGCCGATGAGGGCGAGCACCCCGACGGCGAAGGCGATGTCGGTCGCCATCGGCACGCCCCAGCCGCGGATGGTCGGCTCGCCGAAGTTGATCGCGACGTAGATCAGCGCCGGCGCCACCATGCCGCCGACGGCGCCGGCGATCGGCAACGCCGCGCGCCGGAGCCCCGCCAGCTCGCCCACCATGAACTCGCGCTTGATCTCGAGGCCGACAACGAAAAAGAAGATCGCCATCAGCGCGTCGTTGACGAAGTGCGCGAGGCTCAGCTCCAGATGAAAGTCGCCGAAGACGACGGCGGTGTGCAGGTGCTGCATCTCGAAGTAGGCGTTGGCCCACGGCGAGTTGGCCCAGCCGAAAGCGACCGCGGCGCACAGGATCAGCACCAGTCCACTCGCGCTCTGGCTGGAAAGGATACGCCGCAAGGGCGCGGTCAGGCGGTCGGTGACCGTGACCCGATCGGCGGGGCTGACGGCGGCCATGGCGGGTGTCCGTCCCGTGCTGGAGCTCGTGCCGGTTCTATGGCGACCCGTCGCCGGTGGGGTCAAGGGTCGGGGGGTGCGCTGCGAGCGCGGCGGCGGCGCGCGGCCGCGGCGACGGGTGGGCGCGGTGACCTCGCCCGACCCCGCCGGCGGCGCCGCTTGGGCCGGTTCTAAGAAGCCGGCCAACTCCCCGGCGCAGCGCGGTTTTGCCGAGGCGCGGCTTGACTTCCCGCACCCCGGGGGCATATTTCGATCAAAGCGAACCGCAACGGTCCTTATTGGAAGCGTTTTGATCCGGCTATCCCGTATCGCCGATTACGGCATCGTACTGATGACCGAGCTGGCGCGAGGGCAGCGCTCGATGGCGACGCCCGAACTCGCCGAACGTACGCGGATCGCCCAGCCGATGGCCGGCAAGATCCTGAAGACCCTGACCCGCGAGGGCCTTTTGGTGTCCCAGCGCGGGGCCAAGGGCGGTTACCAGCTGGCGCGTCAACCGTCGCTGGTCACCGTCGCTGAGATCATCGAGGCGCTCGACGGGCCGATCGCGCTCACCGCCTGCATCGAGGTCGGCGCGGGCGAATGCGGCATCGAGGAAATCTGTCCAGCCCGCTCGAACTGGCACCGGATCAACGCCGCCATCCGCGACGCGTTGGACGGAATCTCGCTCGGTGAGATGGCGCACGGCTGGCAACTCGGCCAAGGCGGCCTGCTTCTCGAACACTCGGCCCGCACCGCAGCGGCCGGATCCGAACTAGGGGACTGAGGATGGCGACTGCGCTCGAGACCGTTCAGGAATATACGGGTCACGAGTACAAGTACGGCTTCTACACCGACATCGAAGCCGAATACGCTCCGAAGGGTCTGAACGACGAGATCATCCGGTTCATCAGCGCCAAAAAGAGCGAGCCCGAGTGGCTCACCGAATGGCGCCTGGAAGCCTATCGGCGCTTTCAGGATATGGAGCAGCCGGATTGGCAAAAGCCCAACGTCGGCTGGATCGACCTGCAGGACATCAGCTACTACGCCGCTCCCAAGCAGGATGAGGCGCCCCAATCCCTCGACGACATCGATCCCGAGATTCGGCGCACCTACGAGAAGCTCGGGATCCCGATCGAAGAACAGAAGATGCTCGCCGGCGTCGCGGTCGACTACGTCTTCGACAGCGTGTCAGTGGCGACCACCTTCAAAGAGAAGTTGAAGGAGCTCGGCATCATCTTTTGTTCGATCTCTGAAGCGGTGCAGGAGCACCCGGAGCTGGTAAGGAAATACCTGGGGTCGGTGGTGCCCCAGGGCGACAACTACTTCGCGGCGCTGAACTCGGCGGTGTTCACCGACGGTAGTTTCGTCTACGTCCCCAAGGGGGTGCGGTGCCCGATGGAGCTGTCGACCTATTTCCGCATCAACGCGGCGGGGACGGGGCAGTTCGAGCGGACGCTGATCGTCGCCGACGAAGGCTCCTACGTCAGCTACCTTGAGGGGTGCACCGCGCCCCAGCGCGACGAGCACCAACTCCACGCCGCCGTGGTCGAGCTGATCGCCCTGGACGACGCCGAGATCAAGTATTCGACCGTGCAGAACTGGTATCCGGGCGGTCACGACGGCCAGGGTGGCGTCTACAACTTCGTCACCAAACGCGGTCTCTGCCGTGGCAAGCGTTCGAAGATCAGCTGGACACAGGTTGAGACGGGCTCCGCCATCACGTGGAAGTATCCGAGCTGCGTGCTGCAGGGTGACGACAGCATGGGCGAGTTCTACTCGGTGGCGGTGACCAACCACGCCCAGCAGGCCGACACCGGAACCAAGATGATCCACATCGGCAAGAATACGCGCTCGCGCATCGTCTCCAAGGGCATCTCGGCCGGGCACGCCGATCAGACCTACCGCGGACTGGTCCGGGTGCTAAAGGGGGCGGAGAACGCCCGCAACCACACCCAGTGCGACTCGATGCTGATCGGCGATCGATGCGGCGCGCACACCGTGCCCTACATCGAGACCAAGAACCCGACGGCGAAGGTGGAGCACGAGGCCACGACCTCGAAGATTTCCGACGATCAGCTGTTCTACTGCCGCGCCCGCGGCATCTCGGAGGAGGACGCGGTCGCGTTGGTGGTGAACGGGTTCGCGCGCGAGGTCATGGACGAGCTGCCGATGGAGTTCGCGGTCGAAGCCAAGAAGCTGTTGGCGATCTCGCTCGAGGGCAGCGTCGGCTGACGCCGAGCCGCGAGCGTTCGTCGAGACCACGTGGGCCGGCCCGAACGGGCTTGGCCGCCACCATCCGGAAGACCTGATGCTGAAGATCGAGAACCTGCACGCCCGCATCGAGGACATCGACGAGGGCGAGATCCTCAAGGGCCTGGACCTTGAGGTGCAGCCGGGCGAAGTCCACGCCGTCATGGGCCCGAACGGCTCGGGCAAGTCGACGTTGGCCTACATCCTCGCGGGCCGCGACGGTTACGAGGTGACCGAGGGCAGCGTCAGGTTCGAGGGCGAGGACGTACTCGAGATGGAGCCGGAGGAGCGCGCCGCCGCCGGCCTGTTCTTGGCGTTTCAGTACCCGATCGAGATTCCCGGCGTCGCCAACATGTACTTCTTGCGGACCGCGCTCAACGCGGTGCTGCGGGCCCGGGGCGAGCCGGAGATCGACGCTGCGGGGTTCATGCGTCGGCTGCGCGAGCAGGCCGAGATCGTCGGCATCCGCTCGGACCTGTTGAAGCGCGACGTCAACGCCGGCTTTTCGGGCGGCGAGAAGAAGCGCAACGAGATCCTGCAGATGGCGGTGCTGCAGCCGAAGTTGGCGGTGCTCGACGAGACCGATTCGGGGCTCGACATCGACGCGCTCCGGACCGTCGCCGACGGCGTGAACCGGCTGCGCAGCCCCGAGCGCGGGATCGTGGTCATCACCCACTACCAGCGCCTGTTGGAGTACATCGTGCCGGATCACGTCCACGTCCTGGTCGGCGGTCGGATCGTGCGCTCGGGCGACAAGACGCTGGCGCAGGAGCTCGAGTCCAAGGGCTACAGCGAGCTCATGGCCGAGCTCGGCATCGCGGTGCCGGCCGACGCTCTCGAAGCCACGGCGTGAGGTGAGCCGATGCCCGTGCGTCGCATCGAACCCGCCGCCGACTACGGCCGTCTGTTCGACGAGGTGAAGGGTCGGCTCGCCGGCGACCCGCGTCGACGGGAGGCGAGCTTCGCGCGCTTTCGCGAACTCGGCTTTCCGAACCAGCGCGCCGAGGCCTGGAAGTACACCAGCTTGAAGTCGCTGGCCGAGAACGCGCCGCCGGCGCCGGCGCCGGTCGAGGTTACCCTCGCCGACCTCGAGCCCTATCTGTTGACCGGCGACGTCAAGCGGTTGGTGTTCGTCAACGGCTTCATGGCGCCGGAACTCTCGGACATCGAGGGCTTGCCGGCGGGGTTGACGGTGGCGAGCTTCGACGAGCGCGTCACCCACGAGGGCGCGCTTTTGGCCGACGCCGACGCCGAACGCTCGCTCACCGCGCTCAACGCGGCGATGGCGCACGGCGGCGCGGTGGTCGAGGTCGCCGACGGCACCGACGTCTCGCCGACCCTGCAGCTCGTCTTCGTGCAGGCCGGTGACGCCGGCGGGATGGCCAATCCCCGCAACGTCGTGCGGGTCGGTGCCGGTGCCAAGCTGACGATGGCGGAGACCTGGGTCGCCCTCGGCGTCGCCGGGGTGACCAACGTCGTCAACGATTTCGACGTGGCCGAAGCCGGCGAACTCACCGTCGACAAGCTGCAGTTCGGTCGCGGCCGCGCCACCCTGATCGGTCGCAGCGCGATGCGGGTGGCGCAGGAGGGCCGCCTCGCGCAGACCACCGTCACCGCCGGCGGTGGGCTGGTGCGCAACGAGACCTTCGCCCGCCTCGAGGGTCCCAAGGCCGACCTCGACCTCAACGGCGCCTACATGCCGGTGAAGGGCGAGCACGTCGACACCTCGATCCGGATCGAGCACCGCGCCCCGGACTGCCCGAGCAACCAGTTCTACAAGGGCATCCTGGCGCCGGGCGGTCACGGCGTCTTCGCCGGCAAGATCTTCGTCGACCAGGTGGCGCAGCGCACCAACGCCTACCAGCAGAACGACAACCTCATGCTGGCGCGCGACGCCGAGATCGACACCAAGCCCGAGCTCGAAATCTACGCGGACGACGTCAAGTGCTCGCACGGCGCGACGGTCGGCGAGCTCGACGACGTCGGCCTGTTCTATCTGCGCTCGCGCGGCATCGACAAGGAGACCGCGCAGGCGATCCTCACCTTCGCGTTCGCGGGCGAGGTCATCGAGCGGCTCGCGCACGAGGACTCGCGGCACCAGGCCCGTCGCGCGCTGCTCGCGCGGCTCGCCGGCGGGGAGAAACTTGCGGAGCTCGTCTGAGATCATGGCCGATCACGTCACGCCCAAGCTCGACGTCGCGCAGGTCCGGGGCGACTTCCCGATCCTGGCGAGCGAGATGAACGGCCGGCCGCTGGTCTATCTCGACAACGCGGCCAGCACGCAGAAGCCGGCGTGCGTGATCGACGAGTTGGGGCGCTTCCTGCGCGAGGACTACGCCAACATCCACCGCGGCATCTACGATTTGTCGATGCGGGCGTCGGAGGCGCACGAAGGGGCGCGCGAGCGCGTGCGCCGCTTCTTGAACGCGCCCGCCGCGCGCGAGGTGGTGTTCACCCGCAACGGCACCGAGGGGATCAACCTCGTCGCCCAATCCTACGTGCGCCCGCGCGCGCGCCCGGGGGCGAAGGTGGTGGTCTCGCGCATGGAGCACCACGCCAACATCGTGCCGTGGCAGATGCTGCGCGCGGCCACCGGGCTCGCCCTCGACGTCGTCGAGCTGACCGCGGAGGGCGAGCTCCGCCTCGACGAGCTCGAGGCCAAGATCGACGACGACACCGTGCTGGTGTCGTTGCCGTGGGTCTCCAACGTCCTCGGCACGGTGAACCCGGTCCACCGCATCGTCGAGATGGCGCACGCCAAGGGCGTGCCGGTGCTGCTCGACGCCTGTCAGGCGATCCAGCATCTGCCGGTCGACGTCCGCGACGTCGGCTGCGACTTCCTCGTCTTCTCCGGCCACAAGGTCTACGGGCCGTCGGGCATCGGCGTGCTGTGGGGCCGGAGCGAGCATCTGGAGGCGATGCCGCCCTATCAGGGCGGCGGCGAGATGATCTCGTCGGTGTCGTTCGAGCGGACCACCTTCGCCGATCTGCCGTTCAAGTTCGAGGCCGGCACGGGT
>JAAAPF010000281.1 GCA_009908425.1 Alphaproteobacteria bacterium
GTGCGCAGGGTCTCCGGCGCGCCGCAGCGACAGGCGTCCGGCGCGGCGCCGTCGAGGTGTCGGGCAGGGTCGCAGGCCGTACACATGCCGCCCTATTCCTATGCCAAACTCTCCGGGAACTTCGACACGCCGTCGCGCGTGTAAGTCGCAGTACGGTTAACCTGGACAGCGCCGACCGGGAAGAGGGCGCGAGGTTGATCAAAAGGTCGACGCGAACCCCCGGGATTACGGCACACCCGAACGGCGACCTGTTGAGGTGGAAAATTCGCAGGGGCGCGGACGGTGATGCCTCGTCAGTGCAGATGGACGAGCCGGCGCCTCGCCTTCGACGCGCAGGCGTCGCGCGGGCAACGCGTCCGCCGGCACCGTCACCGACCGGCTCCGGCCGCCAGGACGAGGTCGAGATAGACCTCGACGTGGGCGAGGGCGTCGGCCCGGTCGAGACCGTCTTCGGTCGCCCCGGCGCGGAGCCAGAAGCCGTCGATCATGGCGGCGAGCGTGGTCGCCGCGGCCTCGGCGTCGGGGCGCGGCAGGAGCGCCGCCAGCGGCGCCACCAGGTTGCTGCGGGTGCGACGGTCGTAGAGCCGGCGCAACCGCGCCAGCTCGGGGCTGTGGGGCGACTGCGCCCAGAACGCCAGCCACGCCGCCACCAGCGCCGGGCGGAACTGGGCCGGCGCGAAGCACGCCGCCACCACCGCGCGGACCCGGGCCTCGGGCGTCGCCGCCACCGCCAGGCGGTCGACGACGTCGCCGCGCAGCTCGGCCAGCAGCGCCCGCATGGTCGCCGCCAGCAGGGCGTTCTTGTCGGCGAAATAGTGGTGGATGATCCCGGCCGAGAGCCCCGCCTCGCGCGCCACCCGCTGCATCGTCGTGTCCGCCAGGCCATGTCGCTGCACCGTCGCGAAGGTCGCGTCGATGAGCTGACGACGGCGAACGTCCTGCATCCCGAGCTTCGGCATGGCGCGAATACTGCTCGTCTTTTGTTGGTCGGTCAATCAAAAAAGAAAACGCATCTTGACGCCCGAGCAGCGGCGACCAAGCTGCGCGACGTGGAGGACCGCAAAGGAGAGCCCGCATGCCGTGTCGTTCCCGCCGCTTCGCCGCGCTCGCGTGCGCGTTCGTCGTCGCGGCCCCGCTGGCGAGCGCCTCGGCGAGCGCGCCGGAGGCGTGCCGCGAGCTGGTCTTCGCCGACGTCGGCTGGACCGACATCGCCGCGACCACGGCGACCACGTCGCTGGTCCTCGAAGGTCTCGGCTACGACGTCGACACCAAGACGCTGTCGGTGCCGGTGACCTACCGCAGCCTCGCCAACGGCGACGTCGACGTCTTCCTCGGCAACTGGATGCCGACGATGAAGGCCGACATCCAGCCCTACCGCGAGGCCGGCGAGGTCGAGGTCGTCCGCGCCAATCTCGAGGGGGCCAAGTACACCCTGGCGGTGCCGAGCTACCTCGCCGACGAGGGCCTCACCGGCTTCGGCGACATCGCCGAGTTCGAAGCCGCGCTCGACGGCGAGATCTACGGGATCGAGCCCGGCAACGACGGCAACCGCCTGATCCGCGAGATGATCGAGAACGACAGCTTCGGGCTCGGCGGCTTCGAGCTCGTGGAGAGCTCCGAGCAGGGCATGCTCGCCGAGGTCCGCCGCGCCGTCGACGACCAGGAGCCGATCGTCTTTCTCGGCTGGGAACCGCACCCGATGAACGCCGAGTTCGACATGACCTACCTCGCCGGCGGCGACGACGTCTTCGGACCGAACTACGGCGGGGCGACGGTCTACACCAACACCCGCGCCGGGCTGACCGACGCCTGCCCCAATCTCGCCAGCTTCCTCGAGAACCTCGTCTTTTCCCTCGAGATGGAGAACGAGATCATGGCCGGGATCCTGCAGGAAGGCGAGACCGCCGAGGACGCGGCGGAAGCCTGGCTCACCGCCCATCCGGGCGTGCTCGAAGACTGGCTCGCCGGGGTGGAGACGGTCGGGGGCGAGCCCGGTCTTCCCGCCGTGCGCGACCATCTCGGCCTCTAAGGCGGGTGAGGGCGGACGATGGACTGGCGTGACCCGCCGGCGCTGCCGCTGGGCGACGCGATCGCCACCGGGGTCGACTGGGTGAACACCCACGCCCGCGGCGGCTTCGATCGGGTCTCGGAGTTGCTCGAGGGGGTGATCGAAGGCGTGACCGACGCGCTCTTGTGGCTGCACCCTCTGGTCGCGATCGCCCTGCTCGCCGTCGCGATCGGGCTGTTGCACCGCAGCTGGCGGCTGCCCGTGGCCACCGTCGCCGCCCTCGCGCTGGTGCTCAACCTCGGCTACTGGCGCGAGACCGTCGAGACGCTGGCCCTCGTCCTCATCGCCACCTTCTTCTGCATGGCGCTCGGCGTCCCGGTCGGCATCGCCGCCGCCCACCGCCGCTGGCTCTACACCGCGATCCGGCCGGTGCTCGACCTGATGCAGACCATCCCGCCCTTCGTCTATCTGATCCCGACGCTGATCCTGTTCGGCCTGGGCGTGGTGCCGGGGCTGGTCTCCACCATCATCTTCGCCATTCCGGCCGCGATCCGGCTGACCCATCTGGGCGTCGCCTCGGTGCCGACCCAGCTCATGGAGGCCGCCGACAGCTTCGGCGCCACCCGCCTGCAGCGGCTGGTCAAGATCGAGCTGCCGCACGCCACGCCGTCGATCCTCGCCGGGCTGACCCAGTGCATCATGCTGTCGTTGTCGATGGTGGTGATCGCGGCGCTGGTCGGCGCCGACGGCCTCGGCGAGCCGGTCGTGCGCGCGCTCAACACCGTCAACATCGCGATGGGCTTCGAGGCCGGCCTCGCCATCGTGCTCCTGGCCATCCTGCTCGACCGGGCCGTGCGCGTGCCGCGGCGGCGGCGCGCGGCGGAGGGCGGATGAGCGCGATCTGCTTCGAGCACGTCGATCTGTTCTTCGGCCACCGGCCGCGCGCCGGCCTCGCCGCACTCGACGGCGGCGCCGGCCGCGACGACATCCGCGCGGCCACCGGCCAGGTGCTCGCGGTGCGCGACGCCTGCCTCGACGTGGCCGCCGGCGAGATCTGCGTGCTGATGGGGCTCTCGGGCTCGGGCAAGTCCAGTCTGGTGCGCTGCGTCAACGGGCTCAACCGGCCGACGCGCGGCGGCGTCCACGTCACCGGTTCCGACGGACGTACCCTCGACATCGCCGCCTGCTCGCGCCGGCGGCTGCGCCGGCTCCGGCGCCGGGACATCGCGATGGTGTTCCAGGCCTTCGCGCTGTTGCCGTGGCGGACGGTGGCGGACAACGTCGCCTTCGGCCTGGAGCTGCAGGGCGTGGCCAAGGCGGCGCGCCGGCGCCGGGTGGCCGAGATGCTGGAGCTCGTCGGCCTCGACGGCTGGGAGAACGCGCCGGTCGACGCGCTCTCGGGCGGCATGCAGCAGCGGGTCGGGCTGGCGCGCGCCTTCGCCACCGACGCGCCCGTGCTGTTGATGGACGAGCCGTTCTCGGCGCTCGACCCGCTGATCCGGACCCGCCTGCAGCGCGAACTGCTCGATCTGCAGGCCCGGCTCAAGAAGACGATCCTGTTCGTCTCCCACGACCTCGACGAGGCGGTGAAGCTCGGCGACCGGGTCGCCATCATGGAGGAGGGCGCGATCCGCCAGGTCGGCACGCCCGAGGAGATCGTGACGGCGCCGGTCGACGGCTACGTCGCCGACTTCATCAAGGAGCTGAACCCGCTCGACGTCCTCACCGCGCGCGCGGTGATGGCGCCGGTGCGCGAGGTGGCGGCGGTGGCCGGCGGCGGCGGCGTGAGTCTGGGCGCGGAGACGGCGACGGGACGACCGCGCGTGGCGGCGACGACGACGCTCAGGGGCGTGATCGAACGGCGCCGCGAGGTCGGCGCGCCGCTGGTCGTCGTCGACGCCGAGGACCGCGTCGTCGGGACCATCGGCGACGCGCAGATCTACGACGGCGTGCTCAAGCGCCTGCGCGGGCGCTGAGCCGAAGGTCGGTTGCGGGAAAGGCGATTTTTGCGACCGCGGTCGCAACGCCGCAGGGCGGCCTCCGTTGGGCCCGTGGAACCGCGTAACGGTTGCGCGGGCCCCGAGACGGAGGAGCAGGCATGGTGTATCCCTTTCCGCTCGAACGGGTAGCGTTCGCCGGTCTTTTGACCGGCACGGCGTTCATCGCGTTCGCGGGGAACGTCGCCGCCCAGGACGACGCGCAGGTCGCGCGCGGCGAGTACCTGGCGACGGCCGCCAATTGCAAGTCCTGCCACACCGGCGAGGACGGTGCGGCTTACGCCGGCGGTCTGCCGGTCGACACCCCCTTCGGCACGCTCTACTCGCCCAACATCACCCCGCACGCCGGCACCGGCATCGGCGACTACACCGAAGCCGACTTCGTCGCCTCGATGCGCGACGGCGTGAACGGCGACGGCGAGGCGATGTACCCGGCGCACCCCTACACCTTCTACAACGAGATGACCGAAGCGGACGTCCAGGCGATCTGGGCGTTCCTGCAGTCGCTCGAGCCGGTCGAGAACCAGGTCGAGGTCAACCAGCTGACCTTCCCCTACAACCTCCGCGCCGGCCTGCGTGCCTGGCAGGCGGTCTTCCACGACCCGGACACCCGCTTCCAGCCGGACGAGGCGAAGAGCGCGCAGTGGAACCGCGGGGCCTATCTGGTCGAGGCGGTGACCCACTGCGGCGCCTGCCACACCCCGCGCAACATCGCCTTCGCCCGCGACCAGGAGCGCATGCTGGAGGGCGCGGAGATCCGCGGCTGGTACGCCCCCGACATCTCCGCCGGCGACACCTCCCAGATCGACGATTGGAGCGTCGACGAGCTCACCACCTACCTCCAGTCCGGCGAGGCCGCCGACGACGAGACCTCCTTCGGGCCGATGGACGAGGTGGTCCACGAGAGCCTCGCCGAGATGACCACCGACGACGTCCGCGCCATGGCGGTCTACCTCAAGGACGTCCGGCCGACCGAGCCGCGCGAGGTGCAGGGCTCGATCAGCCGCGACTACATGGCGATGGCGGACGCCGAGCGGCTCTACATCACCCAGTGCTCGGGCTGCCACCGCCGCGACGGCGAGGGCGTGCCGGGCGCGGCGCCGACCCTCGACGACAACAGCGCGGTGACCGCGGCGAAGCCGAACAACGTCGTGATGTCGATGCTGCAGGGCCTGCCGCCGCGCGCGGACTGGGGCGGCATGCCGTCCTACGCCGATCTGCTGAGCAACACCGAGATCGCCGCCATCACCAACTACGTCCGCACCGCCTGGGGCAACGACGCCACGCAGCGGACGACGCCGAAGCTGGTAGGCGAGCTCCGCCTCGAAGCGACGGACGTCATGGAGGACGACCCCTGGCAGGCGATGTGCGCCAACCTCCCGCGCTCGCAGGTCGACGGCGATCTGGTGACCTACATGGGCGAGCTGTCGCAGCAGGGCTTCACCGACGCGGAGGTGACCCGCGCCGTCGAATACTACGCCCGCGAGTTCCCCGAGGTGGACGCCGGTACGGCGCTGTTGGGCCTGAGTACCGCCTATTGCCGCCATCTGGCCCAGAGCGAGCCCAACCGCGAGGAGGCGCTCAGGATGATCGGCGAGCTCAACGGCCGTCTCGCCTCCGAGATCGGCCGCGAGATGCCCGAGGTGGCCGCCGCGAACTGACCCGCCGACGGGCGGCGGAGACGAGGACGCGTGGCACGGGCCACGCGTTCTTCGTTTCAAAGCAAGCGGTTACGCCTCGTCGCGGAGATCGCGGATGAAGCGGGGGAGGGCGAAGGCCGCGTGGTGCACCTCGGGGGTGTAGTAGCGCGTCGCGAGGTCCGCGGCAGCGAAGCGCCGTTCCAGCGTGGCCGGATCGGGCCGCGGGGTCGGCGTGCCGGCGAAGCCGAGCGTCATGTGGCCGCCGAAATAGGTCGGCACCGCGATGACGTAGCAGGTGGCGCCCTCGAACACCCGCTTGAGATTGCCGAGCCCCATCTTGAACTCGCTCGGCTGCAGAAACGGCACGCCGTTCTGCGTCGCGACCACGCCCCCCGGGTTCAGGACGCGGGCGAGGTCGCGGTAGAACTCGGCGGTGAAGAGCACCGCCCCGGGCCCGATCGGGTCGGTCGAATCGACCAGGACGACGTCGAAGCGGCGCTCGGTCTCGGCCGCGAAGGTGCGGGCGTCGGCGACGACCACGTCGAGGCGCGGATCGGCGAAGGCGGCCCGGTTCATCGCGGCGAAGTGGGTCTCGGCGAAGTCGACGACGGCACGATCGAGCTCGACCAGCGTCACCCGCTCGACGCCCGGGTGCTTCAAGACCTCCTCGGCGAGCCCGCCGTCGCCGCCGCCGCAGATCAGCACCTCGCGCGCGCCGCCGTGGGCGACGAGCGGCACGTGCGCGAGCATCTCGTGGTAGATGAACTCGTCGCGCGCGGTGACCTGGGTCACCTCGTCGAGCAGCAGCACCTCGCCGAAGGTGGGGTTGCGGATGAGGGCCATGTGCTGGTGCGCGCTCTTCTCCTCGTGCAGCACCGCCTCGGCGCGGAAGGCGACCCGCACGTCGTCGTGCAGGGTCTCCTCGAACCAACGTTGCCCGCTCACGCCGCGTTGGCGCCGCGCTTGAGTTCGTTGACCGCGGTCTGGTCCGGCCGAAAGGCGCGCTCCAGCACCGGCACCGTCTTGGTCGGCTCGGCGTCGCCGCACATGAAGACGTCGAGCGCGGCGTAGCTCCGCTCCGGCCAGGAATGGATCGAGATGTGGCTCTCGGCCAGCACCGCGACGCCGCTGACCCCGCCGTTGGGCTCGAACGGGTGCAGGTGGATGTGCAGGAGCGTCGCGCCGGCGGCGTCGACGCAGTCCCGCAGCGCCTGCTCGACGTGGTCGATGTCGTCGAGCCCGGAAGCTCCGTAGAGATCGATGATCAGATGCGCCCCGGCACACTTCACGCCGTCGCGTTCGATGAAGAAGTCCAGACGTTCCGCCGACTCGGCGGGGGTGTCGGGCGTATCGAGAGCTTCCGTTTGGGAGGTTTTTGGCTGATCCAAACCCATCCCCAATTGGAAGAGGGCGTCTGGCGACATGGCGTCCTCCCCAACCAGCAGATGTCCCCGCAGGATCACGGGAGCCGGGTATCTAAGGCCGCGGCCACCACGGGTCAACCGTCGTTCGAGGTGCGGCGCGGCCAGCGCTCGACCGGGCCGTCGCCCGTGCCTTCACCCCGACCCGCCGAAACCCGGATAAACACTTGATCCGTAACGCGAATCCCGCGATCTGGGTTCCTTCGGCAACACCCGAAAACGCCGGCACGCCCCGCCGCGGCGCGCACGCCTAGGAATACTAACCGCAAAGGGGCGAAGGCAAGCCCGCGACGAACGTCCGCCCGTGCCGGCCGACGGGCGCCCGGCCGCGACCTCAGCCCGCCGCGGCGACCGTCACCGTCAGCAACACCGCCAGCACCAGGAGCGTGCCGTAGAGCGGCAGCGTCGACCAGCCGAGCAGCGTCGCCGCCAACCCGTGCCGCGCCCGGATCTCGGCGTCGGGCATCATCACGAAGTCGGCGGGGCCGTCGCTCGCGTGGCCGGCGATGCGGCGGAAGTCGCCGACGTCGCGGTTCAGCATGACAACGCAGCTTTCCATTTCTGATCGGAGCCGATCACGCCCTGCGTGCCGAGTTGATAAACTCATCCAGTTGCTCAGGGTCATCAAATTGGATGTCTCTGCCACTGACGGCCCATGTCAGCGCACCACACATATTCTTGTTCGTATAGGCGATCTTATAAAAACTTTCAATTTTAATAAATTCGGCCAGAACTTCATTTAATTTTAATCCTCCAGGCCCCGAAAGATTAAACGCAAGGCCTACTAACTGGATGAGGCGTTGCTGTTCATCCATTCTTCGCCATGAAGAAAGTGAAGCACCCCAGTCTTTTGAGAAGACTTTTTCAATAGCACGCCACCGCTCATCTTTAGTTTGTTCGATAGAAGCTACTAGTATGCCACCGGTGCCTTCGCGGTCATGATCGTATTCCCACCAAATATGCGCATCTTTTGAGTTTACAGCGCCTGGCGGGTTATAAAATTCCATTCTAATTTTTTGAACATATTCCTCGCGATTCATCGTATTCCCCCGCTGGGTGCTCAAATCATATCGCAAAGTATAATGCAAAATGGCACCAGTCAGAGCAACACGAGATGGTCCCGGTGGATGATCTCGTCGCGGCCGCGGAAGCCGAGGATGGTCTCGGTGTCCTCGCTTCGGTGGCCGGCGATGCGGCGGGCGTCGTCGGCGTCGTAGGCGGAGAGGCCCTTGGCGACGGTGCGTTCGTCGGCGTCGCGCACGAGCACGGCGTCGCCGCGGGCGAACTGCCCCTCGACGTTCCGCACGCCGGCGGGCAGGAGCGAGCGGCCGGCGCGCAGCGCCTTGACCGCGCCCTCGTCGACGGTGAGCACGCCCATCGGCCCGATGGAGGCGGCGATCCACTCCTTCTTCGCCGTGCGCGGCGAGGTGCGGGCGCGAAAGCGGGTGCGCTTGGCGCCGTCGGAAAGGCGCTGCAGCGGGCGCTCGGCGCGGCCGTCGGCGATGACCACCGCACAGCCGGCGCGGGTGGCGAGCCGCGCGGCGTCGAGCTTGGAGACCATGCCGCCGGTGCCGACGGCCGAGCCCTCGCTGCCGCCCATCGCCGCGATCTCGGGCGTGAGTTCCGGCACCTCGTCGATGTGCGCGGCGTCGGAATGCAGGCGCGGGTCGCGGGTGTAGAGCCCGTCGACGTCGGAGAGCAGCAAGAGAAGGTCGGCGCCGGCCATGACCGCGACGCGCGCCGAGAGGCGGTCGTTGTCGCCGAAGCGGATCTCGGTGGTGGCGACGGTGTCGTTCTCGTTCACCACCGGCACCGCGCTCAGCTTCAAGAGCGTGTCGACGGTGGCGCGGGCGTTGAGGTAGCGCCGGCGGTCCTCGGTGTCGTCGAGGGTGAGGAGGATCTGCGCGCAGGCGATGTCGACCTCGGCGAGGGCCGCCTTGTAGGCGTGGGCGAGGGCGATCTGACCGGCGGCGGCGGCGGCCTGCTTCTCCTCGAGCTTGAGCGTGCCCGGCGGCAGGCCGAGCACCGAGCGGCCGAGGGCCACCGCCCCGGAGCTCACGACCATCACCTCGCGACCCTCGGCCTTGAGGGCGCGGACGTCGTGGGCGAAGCCGGCGAGCCAGCTCGAGCGGAAGAGCCCGTCCGCGCCGACCAGGAGCGACGAGCCGATCTTGACGACGATGCGCTCGGCCCCGCGCAGGACGTCGCTCACTCGACGGACTCCGGGGCGGGCTCCGTCGCCCGCG
>JAAAPF010000051.1 GCA_009908425.1 Alphaproteobacteria bacterium
GCGGGCGCTGCGCCTCCAGCGCGTTGCGCGCGGCGTAGTCCGGCATGTGGCGCCAGTAGACGCCGCGGATGAACTCGCGCCAGCCGAGGATCTGGCGGATGAAGCCCTCGACCGCGTTCAGGGGCGCGCGCCCCTGCCGATAGGCCGCCTCGGCCGCGTCGCACACCTCGCGTGGCAGCAGCAGCCCGCAGTTGAGGTACTGCGAGAGCACCGAGTGGAAGAGCCAGTCCTCGCCGTCGACCATGGCGTCCTGGTAGTCGCCGAAGGACGCGAGCGACCGCTCGACGAAGCGCTCCAGCGCCGCGAGCGCGTCGGCGCGGGTGACGGCGAAGACGAAGGGCTCGAGGTCGCCGAAGTGGTCGTCGAAGCGAGCGCGGACGAGGTCGAGGACCTCGCGGGTCACCGCATCCGGCTCGACCCGCAAGGGGCCGGGGAAGGCGAGGCCGGCCTCGGGCGGCTTGCGGTTCTCCTGGTCATAGTTCCACTGCCCGCCCTCGGGCGCGCCGTCGGGCGTCATCAACAGGCCCGTGGTCTTGCGCATCTCGCGGTAGAAGAACTCCATCCGCAGCTGCTTCCTGCCCGCGGCCCAGCGGTCGAACGTGGCGTGCGAACAGAAGAAGCGGTCGTCCTCGCGGATCTCGACCGGCCGGCCGAGTGCGGTCTCCCAGCCGTCCATCATCCGCCGCACGCGGTACTCGCCCGGCGCGGTGACGACGACGCGCTCGGGCGCGTGCCGTTCGACCGCGCGCGCGAGCTCGTCCGAAAAGCCGCCGCGGTTGGCGGCATCGTCGAGGCGGACGTAGTCGACCGTCACGCCCTCCGCTTCCAGCTCCGCCGCGAAGTGGCGCATCGCGGCGAACAGGAAGGCGATCTTCTTCTTGTGGTGGCGGACGTAGGTGGCCTCCTCGGCGACCTCGACCATGAGCACCACGTCGCGGGCGGGGTCGAGGTCGCCGAGGCTGGAGACCTCGCGGTTGAGCTGATCGCCGAGGACGAGCCTGAGCGCGGCCGTCACGACCGCACGGCGGGCTCGAGGGAGGCGACGTCGCTTTCGGGACGGCGCCGGTAGGAGATCCGGCTGCCGCGCACCTCGAAGGCGAGCTTGGCCCAGCCCTCGGGACCGTACCAGAGATCGCAGTCGAGGTCGCCGCGCAGCTTGAAACGATCCGCCGGCACCTCGCGGCCCTCGTAGCGGATGCGCTCGGTACCGACGCGGGTCACCTCGCTCGCGACGACGCGGCCGTTCTGGCTGTCGATCCAGCGGTTCTGCCGCACCGAGCGCGGCTGCCAGTAGGTCGTCGGGATCAGGTCGCCGGCGACGCGCCGGGTGCCGTCCTTGCCGTCGACCACCAGCTCGTCGCCCTCGCGCCGCACGTCCACCGCGATCCGCTCGCCGTTGTTGTTGGTGCGGCTGCGCATCGAGACCAGCTGGTCGCCCTCGTAGACCTCGCGGTTGCGGTGCTCGTAGCGATAGGCGGTGAGGAACGCGAACTTCACCTCGAGGTCGATGTGGATGTCGGCTTCGATGCGGTCGCCGTCCTGGCGCAGGGTGAGCCGGTGCACGCCGATCCGGCTGCCTTCGCGGTAGACGTCGAAGACGAGGCGGCCGTCGGGGCCGTCGGCGCGGGCCGGCCGCGCGGTCACCACCACCCCCGCGGCGGCAGCGCCCAGACCGAAATGTCGACGCGAGAGCATTGTGGCATCCGTCCCCCGAAGTTTACGCCCTGTTACGGACGAAAGTGGGAGACGGATCATGCGCTGTCCACCGGCGGCGCCGGCGATCTCGCCCGCCCCCGCCGTCGGCGAGGGTCGGCGGCAGGCCGCCGCCCGGACGGTCTCGCACCCGCGCTCGACGTCGGGGTGGTCGGCGCGGTCGACGGTGGCGGGGATGTTGGTGTCGGGCGCGATCGCCGGGGACCCGGTCGCGACCGGCGCGTCCGCGGTGATGTTGATGGGCCCGGCGCGATCGGGCAGGCTCGCCGACGCGAGCACGATCGAGACCGTGCGCCCGTCGGGCGTGCCCCGGGGCGGCGCGCTCGATCGTGGCGGCTCCCGGACAACGGCGGTCACATCGAGCCGACAGCCCGGCGCGCAACTTGACAGGCACCGGGCGCCAAGTACCAACCGGCGGCGGGCAGCAAACGGAGGAACGGGCGTGGCTTTGACGCGAATCGGTATCATCGGCGCCGGCACCATGGGATCGGGGATCGCCATCGCGAGCGCCGCGCACGGCTGCGAGGTGACGCTCGTCGACCAGTCGTCCGAGGCGGTCGCCAAGGCGAAGAAGACGGCGGAGAGCTTTTGGGGGCGCGCCGTCGAGAAGGGCCGGATGAGCGCCGACGACGCCGCCGCCGCGACCGCCCGCATCCAGGGCACCGCCAGCGTCGCCGAGCTCGCCGACCGCGAGCTCGTGATCGAGGCCGTCTTCGAGGATTTCGACCTCAAGGCCAAGGTGTTCGGCGAGCTCGGCGGTGTCCTGCCCGCCGACTGCGTCGTCGCCACCAACACCAGCTGCCTCAAGGTCAGCGAGCTCGCCGCCCACATCACCCGGCCCGAGCGCTTCTTGGGGCTGCACTATTTCAGCCCGGCGCAGGTCAACCCGATCGTCGAGGTCGTCCGTGGCGAGCAGACCAGCCCCGCCACCTTCGACGCCGCGATGGACTTCTGCCGCGCCACCGGCAAGACGCCGTTGCCCTGCCTCGACCAGTACGGCTTCGCCATCAACCGCTTCTTCTGCCCCTACACCAACGAGGCGGCGCGCGCGCTCGACGACGGCCTCGGCACCACCGCCGAGATCGACAAGGTGGCGCAGGAGGTCCTGGGCGCCGCCGGCGGGCCGTTTTTGGTGATGAACCTCATCAAGCCGCGGGTGAACCTGCACGCCATCCAGAACCTGGGGCCGCTCGGCGACTTCTACGCCCCGGCGCAGTCGATGACGAAGGTGGGCGAGGCCGACCAGGACTGGGAGATCGGCGAGGCCGGCGAGATCGAGGAGGCCCGCTTCACCGCCATCGCCGACCGCCTGCGGCGGGGCATGTTCCTGCCGGCGTTGCAGGAACTCGACGAGAACGTCGCCGACCCCGACGTCATCGATCTCGGCGCGCGCGAGGCCTTGAAGCTCAAGAACCCGCCCTGCGCGCTGATGGACCGGCTCGGCGCCGACGAGGTCCGGCGCATCATCGCGCCCGCCCTCGAGCATTTCGGCATCCCGGAGCCGAAGGCGCTCGCCCGCGTCGGCGGTCTCACGGCCTGAGCGCGGATGACGACCACCGCCACGGTCAGCGGTCTCTACGTCTATCCGCTCAAGGGCGGCGCGGCGGTGCCCCTCGCCGAGTGCGAGGTCACCGCGCTGGGCTTGCGCTTCGACCGCCGCTGGGCGGTGGTGAGCCCGACCGGGCGGGTGTTGACCCAGCGCGAGCACCCGCTCCTCGCGCGGGTCCACGCCTGGATCACCAAGGCCGGGACGCTCGGGCTCAACGTCGAGGGTGAGCGTTTCGACGCGCCCGAGCCGGGCAGCGGCGTGCGCGAGACGGTGCGGATCTGGAGCGACGAGGTCGAAGCCGAGGTCTACGGCGGCGCGGTCGACGACGCGCTGAGCCACCAGCTCGGCGCGCCGGTGCGGCTGGTGCACTTCCCCGACGACGTCGTCCGCGCCTGCGATCCCGACGTCGCGCCGGGCGCGGCCACCGCCTTCGCCGACGGCTTTCCGGTGCTGGTCACCAACGAGGCGACGCTGGTCTGGCTCGACGAGCGTCTGGTCGAGATCGGCGCCGAGCCGGTGCCGATGGACCGCTTTCGGCCCAACCTCGTCATCGCCGACGCGCCCTTCAACGCCGAGGACGAGCACGCCACGCTCACCGTCGCCGACCGGGTCACCTTCCAGCTGGTGTCGTCCTGCACCCGCTGCGTGGTGACCACGATCGACCAGGAGACCGGCGAGATCCACGGCGACCAGCCGCTGGCGGCGCTGCGCACGCTTCGGCGCCATCCGCTCTTGAAGAAGCCGGTCTTCGGCCAGAACGCGGTCGCCCGGCTGGCTCCCGGCGAGCGCGTCCGCATCCGCGTCGGCGACGCGGTGACGCTGGCGGGCTCCGCCGCGATCTGACCGAGCTCGGCGCGGCGCCTCAGTTGGCGGGGATGGTGAGCACCGTGCCCGGGGCGACGTCGTCGCGCTCGAGGATCGTCGTCAACAGCAGGATCATCGAGAACGCCCGCTTGGTCCAACGGGCCTCGTCTTCGATCCAGTACCAGCGGCCACCGTATTCGACCCGCACGAAGGTGTCGGAGGGCGGCAGCGGGCCGCCGGCGACGCTGATCTCCAGCGGGGGGCGCGGCGGCTCGCGCCGCTGGCCGACCAGGCGCGGCCGCGGCGGGTCGTCGACCTCGCGGTCGATCCCGTTGGCGACGTCGGAGAGGATCTCGATCAACGAGCGCGTCCAGATCGCGATCTCGTCGGGTTCGCGCGGCGCCACCCCGAGGACGACCTCGTAGCGCGGTGCCTCGGGATCGAGGGCGAGCAGCTCGATCAGCGAGGCGGCGCGCTCGTCGCGCGGCGCGCCCCCGGGGCGAACGAACGACAAATAGACCCGTTCGCCGTCGCCGTCCTGGTCGGGCACGAAGTCGATCTGCACCAGGCCGTCGTTGCGGAGGTCCTGCAGCAGCGCGATCGTGCGCCAGAAGCGGCCGCTCGGCGGCTCCGGCCCCGCCAGCAGCTCGTCGTTGGGGATGCCGTTGATGCGCTCCACCGCGAGGCCGAGGGCGGTGTAGAGATGGGCCCCGCCGGCCAGCAGCCCGACGAGTTCGCGCGGCGGGATCGGACGCAGGAGAAAGCGGGCGTAGTCGGCGCCCTGCAGCGGCTTGATGGTGTAGGTCGGGCGATCCGAGATCTGACCCTCGCCGCGGATGGCGAAGTCGTCGGTGAAGTCGAGATCGGGCTCCACCGAGCTGCCGATGCTGGCGGAGAACCGGCGCTCGTAGCCGGCGACGATCTGATCGATGCGGACCAGGGCGGGGATGTCGCCGTAGCGCAGGCGCACGATGTTCAACAGCAGCTGCTGCTTTTCGGCCTCCAGGATGGCGGCGGTGTAGTTGACCTGGTCGCGCTCGATGAGGGCGGGCCCGACGGGCTGGCAGGCGGCCAACACCGCCGGCAGCAACAGCCGGGCGAAACATCGTCGAATCGTGTCGCCTCCTCGCGCCATCCGACCCCGCGACGCGAGCCGAACGCGGCCACCCCCAGCGGTCGTCCTACCACCGACGGTGGTGGCGTCGAAAGCGTCCCGCGGCGGTCACGCCGCCGCCTCGTCGAGCCCGAGGAAGCCGCCCGACTGGTGCGCCCACAGCTCGGCGTAGAGCCCGCCGCGGGCGAGCAACGCGTCGTGGGTGCCCGCCTCGACGATGCGGCCGTGGTCCATCACCACGATGCGGTCCATGCGCGCGATCGTCGACAGCCGGTGGGCGATGGCGATGACCGTGCGGCCCTCCATCAGCTGGGCGAGGGCGGCCTGCACCGCCGCCTCGGTCTCGCTGTCGAGCGCGGCGGTGGCCTCGTCGAGGGCCAGCACCGGGGCGTCCTTCAAGATCGCGCGGGCGAGCGCGATGCGCTGGCGCTGCCCGCCCGAGAGCTTGACGCCGTCCTCGCCCAGATGCGCGGCGTAGCCCTCGCGGCCGCGGTGGTCGCGCAGGCCGAGCACGAAGTCGTGGGCCGCCGCCTGCTCCGCCGCCGCCACCGCCTCCTCGAAGTCGGCCTCCGGCTTGCCGTAGCGGATGTTGTCGAGCGCCGAGCGATTGAACATCGCGGTCTCCTGGGTGACCATCGCGATGCGGCGGCGGAGGTCCTCCTGGGCGACCTCGCGGACGTCGACGCCGTCGAGGGTGATCCGGCCGCCCTCGACGTCGTGCAGCCGCGGCAGCAGCTTGAGCGCGGTCGACTTGCCGGCGCCGGAGCGGCCGACCAGCGCCACCTTCTCGCCCGGCGCGATCGCGAGCGAGAAGCCGTCGAGGCCGCCGCCGCGGTCGTTGCCGTAGCGGAAGACGACGTCCTCGAAGGCGACCGCGCCGCGGGCACGCGGAAACGCGCGGGGTGCGGGCGGGTCGACGACGCGGTGGGGCTTGGCGAGCGTGCGCATGCCGTCCTCGATGACGCCGACGTTCGAGAAGATTCCCATCGCGGTGAACGACACCCAGCCGCTCATCTGCCCCAGCCGAAGCGCCAGAAAGCCGGCGGTGGCGATGGCGCCGACGCTGGCGGCGTCCGCCGACCACAGCGCGAGCGCGGTGCCGATCAGGAGCACCGGCAGCACGCCACCGAGGATCGCCAGGCCGGCGCGAAAGCTCTGCACCGTGCGGCCGAAGGCGAGGGCGGCCTCGCGGAACCGCCCGAGCGCCGCCGTCGCCGCCGCCTCCTCGCGGCCGGCGTGGGCGAAGAGCTTGACGGTGGCCATGTGGGCGAGGCTGTCGACGAGTTGGCCGGAGAGCCCGGCGCGGGCTTCGGCGCGGCGCTCGGAACGCCGCCGGATGCGCGGCAGGAAGTAGCCCACGAACGCGGCGTAGAGCGCGACCCAGCCGGCGAGCACCAGCCCCAGGCGCCAGTCGATCGCCCCGAGTGCCACGATCGCCCCCAGCGCCGCGGCGGCGGCGAAGCCGACCGCGTTCATGCCCTCCAGCACGCTGTCGGTGAGCGCCTGCGCCGTCTGCAGCTGCTTTTGAGCGAGCCGGCCGGTGAAGTCCTCCTCGAAGAAGCCGACGCTCTGGCCGAGGGTGTGGTGGTGCAGCCGGCCGACGATCATGTGGAACAGGCCCGGACCCAGCGCCCGGCTGGTGAGCGCGCTGGAGACGATCATCAAGCCCGGCTTCACCGCGACGAAAAACAGCGCGATCGCGATCAGCGCGGCGCCGTGGGCCTCGAAGAAGGCGGTGGCGCCGGCGGCGGCCTCGTCGACGACCCAGCCGATGAGCCACGCCGCGAGCGCTTCGGTGACGCCGATCGCCAGCGACACCACCGCCAGCAGGCCCACCGTCGGCCACGCCCCGGCGACGAGCCAGCGGGCGAAGGCGGCGAACTCGCGCGGCGGCGGGCCGTCGCCCGGCCGGTCCGGGTCGAAGAGGCGTTCGCTCCACTGCATCGGGGCACCGCTCCGTGACGACGGGGACGCAAAGGCGCGACGGCGGCAACCGTCGCCCAACTCGACATAGGTCCGCGCACCCGCCGCCGCCATCGGCGGCGGCGACGCTCAGCGCGGCGGCAGCGTGACGACGTCGGTGTCGACGGTGCGGGCGTGGTGGTCGACACGGTGGTCGGCGGGGCCGTCGTAGATGACGAGAAAGGCGCGCTCGCCGGCCTCGGGCCAGGGCTCCAGGCCCTCGGCGTGGTCGACCCCGGCGTGGTAGGGCAGCTCGTGCAGCCACTCCAGGCGGTCGGCCGCGATCACGCCGCTGGTGGCGTCGTCGATCGCGTCGCGCCAGCGCAGGATGCGGCCCGGCCCCTCCGCCGACATGGTCGGGCCGAGCAGGATCAGCAGGTCGGGGCCGTCGAGGGTGAGCTCGCGCACCCCCAGCCCGCCGGTGTCCAGGAGATGCAGCCGGTAGCGCGTCTTGCCGTCGAGCTTACGGGCCTTCAGATGGCCGTCGCCGGCGGTCTTCATGTCGAGTTCGACGACGATGGCGTGGCCGTTCACCACCGGCCCGCGCAGACCCAGCCAGACCCGCTCGCCCCGCACGGCCAGGCCCTCGATGTCGAAGCCGTTCTCCTTCGCCGGCAGGGCGAAGGCGGCGTCGAGGAGCGGCTCGTCGGCGAGCCACTTCCGCAGCGCGCTCGCCTTCTTCGCGAGCGGCACGCTCTGCGCCCGGCGCGCGCCGGCGACGTCCACCGGTCGAACCACCCCGTCGCCCTCCTGCGCGAGCGGCACCCGGCCCAAAAAGAACCGGTTGGGGTCGCGCTCGAGCCGGCGCAGCCGTTTCAGCGCCTTGGCGGCGTCGTGTTCGTCGCGCTTGGGCTTGCCGCGCTTGAGGGCGTGGGAGCCCACCACCCAGAGCCAGCCGCCGTCGGCGGCGAGCCCTTCGATGTCCATCTCGCCGTCCGGCCCGTCCGGCAGATCGAACATCCGACCCAGATTGAAGTGGGTGTGATGGCCCCAGTGACCGGCCCCCACCGGCGTGAGGCGGTCGACGCCGGCGGTCTCGTCGCAGCAGAGGAACAGGCTGTCGGCGACCCGCGCCGCGGCGGAGAGGTCCTCGTGGACGGGATCGGTGACGTGGGCGAAGGCGGCCTCGTCGGCGAAGGCGAGGCGAACGGTGGCGTGCGGCTGGAAATCGTCGTTCGCGGTCATGCGCGTTCGAACCCGTGCGGTGAGGGTGGTCGCGGCGGCGCTTGTCATCAAACCGTCACGGTAATCGGCCAGAGCGCCACCAGCCAACGATCGCGGGAGAACACGCATGCGTCGCTCTGCCACCACCGGCGCGCTGGCCGCCGCGCTTCTGGCGTCCGCCGCGGGCGGCGCCCTCGGCCAGGAGACCCGGTTCAACCGGATCGCGTCCTGGCCGGTCGCCGAGAACCTGCCCGAGGGGATGGATCCGCTCACCGAGACCTCGGCGGAGATCATCACCGCGACCCCCGACGGCCGGATGCTGGTCTACTCCGACAGCCCGCTCGGCGCCATCGGCATGGTCGACCTCACCGACCCCGCGAACCCCGAGCCCGCCGGCACGGTGATGCTGGACGGCGAGCCCACCTCGGTCGCGGTGGTGGGTGGCCTCGCGATCGTCGGCATCGCCACCTCCGAGAGCTTCACCGACCCCTCGGGCCGGCTCGGCGCCGTGGCGCTCGACACGGGCGCCGTCGTGGCCAGCTGCGATCTCGGCGGTCAGCCCGACGCCGTCGCGGTGGCGCCCGACGGCGGCTTCGCGGCGGTCGCGATCGAGAACGAGCGCGACGAGGACCTGAACGACGGTGAGATCCCCCAGCTGCCGCCCGGCGCGCTCGCGCTGGTCGAGCTCACCGACACCGGCGCGCCGGACTGCGCCACGCTGCGGATGGTCGACCTCACCGGCCTCGCCGAGGTGGCGCCGAGCGACCCCGAGCCCGAGTTCGTCGACGTCAACGCCGCCGGCCGGGTGCTGGTGACGCTGCAGGAGAACAACCACGTCGTCGTCGTCGACGGTACGAGCGGCGAGGTCGCCGCGCACTTCTCCGCCGGCACCGTCGATCTCGCGAACGTCGACACCGAGGAAGAAGGCGCGATCCGCTTCGAGGGCACGCTCGAGGACGTGCCGCGCGAGCCCGACGCC
>JAAAPF010000044.1 GCA_009908425.1 Alphaproteobacteria bacterium
CGCGCTTGCCTCCGCACGCGCCTGGCGACATCATCGCTGTCCTCACGACCGGTCACCCGACCTGACGCGAACCGGTCATCCCGCTTGTCGCGCTACAGCTCGAACGCCGTCGACACCGGGCTGAAGGCGGACCCCCGGTCGGTGGCCTCCACCGGCAGCAAGATCAGATGGGTGTGGTGGAGCTGGTCGTCGACGTGCCACTGCTCGGGCCTGCGCGACCGATCGTGCCCCGTGCCTCGTTGCTCGCCGCCGTTCACGGCCGGTCGACCGGCGCGGGACATCCGCGCGCCGGCCGCAATCACGTCGAAACGACGCCGCCGCGATGGAGCGCCGAACGACGTCATGGAATCGCCGCGCGCGTGGTGTAAGGGGTAAAGGGTCTATATCACGGGAGGCTTACCATGGCGGGCTCCGCCAACGTCATCGCCGAGCTGCTGGGCGGCATCATGAACCCGGCGGCGCAGGGGCGCCTGCAGCACGCGCTCGGCTCCAGCGGCCTGGGCGGCGCCAACAACCCGCTGGCCGGGTTGTTGCAGAACCTGCAGGGGCAGGGCGCCACCGCCTCGACCCCGCAGAGCACCGGGGCGGCTGGACTCGGCGGTCTCGCCGGGCTCGCGCGTCAGCTCTTCGGTGGGGTCTCCTCGAGCCCCGCGGCCGCCGGCGGTGCCGGGGCGCTCGCCGGCATGCTGTTCGGCGGCGGCAAGGGCGCGATGCGCGGCGGCGCGCTGGCCGTCCTCGGCGGTCTCGCGGTGTCGGCCCTGAGCCGCAGTGGCCGCGCCCAGCCGCCGACCTCGCCGGACGCGCTGCCGGGCGCGATGCGGGCGGCGACGGTCGACCCCGAGCAGGATCCCGAACTGACGGCCCGCGCCGATCTGCTCCTGGAGGCGATGGTCCTCGCCGCCCGGGCCGACGGCCGGCTCGACGACCAGGAACTCCGGCGCATCCAGGGCCGGATGGCGGAGGACGGGCTGGAGCAGGCGGAGGTCGAGCAGTTGGCGCAGCTGGTGCACGGCGGCGCCGACTTCGACGGCCTGATCGCCCGCATCCACGATCCGCAGACCGCAGCCGAAGTCTACGCCGCCTCGGCGATGGCGATCCGCGTCGACACCGAGGCCGAGCGTGCGCATTTAGCTACGCTGGCCGAGCGTACCGGCCTCGATGCCGACACGGTGGCGGAGCTGCACCGCATGCTCGGCCTCGACTGAGGCGCGCCCGCGCGCGAAGCCGGGCCGGGCCGGGCCAGGGCGTCGTCGCGGCGGTCCCGGTACCGGCACGGCTCGTGGCCGACGGCCGAGCTCGGGATGCCGCACGGCCGCGGGCGGCGGTGACCGTGGAGCAGGCGTCGGCGAAATCGAACCAGAAGGTGATCACGTCGGCACCCGCGGCAGCGCCGTCCCGATCAGGCAGTCGCGGGTGACGAGCGCGGCGAGGTCCTCCTCGCGCCAGCCCTCGGTGCCGGCGGGGCGCTGCGGCAGGACCAGGTAGCGCAGGTCCGCCGTGCTGTCGTGGACGCGCACCACGGTCTCCGACGGCAGCTCCAGGCCGAACTCCTTCAGGACCGCGCGGGGCTCGCGGACGGCGCGCGAACGGTAGGCGGGCCTTGTACCAGTCCGGCGGCAGACCGATCAAAAGGCGCGGATAGCAGGAGCAGAGCGTGCAGACGACGAGGTTGTGCAGCCCCGGCGCATCGGCGACGGCGCGGATCGGGATGGCGCCGGCGTCGATCCCGAGCTCCGCCGCCGCGGCGGCGACGTCGGCGAGCAGGCGGTCGCGAAAGGCGGCATCGACCCAGGCGCGGGCGACCAGGCGGGCGCCCTCCGCCGGGCTCTTGGCGTCGATCGCCTCCAGCGTCGCCCGCAGCTCGTCGGCGCCGACGATGCCCTTCTCGACCAGCAGCCCCGCCACCGCCTCCGTCATGAGCTGATGGTGGGTTGGCGGCGTGTCTTCGCGATCGGGCGGGGGCGGATGGTGATGGTCGTGCGGCTCAGCCATGGGCCGGCTCCAGCCAGTGATCGAAGAGATCGACCACGACGTCGTCGCCCGCGGCCTCGGCGGTACCCCAGAGCTCGGCCTGGGTGAAGCGCACGCGGTAGAGGGGTCGGATCGCGCCGCGTCGGCCGTAGGCCAGCTCCTCGGGATCCCGGAAATGCCCGGCGAGGCTCGCCACCTCGCCGGTCTTGCCGCGGGTGTAGAACGGCGTGCGGACGTGGCCGGGCGGAAAGGCGCGGCGCACGCGCACGGCGTCCCCGGGCGCGAAGCGCAAGCTCACGGCTCGCCCCAACGGGCTTCGATCTCGGCCATGCGCCGGCCGAGATCGTCGACGTGCAGCACGCCCTTCTGGACCAGGACGTTGGTGACCGCGGCGATCCAGCGCTCGTAATAGCTCAGCTCGTCGTAGAGGCCGGGGCCGAGTTCCTCGATGCCGCGACGGAGCTCGTCGACGCTCAGGATCCCCTTCGCGGACAACAGGCGCACGACGGCGTCGACCGTCTTCTCCCACGGCGCGTGGTCGTGGTCGTGCGCGCCGTCGTGATCGTGGTCCACCGGGCCGGCGGCGAGCCCGCCCAGGTCGTGGTGGCGCCGCGGATGCCGCATGGCGGTCCCTCCCTCGCGCCCGCATCGGGCCGGGCGGTGGCGGTGTTGTCAAGCGCTGGTCCCGCGGCGTCGGCTCGGCTACACGACCCGCCGCCAGCCGGGAACGCCGCCCATGTCGCCACGCGCGCTGCCGTCCATCATGCCGCTCGTCGACGGCTTCGACGCCTTCATCCTCGATCAGTGGGGGGTGCTGCACGACGGCACGCGCGCCTTCCCGGCGGCCCTCGCCGCGGTCGACCACCTGCTGGACGCCGGCAAGGTGATCGTCACGCTCTCCAATTCAGGACGCCGGGCGGCCACGGCCGAGGCGCAGATGAAGGCGATGGGCCTGCCGGTCGAGCGCTTTCGCGCCAACGTCACCTCGGGCGAGGTCGCCGTCGCCGCGCTCGCCGGGGGCGAGATCGGCGGAGTGAGGCTGGCGGGGCGGCGCTGCTATCTGCTCTGCCGCGAGGGCGACACCGCCATCCCGGACGCCGCCGGCCTGGAGATCGTCGCCCGGCCGGCGGACGCCGACTTCGTGCTGGTGACCGGGATCCACGGCGAGGTCCGCGACCTCGCGTCTTATCTCGACGAGCTGGCGTCGGCGGTCGAGCACCGCCTGCCGCTGGTCTGCACCAACCCCGATCGGGTCGCGGTGAGCCCCGAAGGCAACGTCCTGGCGCCGGGCGGGCTCGCCTACGCCTACGCCGAGGCGGCGGCGGTCGCCCCTCTGTTCGTGGGTAAGCCGCACCGCCCCGTCTACGAGCGCTGCCGCCGGGCGCTCCCCGACGTCGCGGTGCCGCGGATCTGCGCCGTCGGCGACAGCCTGGAGCACGACGTCAAAGGCGCCCACGACGCCGGCCTCGCCACCGTCTTCTGCCTCGACGGCATCCACGCCGAGGCCTTCGATCTCGCCCGCCCGGCACGGGACAACCTGGCCGCGGTCGAGCGGCTGGCGGCGCACCACGGCGGCGTCGCGCCGGACTACGTGATCACCCGCCTCGTCTGGGAGCTCGGCGGGTGAGCGCGCTGCCGCTCGGGATCTTTTGGGGCCTGCGGCGGCTCGCCGACGACGGCGGGCGCTTCATGCTGTCGGACCTGCGCGGCGCCGAGCCCGAGGTGCTGGCCGATCTGCTCACCGGTCTCGCGCCCTTCGCCACCGGCGTCGTGGTCGATCCCGAGCCCGGCCGCACCGTCTGGCGGCGCTGCGCGACCCCGCTCTTCGGGCGGATCGAGGCGGCGTCCGACCCCGCCGAGCTCGCCGCCGCCAAGCGCACGGGCGCGGACGCGGTCGTCGCCCCGGTCGCGCTCGCCGACGCCGCCCGCGACCACGAGCTCGCCCGGCTCGGCGACGACCCGGCGGCCGACCTCCGCCTCGACGCGGCCGACGCGGCTCCCTGGCTGGCGGTCACCGCCGGCGCCGACGTCGACACCGCCGCAGCCGGCCTCGCCGGCTATCTGCTCACCGCCGCCTTCTGGCGCGCGCGCCTCGCCGCCGCCCCCGACGCCGCGGTCCGCCGGCGGCTGATCGCCGACGAGCTGGCGCCGCGGGTGCAGGCGCTCAACGCCCGCGTCGCCGACCTGCCGGCGGCCGGCTGGCTCGCCGGCTGAGGCTTTGCCGCACCGCGGCGACGCGGTAGCTTGGCGCGTGCGGGAGGGCGCCATGGCACGGCTCGCGGACAAACACATCCTGGTGACGGCGGCGGCACAGGGCATCGGCCGCGCCATCGTCGAGGCGACGGCGGCGGAGGGCGCCTTCGTCATCGCCACCGACGTCGACGAGCAGCTCCTGATCGACCTCGAGGCCATCGAGAGCGTCACCGCGCGGCGGCTGGACGTCACCGATCCCGCCGCGATCGACCGCATGGCGACGGAGGTCGGGGCACTGGACGGCCTGGTCAACGTCGCCGGCCACGTCCACCACGGCACCGTGCTCGACGCCGACGACGACGCGATGGCGTTCGCGTGGCGCCTCAACGTCCAGTCGATGCACCGCGTCATCCGTGCCTTTCTGCCGGCGATGTTGGAGCGCGGCGGCGGCAGCATCGTCAACATCGCCTCGATTGCCTCCAGCCTGAAGGGCGCGCCGGACCGCTTCGTCTACGGCACCACCAAGGCGGCGGTGATCGGGCTGACCAAGTCCGTCGCCGCCGACTTCGTCGCCCGGGGCGTGCGCTGCAACGCGGTCTGTCCGGGCACGATCGACACGCCGTCCCTGCGCCAGCGCATTCAGGCCTTCGACGACCCGGAGGCGGCGCGCCGAGCCTTCGTCGCGCGCCAGCCGATGGGCCGGCTCGGGAGCGCCCACGAGGTGGCGATGGCGGTGGTCTACTTGCTGGCCGAGGAGAGCGCCTTCGTCACCGGCGCCACCCAGGTCGTCGACGGCGGCTGGTCGCTCTAGGCCGCCCCCCGACCCGCCCCGTCGACCGCCGCCCGCCCCGCTCGGCTCCCGAGGAGCCCGTCCGCCGCCACTTTTTTGAATTCCTCTTGATGTAATTCTAAAGTAAAAATCGGATTAATTTGGTCCTTGTTTCGAGACTGCCGCTGCCGCAACTTGCGCAAGCGGTCGAAGCAGCGGCCGCCTGCTCACGACATCAGGGCCACACCGCGGCGGCGGAGGTCGCCGCGGCCGAGGAGGAGGACTGTGCCATGTCTCGACTAGCCGCCGCGCTCGCTCTGGGCGCGCTGACCGCCCTCGCGTCCACGGCCGACGCCGCCGACGAGGTCGCCCTCGGCGACCCCGTCGAACGCCACGGGATCTCGGTTGTCGCGGCCTATCTCGAAGCGATCGAGATGGACCCCGCGCCCGCGGTCCCGATGGGCGACGACGTCATCCATCTGGAATGCGACGTCGCCGCTACCGCCGACAACCCCCACGGCTTCCCGGAGGGCGCGTGGGTGCCCTATCTCACCTGTGCCTACGAGCTCGAGAAGGTCGGCTCGGACTGGAGCCGAATCGGCGTGATGCTGCCGATGACCGCCCAGGACGGGCCGCACTACGCCAACAACGTGGCGATGGACGGCGCCGGCGAGTACCGCTTGACCTACGTCCTGTCGCCGCCGTCGGAGCGGGGCTTCTTCCGCCACGCCGACGACGCCACCGGCGTCGAGCCGTGGTGGGAGCCGTTCGAGGCGAGCTGGACCTTCGACTACCCCGCCGAAGGCTGAGCGCGGCACCGGCCCCGCCCGCGAGGCGGGGCCGGATCAGCCGCCGTCGCGCCAGCCCAGCGTGGCGGCCGGGTGGGCGTCGGTGCGGGCGATGTAGGGCTTGAGGTCCAACAGCGGGGTGCCGTCGAGGCAGTCGAGGCCGCGCACGGTGACCACGCCGTCCGCGATCCCGACCAGCGGCACCGCGGCGAAACCGATGGGGTTGGGCCGGTTCGGCGAGCGCAGCGCGAAGGTGCCCAAGGGCCGGGGCGCGTGGGCCGGGGCCTGAACCAGGAAATCGCGCGCCGCCGCGTCGAGCCAGTAGAGCACGATCACGTGGCTCGCGGTCTCGAGCCCGGCGAGCGCCGGGACGAAGGCGGGCGCGAGCGCGATCCGGCAGAGCGCGTCGGTCTCGGCCACGTTTTTGGGACACGCGCCGCGCTCGGTGAACGGCGTGCGGATGCGGCCGACGAACATCAGCCCGGCGTCGGTGGCGGCCGGTGCGCCGCCGGCGAGGCTCCGCTCGCCCGGCCGCGCCGGCTTGCTCGCGGTCATCGTGCTGTCGCTCCCCGTCGACGGTGGCGCCGGGCGGCGACGTAGCAGCCCCCGCCGGCGGCGCCCATCGTTTCGCCGCCGCGCCCCCATCCGCGCCTTCCGTCCACATTGACGAAGGTGAAGCCGGTGGTGTCCCTTTCGGGTTCGTGCCTTACCTCGATGCGACGAACGGATGACGCAACGCTCGGGTTACGCGGCCTGGCAGGCCTCTTTTCGCTGGCGCATTCCGACGGCGTTCAACATCGCGACCGGGATCCTGGAGCGCCACAGCGGCGACCGCCTCGCGCTCGTCGACGCCCGCGACGACGCCCCCACCCGCGAATACGGCTACGGCGAGCTCGACCTGCTCTCCAATCGCCTGGCCAACGTGCTGTTCGAGCACGGGATCGCGCTGGAGGACCGGGTCGCCGTCGTGATGCCGCAGCGGGCCGAGGTGGCGATCGCGCATTTCGCCGTCTACAAGACCGGCGGCGTGGCCGTCCCGCTGTTCGCGGCCTTCGGCACCGAGGCGCTGCGGTTCCGCTTGAAGGATGCCGGGGTGCGCTTCGTCGTCGCCGACGCCGCCGGCGCCGAGCGGGTGGCCGGCCTCCGCGCCGATCTGCCGGAGCTGGAGGCGATCTTCGACGTCGATGCGCCGAGCTTCGCCTCTCAGCTCCAGGAGGCCGCCAGCTGGTGCGCCCACGAGGCCACCCACGCCGAGGACCCGGCGCTGATCCTCTACACCTCCGGCACCACCGGCGCGCCCAAGGGCGCGGTGCACGCCCACCGCGTGCTCCTGGGCCACCTGCCCGGCGTGGAGATGCCGCACGAGGGCTTTCCGCAAGCGGGCGACCGCTTCTGGACGCCGGCCGACTGGGCCTGGATCGGGGGGCTCTTGGACGTGCTCCTGCCGAGCCTCTATCTGGGCGTGCCGGTGGTGGCGGGCCCGGGCGGCAAGTTCGAGCCCGAACGCGTCGCCGCCTTCATGGCGCGCCACGAGGTCAAGAACGTCTTCATGCCGCCGACCGCGCTGCGGCTGATGCGCCAGGCCGAGCCCGACCTCGCCGACGTCCACCTGCGGAGCCTGGCCTGCGGCGGCGAGAGGCTCGGCGACGCGCTGGTGGGATGGGCGCGTGACGCCTTCGGCTGCGAGGTCAACGAGTTCTACGGCCAGACCGAAGCCAACCTGGTCGTCGCCGGCATGGCGTCGTCGTTCCCGCGCCGCGGTGGCGCGATCGGCCGCGCCGTGCCGGGCCACACCGTCGCCATCGTCGACGACGACGGCGCGGTGAAGCCCTGGGACGAGCCCGGCCGCATCGCCGTCCACCATCCCGACCCGGTGATGTTCCTGGGCTATTGGAACAACCCGGCGGCCACCCGCGCCGCCTATCGCGGCGACTGGCTGATTACCGGCGACACCGGCCGCATGGACCGCGACGGCTACGTCACCTTCCTCGGCCGCGACGACGACCTGATCACCAGCGCTGGCTACCACGTCGGCCCGGCCGAAGTGGAGGCCGCCCTCGGCGAGCACCCCGAGGTGGCGCAGGTCGCCGTCGTCGGCGTGCCGGACGAAAGCCGCGGCGAAGCCGTGGTCGCCTGCGTCGTCCCCCGCCGCGACGGCGTCGACGCCGAGGTGCTGATCTGCGAACTGCAGCTGCGCGCCCGCGAGGCGGTGGGGCCGTACGCGGTGCCGCGCGAGGTGGTGTTCCGCGCCGGTCTGCCGCTCACCGCCACCGGTAAGGTGCTCAGGCGCGATCTCAGGGCGATGCTGGCGGCGGACCGCGAAGCGTGACCACCCGCGCGGCCCAGCGGGCGCTCGGCAGCGATCAGTTCGACCTCCGTCCCATCTTCCTGGTCATCGGTGTGCTGTTGACGACGCTGGCGGTGTTCATGCTGCCGCCGATGGTAGCCGACCTCGTCGTCGGCAACCGGGACTGGATCGTCTTCATGCTCGCCGGGTCGGTGACGCTGTTCGTGGGCGTCAGCCTGATCCTCGGCAATCGCCGCGCCGCGGTCACCACCATCGGCACCCGCCAGGCCTTCATCCTCACCACCAGCGTGTGGGCGACGCTCACCGTCTTCGCCTCGCTCCCCTTCGTCTACGCCGAGCTCGAGATGCGGCCGGTCGACGCCTTCTTCGAGGCGATGTCGGGGATCACCACCACCGGCTCGACGGTGATGACCGGGCTCGATCAGACCCCGCCCGGCATCCTGCTTTGGCGCTCGACCCTGCAGTGGCTCGGCGGCGTCGGCATCATCGTCATGGGCGTCGCCGTCCTGCCCCTGCTCTCGGTCGGCGGCATGCAGCTCTTCCGCACCGAGAGCAGCGACCGCTCCGACAAGATCTTCGCCCGCGCCGGTCAGCTCGCCTCCGCCATCGGCCTGGTCTACCTCGTCTTCACCCTCGCCTGCGGCGCCGCCTACTGGGCCGGCGGCATGGACCTGTTCGACGCCGCCAACCACGCCATGACGACGGTGGCGACCGGTGGCTACTCGACCCGCGACGGATCGATCGGCGCGTTCGACAGCGACGTCATCGAATGGGCCGCCGTCTTCTTCATGCTGACCGGCGCGATCCCGTTCGTGCTCTACATCCAGGCCCTCGCCGGCGAGCCCGACACGCTGGCGCGCGATACCCAGGTGCGCTGGTTCGTCGGCATCGTGCTCGGCGCCTGGGCGGTCTTGACCTTCGATCTCGTCACCACCGACGGCCAGGCGCCGACCGAGGCGCTGCGCCACGCCGCCTTCAACGCCACCGCGGTGATCACCGGCACCGGCTACGCCTCGGCGAACTACAACGCCTGGGGCCCGCTGCCGCTGGCGCTCTTTTTCTTCCTCATGTGCGTCGGCGGCTGCACCGGCTCGACCACCGGCGGCATCAAGGTCTTCCGCTTCGCGGTGCTCTACGCCATCGCCCGCACCCAGGTGCTGAGGCTGATCCAGCCGAGCGGCGTCATCCCGAC
>JAAAPF010000071.1 GCA_009908425.1 Alphaproteobacteria bacterium
GGCGGTGCGCGCGGTGCTCGCGGCGGGCGGCCCGACGCCGACGCCGTACGTCGTCCACGCGCGCTCGTCGCTGGCGGAACGCCGCCCGCGCATCCTCAAGCACGGCGACAGCTTCGGTCTGTTCGACCCGCACGGCGACGTCGTGGCCGACGGCGCGCGCGCGGGGGGCCTCTACCACCGCGACACCCGCCACCTCTCCAAGCTCCACCTCCTGGTGCGCGGCCACGCGCCGATGCTGTTGAGCTCGACCGTGGCGCTCGACAACGCGGTGATGAAGGTCGACCTCGCCAACCCGGAAATCGCCGCCGACGACGCCGGCCCGGCGCTCGCCGGCGACGTCCTCCACCTGCAGCGCACGCGCTTTCTCTTCGAGGCGCGGCTGTTCGAGCGGCTGTCGGTGCGCAACTTCGGCGTCGACGCGCTCACGGTCGAGCTGGAGCTGGGTTTCGCGGCCGACTTCGCCGACATTTTCGAGGCCCGCGGCTTCGCGCGAGCGAGCCGCGGGGCGATGCGGACCGAGCGCGTCGCCGCCGACCGGCTGCGCGTCGTCTACGACGGCGAGGACGGCGAGCGCCGCGTCACCCGCCTCGCCTTCGCGCCGGCGCCGCGCGCACTCGACGCGGAAAGCGCGCGTTTCGCACTGCAGCTCGACGCGGGTGCCAGGGCCTCGCTCTTCGTCGTCGTCGACTGCGCCGACCGCGAGCCGCCGGCCGGCGTCGGGCTCGGCTTCTTCCACGCCCTCAAGCGCGCGCGCCGGCCCTTACGCGAGGTCGCCCGGCGCAGCGCCGGCGTCGAGACCTCGAACGCGGTCACCAACGAGGTCCTACGCCGCGCCATGGCCGACCTCACGATGCTGGTCACCGACACGCCCGCGGGCGCCTATCCCTACGCCGGGGTGCCGTGGTTCAGCACCCCGTTCGGCCGCGACGGGCTGATCACCGCACTGTTGACGTTGTGGGTCGACCCGCGCCTCGCCAGGGGCGTGCTGCGCTACCTCGCCGCCACCCAAGCCACCGTGGAGGACGCGAGCGCCGACGCCGAGCCCGGCAAGATCCTGCACGAGACCCGCGCCGGCGAGCTCGCCCGGCTCGGCCTGGTGCCGTTTCGGCACTATTACGGCACGATCGACGCGACGCCGCTGTTCGTGGTGCTCGCCGGCGCCTATCTCGCGCGCACCGGCGACCTCGCCACCATCCGCGAGCTCGAGCCGGCGATCGAGCGGGCGCTGGCCTGGATCGAGCGCTACGGCGACCGCGACGGCGACGGCCTGGTGGAATACGGCCGGCGCCGCCACGACGGCCTGATCAACCAGGGCTGGAAGGACAGCGACGACTCGGTGTTTCACGCCGACGGCGCGCTCGCCGACGGCCCGATCGCGCTGGTCGAGGTCCAGGGCTACGTCTTCGCCGCCTTCGAGGCCGCCGCCGTCGTCGCCGCCGCGCTCGGTCGGCCGGAGACGGCGCTGCGCCGCCGCGGCCAGGCCGAGGCCGTACGCGCGAAGGTCGAAGCCGGCTTCTGGTCGGAAGAGCTCGGCACCTACGGCCTCGCCCTCGACGGCGACAAGCGCTTGTGCGCGGTGCGCGCCTCCAACGCCGGCCAGCTGCTGTTCACCGGTCTACCGACGCCGGAGCGGGCGCGGCGCACCGCCGACCTCCTGCTGTCGCCGGCCTTCTTCAGCGGCTTCGGCATCCGCACGCTGGCGGCGGGCGAGGCCCGCTTCAATCCGATGTCGTACCACAACGGCTCGATCTGGCCGCACGACAACGCGCTCGTCGCCCTGGGCTTGGCGCGCTACGGCCTGAAGCGGCCGGCGCTCGGGCTCTTCGACGGGCTGATGGAGGCGGCGGCGTTCATGGAGCTACGGCGGCTGCCCGAGCTCTTCTGCGGCTTTCGCCGGCTACCCGCCACCGGCCCGACGCTCTACCCGGTGGCCTGCTCGCCGCAGGCCTGGGCCGCCGCCGCACCCTTCGCCCTGCTGGCCGGCGTGCTCGGGCTGAGCTTCGACGCCGGGCGCCGCGCGGTGCGCTTCGACCGCCCGCGGCTGCCGGCGAGCCTGGACGAAGTGACCCTGCGCCAGCTCGGCTTCGACGACGCCCGCGCCGACGTCCGATTGCGTCGCGTCGGCGCGGAGGTCGCCGTCGACGTCCGCGACCGCGGCGGCGACGTCGAGGTCGAGGTGACGCTTTAGCGTGCTCGCGGTTGCGTTCGCGGCGGCCTCGGATCCACGTTCCGGCTGGCCGTGTCGGTCGAGATCGCGACCGCATCGGTAAGCCGGGGTGCGCGGCCGGGCCCGGCGCGCGTTCGAACGGCGCGCCCGACCCCGCCCTTCACGCCGCCACCCGACGGCCCACCTGATCGAGGACGACGGCGCCCCACCGCACCGGAGGACATCGACCCGTCATGACCCGCTCCGCCAATCTCGGCTTTCCCCGCATCGGCGCGCGTCGCGAGCTCAAGCGCGCGACCGAGGCCTTCTGGGCCAATCCGCGGGACCGCTCGGCGCTCGAGCACACCGCCGCCGACCTGCGCGCGGCGAACTGGGCCACCCAGCGCGACGCCGGCGTCGACGTCGTCCCCTCCAACGACTTCTCGTTCTACGATCAGGTCCTCGACATGACCGCCGCGCTCGGCGCGGTGCCGCCGCGCTTCGGCCACGCCGGCGGGCCGGTCGGGATCGACACCTACTTCGCCATGGCCCGCGGCACCGCCGCCGCGCCGGCGATGGAGATGACCAAGTGGTTCGACACCAACTACCACTACATCGTGCCCGAGTTTCACCGCGGCCAACGCTTCGAGCCGGCGGGCACCAAGGCGGTCGACGAGTTCCGCGAGGCGGCGGCGCTGGGCGTCCACACCCGCCCGGTGCTGCTCGGCCCGGTGACTTGGCTGCGGCTCGGTAAGTCGAAGGAGCCCGGCTTCGACGCGCTCGAGCTCCTCGACGACGTGGTGGCGGTCTACGGCGAGCTGCTCGCCCGGCTGTCCGACGCCGGCGCCGACTGGGTGCAGATCGACGAGCCGATGCTCGCCCTCGATCTCGACGCCGCCGAGCGCGAGGCCTACGCCCGCGCCTACGCCGCTCTCGCCGGCACCGGCCCCGCGGTGATGCTCGCCAGCTATTTCGAGGGGTTGCGCGACAACACCGAGCTCGCCGCCGCGCTGCCGGTGGCGGGGCTGCACGTCGATCTGATCCGCGCGCCCGACCAGCTCGAGCCGGTGCTGAACGCCGTCGGCCGGGACACCGTGCTGTCGCTCGGCGTGGTCGACGGCCGCAACGTCTGGCGCGCCGACCTCGACGCGGCGCTCGCCCCGGTCGAGACGGCGGTGGCGCGGCTCGGCGCCGAGCGGGTCGAGGTGGCGCCCTCGTGCTCGCTCTTGCACAGCCCGGTCGATCTCGACCTCGAGACCGACCTCGACCCCGAGCTCAAGTCCTGGATGGCGTTCGCCAAGCAGAAGCTCCACGAGGTCGCCACCCTCGCCCGCGCCGCCGGCGAGGGCCGCGAGGCGGTCGCCGAGCAACTCGCGGCCGGCCGCGAGGCCGTCGCCTCGCGGCGCCGCTCGCCGCGCATCCACAAGCCCGCGGTGGCCGAGCGGCTGGCGGCGGTGACACCCGAGGACGCCCGCCGCGCCAGCCCGTACGAGGAGCGCCGGGCGGCCCAGCGCGCGCACCTGGACCTGCCGCCGTTTCCGACCACGACCATCGGCTCGTTCCCGCAGACCACGGAGGTGCGCCAAAAGCGGGCCGCGTTCCGCCGCGGCGATCTCGACCGCGCGGCCTACGAGCGGTTTCTGGAGGCGGCGACCGAGCGCACCGTCCGCCTGCAGGAGGAGCTCGGCCTCGACGTGCTGGTGCACGGCGAGTTCGAGCGCAACGACATGGTCGAGTATTTCGGCGAGCGGCTCGACGGCTTCGCCTTCACCCGCCACGGCTGGGTCCAGTCGTTCGGCTCGCGCTACGTCAAGCCGCCGGTGATCTTCGGCGACGTCGCGCGGCCGGCGCCGATGACGGTGCGGTGGTCGGCCTACGCCCGGTCCCTCACCGACAAGCCGGTGAAGGGCATGCTGACCGGCCCGGTGACCATCCTGCAGTGGTCGTTCGTGCGCGACGACGTCGCGCGCGCGGAGGTCTGCCGCCAGCTCGCGCTCGCCATCCGCGACGAGGTCGGTGACCTGGAGGCCGCCGGGGTGCGGCTGATCCAGATCGACGAGCCGGCGCTGCGCGAGGGCCTGCCGCTGCGCCGCGCCGACCGGGACGCCTACCTCGCCTGGGCGGTCGAGTGCTTTCGGCTGGCGTCCGCGGGCGTGGCGGACGCCACGCAGATCCACACCCACATGTGCTACGCCGAGTTCAACGACATCATGCCGGCGATCGCGGCGCTCGACGCCGACGTCATCTCGATCGAGACCTCGCGCTCGGCGATGGAGCTGCTCGACGGCTTCGTCGATTTCGAATACCCGAACGAGATCGGCCCCGGGGTGTGGGACATCCACTCGCCGCGCGTGCCCGCCGCCGACGAGATGCGCCGGCTGTTGGAGAAGGCGGTGCGCGTGCTGCCGCGCGAGCGGCTGTGGGTGAACCCGGATTGCGGGCTCAAGACCCGCGGCTGGCCCGAGGTCGAGGCCTCGCTCGCCCACATGGTCGAAGCCGCCCGCACCCTGCGCCGCGAGGCGGCGGGCTGACGGCGTCCGCCGGCGCGCGCCGGCGCGGCGCGCGACCTCCGCGACCGTGGCGCCGGGCGCCGCGCTTGACCCCGCGTCCGCCGATTCTTAGAGACGGCTAAGTTTTTTCGCGGTGGTCGGCGGTGGAGGGGACGATGCGGGACGCGAGGTGCGCGCTGGCGGCGGCGGCGCTGGCCACGGGGCTGGCGCTCGGCGCGCCCGCCCGGGCGCAGACGCCCCTGGCGGTGGCGACGGTCGGGATGATCGGCGACGTGGCGCGCAACGTCGCGGGAGCCTGCGTCGAGGTCGAGACGCTGATGGGTCCGGGTGTCGACCCCCATCTCTACCAGGCGAGCGCCGGCGACGTCCGGCTGTTCCGGGACGCCGCCGCCGTGCTCTACGCCGGCTATTCGCTCGAAGGGCAGCTCGGTGAGGTGCTGGAGCGCATGGGCGAGGACAAGCCCACCGTCGCGGTCGGACCGGCGTCGATCGACCCGGGCGATCTCATCACCGTGCAGGACGTCTACGGCATCGACCCGCACCTGTGGATGGACGCCGAACTGTGGGCGCGGACCGCGCCGACCATCGCCGACACCCTGGCCGAGGTGGCGCCCGACTGCGCCGCGGCGATGCGCGGCCGCGCCGACGACTACGCGGCGTCGCTGGCGGCGCTCGATCGCTGGATCGAGGCCAGCATCGCCGCCATCCCCGAGCCGCAGCGGGTGCTGGTGACCGCCCACGACGCCTTCGCCTATTACGGCCGTGCCTACGGCATCGACGTCCGCGGCATCCAGGGCATCAGCACCGAGGCCGAGGCCGGCATCAAGGACATCCGCGCCGTCGTCGACCTGGTGGTCGAGCTCGGGGTGCCGGCGGTGTTCGTCGAGACCACCATCAACCCGCGTACCATCCGCGCCGTCGTCGACGCCGCCGCCGACCGCGGCCACCAGGTTCGGGTCGGCGGCGAGCTCTACTCCGACGCCATGGGCGCGCCGGGCACGCCGGCGGGCACCTATGTCGGCATGCTGCGTTCCAACACGGTGACGATCGTGACCGCGCTCGGGGGCGAGCCGGCGCCCTGGCCGGACGCGCTCGCCGCCTGGGCCGAACGCTGGGAGGTCGATCTCGCCCGGCCTTGACGGAGTTCCCATCGAGCACGCCGCCGCCGGCCCGCCGCGGCCGCGTCGTCAGCGGAGACGCCATGACCGCAGCGCCGTTGCACGAGCCCGACCTCGCGCTCCACGTCGAGGATCTGACGGTGAGCTATCAGGGCAAGCCCGTGCTGTGGGACGTCGACGTCGACATCCCGCCGGGGGTGATGGCGGCGGTCGTCGGGCCCAACGGCGCCGGCAAGAGCACCCTGGTCAAGGCGGTGCTCGACCTGGTGCGGCCCACCGCCGGCCACGTCCGGCTGTTCGGCGCCCCCTACGCCGCGATGCGACGCGAGGTCGGCTACGTCCCCCAGCGCTCGGCGGTGGACTGGGACTTTCCCACCACCGTGCTCGACGTCGTGCAGATGGGGCGCTACGGCCATCTCGGCTGGTTCCGTCGGCCCGGCCGACGCGAGCGCGCGATGGCGCTGGAGGCGCTCGACCGCGTCGGCGTCGCCGACCTCGCTCGGCGCCAGATCAGCCAGCTCTCGGGCGGCCAGCAGCAGCGCGTCTTCCTCGCCCGCGCCCTGGTCCAGGACGCCCGGCTCTACCTCCTCGACGAGCCGATGGCCGGCGTCGACGCCCCCACCGAGCGCGCCGTCGTCGAGCTCTTGCAGGAGCTGCGCGACGCCGGGCGCACGCTCGTCGTCGTCCATCACGACCTGCAGACGGTGCGGGACTACTTCGACTGGCTGATCGTCTTGAACGTGCGGGTGATCGACCAGGGGCCGGTCGATCGCGTCTACACCGCCGCCAACCTGCGCCGCGCCTACGGCGGCCAGATCGCGCTGATCGAGCGCGCCGCCGTCGACGACGACGCCCGCGGCGCGAGCTGATGGACGGGCTCCTCACCCTGCTCGGCGACCACACCGTCCAGAACGTCGTCCTCGGCGCGATCTTCCTGGGCGTGACCAGCGGCGTGCTCGGCAGTTTCGCGGTGCTGCGCCAGCAGAGTCTGTTGGGCGACACCCTCGCCCACGCCGCGCTGCCCGGGGTCTGTCTCGGCTTTCTGGTCGCCGGCGGGCGCGAGCTCGGCTTCATCCTCGCCGGCGCCCTGGTGACCGCGGTGCTCGCCGCGTTGTTGATGCTGGTGTTGACCCGTCGCTCGCGGCTCAAGACCGACGCCGGGCTGGGCACCGCGCTCGGCTTCTCCTTCGCCGTCGGCGTCGTGCTGTTGACCTACATCCAGAACACCGGCGACGCCGCGCAGGGCGGGCTCGACAGTTTCCTCTTCGGCCAGGCCGCCGCCACGCTCCGGAGCGATCTCTGGATCATGGGCGGCATCATGGTCGCCGCGCTCGCGCTGGTCGCGGCGTTCTGGAAGGAGTTCAAGCTGGTCACCTTCGATCCGCTCTACGCCGGCGCCACGGGCCTGCCGGTGACCCTCCTCGACGTCGTGCTGACGACGATGATCGCCCTCGCCGTGGTCGTCGGCCTGCAGATGGTGGGCGTGGTGCTGATGGCCTCGATGGTCATCGCCCCGGCCGTCGCGGCGCGCCAGTGGGTGAGCAAGCTGGAGCACATGGTGGTGGCGGCGGCCGGCGTCGGCGTCGTCGCCGGCACCAGCGGGGCGCTGATCAGCGCGCTCGTCGCCAACCTCGCCACCGGTCCGGTCATCGTGCTGACGGCCTCGGCGCTGGTCCTGGTCTCGATCCTGGCGGCGCCCGGCCGCGGCCTGTTGTGGGAGCAGCTGGCGCGGTGGCGCGCGCGGCGCACCCTGCGCGGCCGCCAGGTGCTGACCACGCTCTACGAGCTGAGCGCCGAGCACCGCGACCCGCACTACCCGGCCGAGCGCGGCACGCTGAACACCTTCCACGGCCTCGACACCCGCGCCGCGCTGGCGCGGCTCGAGCGCCGCGGTCTGGTCCAGCGCGTCCGGCACATGCCCGACGAGGGGCCGCACTGGGAACTCACCGCGGCGGGTCGCGAGGAGGCCCGCCGCACGCTCGCGCAACTGGGCGCGGCGGAGGCCTGATGCTCGCCGCGTTCTTCTCCAGCATCGCGGCGATGATCATCCTCACCGGCGCCCTGGTGGGGGTCGCCGCCGCGCTCGTCGGCACCTTTTTGGTGCTGCGGCGCAGCGCCATGCTGTCCGACGCGATCAGCCACTCGATCGTCTTCGGCATCGTCGTCGTCTGGCTCGCCACCCGTCAGCAGAGCGGGCCGGTGCAGCTCGTCGGCGCCGCCCTCACCGGTCTCTTGACCGTGTTCTTGACCGAGCTCCTGGTGAACTCGCGCAAGGTCAAGAACGACGCCGCGATCGGGCTGGTCTTCCCGGTGCTGTTCGCCGCCGGCGTGCTCTTGTTGAACCTCTACGCCCGCGACGTCCACGTCGACACCCACACCGTCCTGTTGGGCGAGATCGGCTTCGTCTGGCTCGACACGATGGCGCTCGGCGGTCTCGAGGTGCCGGTGGCGGTCGTCTGGATGAGCGTGGTGACGCTGGTGAACGCCGTCTTCGTCGGTGTCTTCTACAAGGAGCTCAAGCTCTCGACCTTCGATCCGGAGCTGGCGCAGGCGCTCGGCTTCGCGCCGACGCTGTTGTTCTACGCGCTGTTGGCGCTGACCAGCGTCACCGCGGTGGCGGCGTTCGACGCCGTCGGTGCGGTGCTGTTCATCGCGTTCGTCGTCATCCCGCCGTCGGCGGCCTATCTGCTGACCGACCGGCTGGCGGCGATGCTCGCGTTGAGCGTGCTCGTCGCCCTCGTCTCCAGCGTCGTGGGCTACGTGCTGGCGGTCCGCGCCGACGTCTCGATCGGCGGCATGATGGCGGTCGTGACCGGCCTGTGCCTCGGCCTCGCCTTTCTGTTCGGGCCGCGCTACGGCCTGCTCGCCCAGAGCCTGCGGGCGTGGCGGCAGCGCCACGGCGACGAGCTGCGCGCCCTGGTCGTCCACCTCCACGACCACGAGCACAGCCCCGCCCGCGACGAGGAGAACATCGTCTCCGCGCTGGAGCAGCACCTGCGATGGTCGCCGCGCCGGGCCGCCGCGGTGTTGCGGCGCGGCCTCGCCGAGGGGCTGGTCCTGCGCGAAGGGCGCACGCTCCACCTCACCACCAAGGGCCGCGACCTCGCCCACGAGCTCACCGAGCCCTGGCGCCGCGCCACCGCCTGAGACGCCCTTCCACCGCGCGCGGACGCGAGGGCGCGCGCCGCCCGCGCCCGGGCGTCCGCGCGCGACGTCGGAGCGCGAGAAACCGCGGCGCGCGGTCGCCGGCGCGGCTCAGCCGCCGGTGGTCGGGATGCGCGAGCGGCCGCGCGGGGCGTCGCTCGCGACCGGCCGGGCCGGGCCCTGCTGCGCCATCTCCATCAGCCGGCGCACGCGCTCGGCGGTGGGCGGA
>JAAAPF010000089.1 GCA_009908425.1 Alphaproteobacteria bacterium
GGCCGGGGATGAGCCGGCCGCTGTCCTTGGCACCGGCGCGGCGCTTGATCCAGCTCTCGAACAGATCGCCGAGCTGGGCGACGACCCCGAGCGCGGCCCCCAACAGCGCCGAGCCGGCGACGAAGGGCAGCGCGAACACCTCGGCCATGACGACGCCCACCGCGCCGGCGCCGACGATGCCGCCGACGAAGCCGGCCCAGGTCTTGTTCGGGCTCCAGCGCGGCGCCAGCTTGGGACCACCGATGGCGCGCCCGGCGAAATAGGCGGTGGTGTCGGCGGCCCAGACCGCCGCGAACAGAAAGAGGACGAAGACGAGACCGTCGTCGGTGGCGTTCCGGAGCCAGACCAGCATCGTCGGGGCGACGCCGATATAGAGAACGCCGAAGCCGAACCAGCCGGCGGGCCAGCCGCGCAGGCGGGCGAGTCCGGCGAGCAGCACCGCGATACCGGCGACGGCGGCGAGGCCGACCCAGCCGGCGACGAGCTTGCCGAGGAGAATGCCGGCGACGGCGGCGAGCGCCGTCGGCACCGCGACGTAGCCCGCGAGCTCGCGGCGGCCGTGGCGCCGGGCGGCGAGCCGGCCCCATTCCAGGGCCATCAGGGCGGCCACGACGGCCACCAGCGTCGAAAAGCTCCACCCGCCCGCGACCGCGTCGGCGACGACGATGGCGGCGAGCGCGAGGCCCGAGAGCACGCGCTGCCACAGCTCGCGGCGCGCGCGCTCAGCCACCGGAGGCCCCGTAACGCCGCTCGCGCCGAGCGTACTCGTCGAGGGCGGCTCGAAAATGGGCGTGGTCGAAGTCGGGCCAGGCCACCGGGCTGAAGACGAACTCGGTATAGGCCAGTTCCCACAACAGGAAGTTCGACAGCCGCTGCTCGCCGCTGGTGCGGATCAGCAGATCGGGGTCGGGGACCTCGCCGGCGAGGCGGGTCCCGATCAGCTCGGCGGTGACGTCGGCGGGGTCGAGGTCGCCGGCCCGCGCCGCCGCCGCCAGCTCGCGCGCCACCCGGGTGATCTCCTGGCGGCTGCCGTAGTTGAGGGCGAAGGTGACCACCGCCCCGGTGTTGGCGCGGGTGGCGGCGCGCGCCTCGTCGATCAGCTGGCGGACCTCGTCGTCGAACGGCGCGAGATCACCCAGAAAGCGCAGGCGGACGTTGTTCTCCACCATCGTCTTGAGCTCGCGACGCAGATAGAACCGCAAGAGGTTCATCAGGTCGTCGATCTCGGCCGGCGCCCGGTTCCAGTTCTCCGTGGAGAAGGCGTAGAGGGTGACGTAGCCGATACCGAGGTCGCGCACCGTCTCGAGAACGGCGCGTACCGAGCCGGCTCCCTGCTGATGACCGAACATGGCCGGCCGCCCGCGTTCGCGTGCCCAGCGGCGGTTGCCGTCCATGATGATGGCGACGTGGACGGGCAACCGGTGGCCGCCGTCGGCGGTCGTCGCCCGCGGGGCCGGCTGGCTCGACATCACTAGACCGTCAAAATGTCCTTTTCTTTGGACTGCAACATGTCGTTGATGGTCTGGACGTGGCGGTCGGTCATCGCCTGCACTTCGTCGGCGAAGAGCTTGTGGTCGTCCTGCGAGATGTGGCCGTCGCGCTCCAGCCGCTTGAGGTCGTCCATGCCGGCGCGGCGGACGTTGCGCACCGCGATGCGGGCCTGCTCGGCGTACTGGTGCGCGACCTTCACGAGCTCCTTGCGGCGCTCTTCGGTGAGCTCGGGGATGGGGATGCGGATCAGCGTGCCGTCGACCACCGGGTTGAGCCCGAGCCCGGCGTTGCGGATCGCCTTGTCGACCTTCTGGATGTTGCCGCGGTCCCAGACCGCGATGGTGATCATCCGCGGCTCGGGGACGTTCACGGTGCCGAGCTGGTTGATCGGCATCTCGGTACCGTAGGCCTCGACGTGCACCGGCTCGACGATGCTCGCCGACGCCCGGCCGGTCCTCAGGCTCTGCAATTCGTGGCGGAAGGCGGTCACCGCGCCGTCCATCCGGCGCTCCAGATCGTCGAGGTCGGGCTCGGTCTGCTCTTCGGTCATGCCGCCTGATCCTCTTCTTCGGTGATGATGGTGTGGGCACCCCGGCCGCGCATCACCTCACCGTAGGCACCCGCATCTTCGGCCGAAAAGACGATGATCGGAATGTGACTGTCGCGCGCGAGCGAAATGGCCGAGGCGTCCATCACCTTGAGGTCGTCGGCGAGGACCTGCAGATAGCTCAAGCGGTCGTAGCGCCGCGCGGTCGGGTCACGCTTGGGATCCGCCGAGTACACCCCGTCCACCTGCGTCGCCTTCAACAACGCGTCGCAGCCGACTTCGGCGGCACGCAGGGCGGCGGCGCTGTCGGTGGTGAAGAACGGATTGCCGGTGCCCCCGGCGAAGATGACCACCCGCCCCTTCTCCATGTGGCGGATGGCGCGCCGGCGGATGTAGGGCTCGCACACCGACGCCATCGGGATCGCCGACATGACGCGGGTGGGAAGCCCCGCGGACTCGATCACGCTCTGCACGGCGAGCGCGTTGATGACGGTGGCGAGCATGCCCATATAATCAGCGGTTGTGCGCTCGATGCCGTCGGCGACGGCGGCCGAACCGCGCAGCATGTTGCCGCCCCCGATCACCAGGCACTGCTCGACGCCGAGGGCGTGGACCGCCACCACCTCTTCGGCCAAACGCCCGAGGAACTGGGGATCCTGGCCGAACCCGCGCCCACCCATGAGCGCCTCGCCCGACATCTTCAAGAGCACGCGGCGGTAAAGCGGGCTGGCGTCATTCATGGCGGGACCTCGGCGGCGGGGGCGGCGGCGGACCGGCACGAGGCCCGCCCGCACCAACGGCACCCCGACAACCGCTGGTGTACGACAGACCGTCAGCCACCCGCAAGCTGGGCGACCTCGGCGGCGAGGTCGGTCTCCTCCTTCTCGACGCCCTCGCCCAGCACGAACTTGACGAAGCCGCCGATCGTCACCGGTGCCCCGAGCGCCTCCGCCCGCGCCGCGACGAAGTCCTGCACCTTCTTGTCGGTGTCGATGACGAAGACCTGCTCGTTGAGGACGACCTCCTCGTAGAACTTGCGGAGGCGGCCTTCCACCATCTTCTCGATGATGTTGTCCGGCTTGCCGCTGGCCTTGGCCTGGTCGACGAGGATGGCGCGCTCGTGCTCGATCAGGGCGGGGTCGAGGTCGTCGACCGTCACCGACTGCGGGCTGGAGGCGGCGACGTGCATCGCCACCTGCTTGGCGATGTCGGCGAGCTGGTCGTAGTCCGTCGACGGCGAGCGCACGCCGACGAGCACGCCGATCTTGCCGAGCCCCGGCGCGACCTGGGCGTGGACGTAGCCGCCGACGACGCCCTCGTCGACCCGCACCGTGGCGGTGCGTCGCAGCCGCATGTTCTCGCCGATGACGCCGATGGCGTTGGTGATCTCGTCCTCGACGGTGCGCCCCGTCGGCAACTCGAGCCTCTTGAGCGTCTCGACGTCGCCGTCGGCCTCCGGCGCCCGGCGCGCGATCGCGCTCACCATCTCTTGGAAGCTCTCGTTGCGGGCGACGAAGTCGGTCTCGGCGTTGACCTCGACCAGCGCCCCGGTGTTGCCCTCGAAGGCGATCCCGACGAGGCCGTCGGCGGTGGTGCGTCCCGCCTTCTTCTGCGCCTGCGCCAGTCCCTTCTTGCGCAGCCAGTCGGACGCCGCCTCGAGATCGCCGTCGCTCTCGGCGAGCGCCTTCTTGCAGTCCATCATGCCGGCGCCGGTCTGCTCGCGGAGTTGCTTGACGAGCGCGGCGGAAATCTCAGCCATGTCTCCTCCTGAAGACTTCTGGGCCCGCCGGCTCACGTGGCCGCGGGCGTCTGCTCCTCGCCGGCGGGCGCGGCTTCGCCGGCCGGCGCGCTCTCGGTCGCGGGCGCGGCGGGCGCCTCCGCCGGCGCTTCCTCCTCCTCGACTTCGTCTTCGACCTGATCCTCGAGGGCGCCCATGTCGACGCCGGAGGCGTGCATCTCGGCACGGATGCCGTCGAGCACCGCCCCCACCATCAACTCGCAGTAGAGGTTGATCGCGCGACTGGCGTCGTCGTTGCCCGGGATCGGGTAGGTGACGCCCTCCGGGCTGGAGTTGCTGTCCACCACGGCGACCACCGGGATCCCGAGCTTCTTGGCCTCGGCGATCGCCAGCTGCTCCTTGTTGGTGTCGATCACGAACAGCAGGTCCGGCAGTCCGCCCATGTCCTTGATGCCGCCGAGCGCCCGCTCCAGCTTGTCGCGCTCGCGGTTGAGGAACAGCAGCTCTTTCTTGGTGAGGCCGCTGTTCTCCTCCGAGAGCCGGCCCTCGATCTCGCGCAGCTTCTTGATCGAGTGCGAGATCGTCCGCCAGTTGGTCAGCATGCCACCGAGCCACCGGTGGTTGACGAAGTACTGCCCCGATCGCCCGGCCGCTTCGGCGACCGGCTCCTGGGCTTGGCGTTTGGTCCCGACGAACAGCACCCGGCCGTTGTTGGCGACCGTCTCGCGCGTCACCATCAGCGCCCGGTGCAGCATCGGCACCGTCTGGGTGAGGTCGATGATGTGCACGCCGTTGCGGCTGCCGAAGATGTAGGGCGCCATGCGCGGGTTCCAGCGGCGCGTGACGTGCCCGAAATGCACGCCGGCCTCCAGCAGCTGGCGCATGGTGAAGGTGGGAAAGGTCATCGTTCCGTCCTGGTCCGGTTGAGCCACCGCGGGCTGAGGCCGCCCGTCCCAGACGTGCGGCACCGGACGCGACCTGGAGGGCCGCACGCCCGCGTGCGAGGTATCGGGGGTATAGGTGTGCTGCCGCCGGGACGCAAGCACCGAGCGGCGACGAACCCGGGTTCCTACACCACGTCGCGGACCGCCGCCACCCCCGCCAGCACCGCCACGTCCGGGCGCCGCGCCGGCGGCAACAGGGCGGTGTCGGGGAGGTCGATCAGCACGCGTTCGCCCGCGGCCTCGCCGGGCACGCTCAAGCGCACCCGCGCCGCCCCCTTCGCCTCGCCGGCGAGCAGGGGGATCAGCCGGTCCACCGCCTCGCCACCGGCGAGTTCGATCTCGACCAGCGAGCGCTCGTCGCCGAGCGCCGCGCTCAACGGCTCGATGTCGCGCGCGACGAGGCGGACGTCCTCGCCGTCGAGCCGGCCGTCGGCGTGGACCAGCAGCGGTTCGGTGCGGTCCAACAACTCGCGCACCTGGCCGAGCAGATCGCCGTAGACGGTGATTTCGCCCTGACCGCTCGGGTCCGACAGCGTCACGAACGCGAAGCGGCCGCGCGCGCCGGTGCGCTCCTGGCGGGCCACCGCGATGCCGGCCAGCTTCAAGACGCGCGGGCCGTCGCCGCCGGCGACCAGCGGTGCGACCTCGGCGAGCGGCACGGTGCCGAGACGCTGAAGAGGGCGGCGGTAGCCGTCGAGCGGATGCGCCGAGAGGAAGAACCCGAGCGCCTCGTGCTCCTGTTCGAGCACCTGGAGCATCGCCGCCTCGCCGCGCTCGGTGATCGCCGGCTTCGGGATCGCGACGTCGGCGCCGAGCCCGTCGAACAGGCCGGCCTGACCGCCCTCGCGGGCGTCGACGACGGCCTGGCCGTAGCGCAGCGCCCCGTCGACGGCGTCGAGATGCGCCGCCCGGGACGGCCCGAAGCCGTCGAGCGCGCCGGCGCGGATCAAGCCTTCCAACAGCCGCCGGTTGAGTACGCGCGGACCGACGCGGCCGACCAGATCGAAGATGTCGGTGAACGGGCCGCCGGCGCGCCGCTCGGCGACCAGGCTGGTCATCGCCTGCTCACCGACCCCTTTGATGGCGGCGAGCGCGAAGCGGACGGCACCGGCGTCGTCGCCGTCGGGCAGCCGCTCGATGGCGAACAGCACCTCGGAGCGGTTCACGTCCGGCGGCAGCAGCGCGATGCCGTGCTGGATCATCTCCTCGCGGGCGTTGGCCAGCCGGGCGTGGTTGCCGCGGTCCATCGTCATCGACGCCGCGAAGAAGGCGAGCGGGTATTTCGCCTTCAGATAGGCCGTCTGGTAGGCCAAGAGCGCGTAGGCCGCCGCGTGGCTCTTGTTGAAGCCGTAGGAGGCGAACTTGGCGACTTGCTCGAAGATGGTGGTGGCGAGGCCCTCGTCGAGCCCTTTCGCGATCGCGCCGTCGATGAACACCCCGCGCTGCTGGTTCATCTCCGTCTGGATCTTCTTGCCCATGGCCCGGCGCAGGAGATCGGCGGCGCCCAGCGAGTAGCCCGCGAGCTCCTGGGCGATCCGCATCACCTGTTCCTGGTAGATGATGACGCCGTTGGTCTCCTCCAGGATCGGCCGCAGCTTGTCGTGCAGGTATTCCGGATGCTCACGGCCGTGCTTGACGGCGATGTAGCGCGGGATGTTGTCCATCGGGCCCGGCCGGTAGAGCGACACCATGGCGATGATGTCCTCGAAGCAGTCGGGCTTGAGTTCCTTCAAGGCCGCCTTCATCCCGCCGGATTCCAGCTGGAACACGCCGGTGGTCTCGGCCCGGCTCATCAGCGCGTAGGGCGCGGGATCGTCGAGCGGCAGCTGGTCGAGCTCGAGCGGCACGCCGAGCGCCTCGTTGACGAAGGCCTCGGCCTTCTCGAGCAGCGTGAGCGTGGTGAGGCCGAGGAAGTCGAATTTGACGAGGCCCACCTTCTCCACCGCCTTCATGTCGAACTGGGTCACCGGCATCGGCGAGCGCGGGTCGCGGTAGAGCGGCACCAGCGCGTCGAGCGGACGGTCGCCGATGACGACGCCGGCGGCGTGGGTCGAGGCGTGCCGGGGCAGCCCTTCCAGCTTGCGCGCCGTCGCCAGGAGCTGGGCCACCTGCTCGTCGGCCCGGCGCTCCTCGTCCAGTCGCGGCTCCAGCTCCAGCGCCTGCTCGATCGTCGGCGGGTTCGCCGGATTGTGGGGGATCAACTTCGAGATGCGGTCGACCTGGCCGTAGGGCATCCCCATCACCCGGCCGACGTCGCGCACCACCGCCCGCGCCTGCAGGCGGCCGAAGGTGATGATGTGGGCGACCTTGTCGTCGCCGTACTTGTCCCGGACGTAGTCGATGACCTCGTCGCGCCGATCCTGGCAGAAGTCGATGTCGAAGTCCGGCATCGACACCCGCTCCGGGTTCAAGAACCGCTCGAACAGGAGGCCGAAGCGCAGGGGATCGAGGTCGGTGATCTCGAGCGACCAGGCGACCACCGAGCCGGCGCCGGAGCCGCGGCCGGGGCCGACCGGAATGCCGCGGCCCTTGGCCCAGCGGATGAAGTCGGAGACGATCAGGAAATAGCCCGGGAACTGCATGTGCACGATGATCCCGAGCTCGAAGTCGAGCCGGTCGCGGTAGCGCTGCAGCACCGCCTCGCGATCGTCGTCATCCCCGAGCCGGGAGACGACGTGGCGCTCCAGGCGGCGCTCCAGACCCGCCGCCGCCTGCACCCGCAGCTCCTCGGCCTCGTCGCGGCCCGCGCCGACCTCGTAGGGCGGCAGGATCGGATCGCGCGGGGAAATCATGAAGGCGCAACGCCGTGCCACCACCACCGTGTTGGCGACAGCCTCCGGCAGATCCGCGAACAGCTCGGCCATCTCGACGGCGGTCTTCAAGCGGTGCTCGGGGCTGGTGCGCGGCCGGTCCTCCTCGATCAGCCGGCGGCCGTGGGCGATGCAGGCGAGCACGTCCTGGGCCTCGTGCTCGTCGCCGCCGACGAAGCGGACGTCGTTGGTGGCGACCAGCGGCAGCTCGCGGGCGTAGGCCTGATCGACGAACCAGTCCTCGGTCCGGGCCTCGGCGTCGCCGCCGGTGCGGATGAGCTCGACGTAGAGCCGATCCCCGAACACGCCGGCGAGTTGGGCGAGCGCCGTCTCGGCATCGGCTTCGCGGTGCGCCAACAGCAGCCGGCCGAGCGCACCCTCGGGACCGCCGGTGAGCACGATCAGGCCCTCGTGGTGGGCCCCCAGGCGGTCGAGCGTCACCCACAGCTCGCGGACCTCGCCCGCGAGATACGCCGCCGACAGCAGCTTCAAGAGCGAGCCGTAGCCGGCCTCGTTCTGGCAGAGGACGGTGAGGTCGCCGACGATCGGTTCGCCGCGCTCGCTGGTGGCGATCGAAACCGGCAACAGGCAGCCGACGATCGGCTGGACGCCCTTGGCCGCCGCCTTCTGGCCGAAGTCGAAGGCGCCGAAGAGGGCCGCCCCGTCGGTCATCGCCACCGCCGGCATGGCAGCGGCGCGGCAGGCCTCGATCAGGCGGTCGGGCCGGACCGTACTCTCCAACAGCGACCACGCCGTGCGGACACGCAGGTGCACGAAGGCGGGCTCGCTCATGGCGCGGTCTCCTCGGCGGCGGCGGGGGCGGGCTCGGCGGCGAGCCGACCGTGGGCGAGAACGTACACGCGATCCAACCGACGCGCGAGGCGGCGGTCGTGGGTGGCGATCAGCGCACTCGCGCCGCGCGCCCGCAGCACCGCCAGAAAGCCGTCGAAGACGTGGGCGGCCGTCTCCTCGTCGAGATTGCCGGTCGGCTCGTCGGCGAGGACCAGGCCCGGGGCGTTGGCGAGCCCGCGGGCGATGGCGACGCGCTGCTGCTCGCCGCCGGAGAGCTGGCCCGGATGGTGGGCGAGCCGCTCGGCGAGCCCGACCGCGCCCAAGAGTTCCTCGGCCCGCGCCCGCGCCGCGGCGCGCGAGCTGCCGGCCAGCAGGCACGGCAGCATGACGTTCTCGCAAGCGGTGAACTCGGCCAGGAGGTGGTGAAACTGGTAGACGAACCCGACGGCGTCGCGCCTGAGCCGCGTGCGCGGGCGATCGCGGCGAGCGGCACGCTCGCCGGCGATCATCACCTCGCCGGCGTCCGGGCGCTCCAACAGGCCGGCGATCTGCAACAGCGTCGACTTGCCCGCCCCGGAAACGCCGACCAGCGCGGCCACCTCGCCCGCCGCCAACCGCAGGTCGATCCCCTTCAACACCTCGATCCTGGCCGGGCCCTGCTTGAAGCCGCGGCTGACGCCGTCGAGCACCAGGGCGTCGGGTACCGGCACCGCCCTATTCCCGCCGCAGCGCTTCGACGGGGTCGAGCTGGGCGGCGCGCCAGGACGGCACCAGGGTGGCGAGCAGGGCCAGCACCAGCGCCATCCCGACGACGCTCACGACGTCGCCCGTCTCCACCTTGGCGGGCAGCTGTGAGAGAAAACGGATCTCGGCCGACCACAGCTCCGCACCGGTGAAGCGCTCCAGAAATCGGCGGATGGCGTCGACGTTGAGGGCGAAGGCGAGACCCAGGACGAAGCCGATGGCGGTGCCGACCGTACCGATGGTCATGCCGGCGAGAAAGAAGATCCGCATGATCGCGCCGCGGGTCGCCCCCATCGTCCTCAAGATGGCGATGTCGCGTCCCTTCGAGCGCACCAGCATCGTCAGCCCGGTCACGATGTTGAAGGCGGCGACGAGGATGATGAGCGTCAGGATCAAGAACATGACGTTGCGCTCGACCTCGAGCGCGTTGAAGAACTGGGCGTTGGCTTGGCGCCAGCTGGTGACCCAATAGCGCCCGCCGACCACCCGCTGAAAGGCGGCGTGGGCCGCGTCCAAGCGCTCGGGATCCGCCAGGAAGGCGTCGATGGCGTTCACGCGGTCGTCGAGATCGAAGTAGGTCTGGGCGGCGTCGAGCGAGGTGAAGACGACGCCGTTGTCGTACTCGTACATCCCGATCTCGAAGACCGCGGCGATCTCGAAGCTCACCACGCGGGGCAGCGTGCCGAGGGCGGTGGCGGGGCCGTCGGGCGAGATCAGCGTGAGGTCGTCGCCGAGCCGAAGGCCCATGCGGCGGGCGAGCCGGCTACCCACCGCCAGCTTGCGCCCGCCCGCGACATCCCCGAGCGAGCCGCGCAGGATGTTCTGCTCGAGGATGGTGCGCCCGCGCAGATCCGCCGGGCGAAGCCCGCGCATCAGCACCCCGCTCGCCGCGCCGTTGGCGCTCGCCATCGCCTGACCCTCCACGAAGGGCGTCACCTCGCGGACGTCCTCGATCCGCATCAGCTCGTCGGTGAGCCGCTCGTAGTCGGCGATGCCGGCCGGCCCCGCCTGCACGGTCAGATGGCCGTTGAGCCCAAGGATGCGGTCCAGGAGTTCGGCGCGAAAGCCGTTCATCACCGCGAGCACGACGATCAGCGTGCCGACGCCGAGCGCGATGCCGGTGAGCGCGAAGACGGTGATGACCGAGACGAAGCCGTGCTCGCGGGTGGGGCGGAGATAGCGCCGGGCGACCCAGCGCTCCGCGGGCCCGAACACCTCAGCCGGCGAGCCGGTCGACGACGGCCTCGGGGCTCAGCTCCTCGGTCTCGCCGCTGGCGCGCGACTTGAGTTCGACGACGCCGGCCTTGAGCCCGCGCGGCCCGATCACGACCTGCCACGGGATGCCAATCAGGTCCATCGTGGCGAACTTGACCCCGGGGCTCTCGTCGCGGTCGTCGTAGAGAACGTCGACCCCGGCCGTCTTCAACTTGGCGTAGAGATCGCCCGTGACTTCGGCGCAGCCGGTGTCGCTGGCGCGCAGGTTGACGAGGGCGACGTCGAACGGCGCCACGCTCTCCGGCCAGATGATGCCCTTGTCGTCGTGGTAGGCTTCGATGATGGCGCCAACCAGGCGCGACACGCCGATGCCGTAGCTGCCCATCTCGACGAAGACGTCCTCGCCGTCGGGACCGGTGACGGCGGCCCCCAAGGGCTTCGAGTACTTGGTGCCGAAATAGAAGATGTGACCGACCTCGATGCCGCGACCGTGCCGCAACCGCTCCGGCGGCAGCGGGCAGGCGTCGGGCAGGTGCTGCTCGTCGGTGGCGGCGTAGTAGCGCTGGATGGTGTCGACGTCGAGATCCGGCGCCAGCAGGTCCAACTCCTCGAAGGCGGCGTCGTAGAACACCTCGCTCTCGCCGGTCGAGGCCAGGATCTGGAACTCGTGGCTCATCGAGCCGCCGATGGCGCCGCTCTCGGCCCGCATCGGGATGGCGGTGAGGCCCATTCGCTTGAACGTCCGCAGATACGCGCTGAACATGTTGTCGTACGAACGCTTCGCTCCCTCGAAATCCAGATCGAAGGAATAGTTGTCCTTCATCAAAAACTCGCGGCCGCGCATGACCCCGAAGCGGGGTCGGATCTCGTCGCGGAACTTCCACTGGATCTGGTAGAGGTTCTTCGGCAGATCGCGATAGGAGCGGATACAGCGGCGAAAGATGTCGGTGACGACCTCCTCATGGGTCGGCCCGAAGAGCATCGCGCGCTCGTGACGATCCTCGAAGCGTAGCATCTCCCGGCCGTAGGCCTCGTAGCGCCCGCTCTCCTGCCAGATGTCGGCGGGCTGCACCGCGGGCATCAGGATCTCTTGACAGCCGGCGGCGTTCATCTCCTCGCGCACGATCTGCTCCACCCGGCGCAGCACGGCGTGGCCGAGCGGCAGCCAGGAGTAGATGCCCGCGCTCGACTGCCGGATCATGCCCGCCCGCAGCATGAGTTGGTGGGAGACGATCTGCGCCTCGGCGGGGCTCTCCTTCAACAGCGGCAGGAAATACGCGGAAAGGCGCATGGGGCGACCCGTGGGAGCGTCGTCGAAGCGCACGGACCATAGGGACGGCCGCCACGCGACGCAACGCGCGAGCGGCTCCGCGTCAAAGCGGCTCGTCGGGGCGCCAGTCCAGGAGGCCGCTCGCGAGCAGGTAGGCGAAGCCGGCCGTGACGGCGGCGGCGAGCACCGTCGTCACCACCGCCTTGAGGACCAGGCGCGGCCGTTCCGGCGCGCTCGCGGCGTGCCCCTGCTCGGGGTCGTCGGGCGGGCGGGCGCCGAAGGGCAGCGTCATAAAGAAGATCAGCCACCAGGCGATGACGAAGACGACGAGCGCCCCGAACGGGGTCATGACGACGCCACCCCGCCCGCGCGGGCTCAGACCTGCTCGAGCTCGACCAGCGTGCCGGCGAAGTCCTTGGGATGGAGGAACAGCACCGGCTTCTTGTGGGCGCCGATCTTGGGTTCGCCGTCGCCGAGGACACGCGCCCCGGTCTCCTTGAGCTGATCGCGCGCCGCGATGATGTCGTCGACCTCGTAGCAGACGTGGTGGATGCCGCCCTGCGGGTTCTTGTCGAGAAAGCCCTGGATCGGCGACTTTTCACCGAGCGGGTAGAGCAGCTCGACCTTGGTGTTGGGGAGTTCGATGAAGACCACGGTGACACCGTGGTCCGGCTCGTCCTGCGGCGCGGAGACCGTGGCGCCGAGGACATCGCGGTACTTCGCCGTCGCCGCTTCCAGATCCGGCACGGCGATGGCGACGTGGTTCAAACGACCGATCATGCGATTTCCTCCCTCGACCGGCGGCCGTCGGGGTGACGGCCGCTCAGGTGGACACGTCCTCCAGCTGGGCCAGCATGTCCGGCGACAGCCGGGTGATCTGGACCTGGATCACCGGCCGGCGCTCACGCGACAACCCCAACAACCGGCGCACGGCGGTGCGCAGTCGGTCCTCGATCCGGGCGTCGGTCTCGACCTCGTGGTCGTCGAGGCCTTCGATCTCCTCCACCAGCGCGTCGGCGATCCGGCGGCGCGCCTCCGCGTCCTCGTCCAGCTCGACGCTGCCCACCGAGGCGACCTGCGGCGGGGCCAGCACCGAGCCGGCGTGATCGAGCACCAGGCTCACGAATACGCTGCCGTTGCTCGCCAGCTTGCGGCGCAGGCGAAAGCGGTCGGCGTCGACCGCGATCATCTCGCCGTCCTCGAAGGCGTGGCGGCCGATCGGGACCTCGCCCTCGATCTCGGGCTCGCCCGGTGCCAGGCGCACCAGATCGCCGTCGGTGACCAGGAGCGCGTGCGCGGTGCCGTTCGCCTTGGCGAAGGCGACGTGCTCGCGCAGATGGCGGAGCTCGCCGTGGACCGGCACCGCGATCCGCGGCTTCACCCAGCGATAGAGCTGGGCGACCTCGTCGCGCGAGGGATGGCCGGAGACGTGCACGAAATGGTCGTCCTCGGTGATCACCTGGACGCCGGCGCGCACCAGATTGTTGTGCAGATCGTAGATCACCCGCTCGTTGCCCGGGATGATCTTCGAGGAAAAGATCACCGAATCGCCCGAATCGAGGCGGATGCGCGGATGGGTGCCGGCGGCGACGCGGGCGATGGCGGCGCGCGGCTCGGCCTGGCTGCCGGTGCAGATCATCATGACCTTGTCGCGTGGCAGGTCCATGACGTCGCGCTCGTCGACCAGCGCCGGCATGTCCGCGAGATACCCGCAGTCCTTGGCGGCGGCGACCATGCGGTGCATCGAGCGCCCGATCAGCACCACCTCGCGGCCGGCCGCGCGGCCGGCCTGCATGGCGGTGTGCAGGCGCGCGACGTTGGAGGCGAAGGTGGTGAGCACGACGCGGTGCGGCTGGGCGGCAATGAGCTCGCTCAGGCTCTCCAGCACCTCGGCCTCGGAGCCCGAGGTCCCGGGGCTCATGATGTTGGTGCTGTCGGCGATCATCGCCAGCACGCCGCCCTTGCCGACGTCCTGCAGCGCCTCGATCTGCGAGGCCGCGCCGACCTGCGGCGCCGGATCGAGCTTCCAGTCACCGGTGTGGACCAAGCGCCCCTGCGGCGTCTCGATCACCAGCATCGCCGCCTCGGGGATCGAGTGCGTCATGTGGACGAAGCGACAGGCGAAAGGACCGACGGTGAAGACCTCGCCCGGCTGGACGATGTTGAGGGGTACGCGCCGCTTGATCCCGCTCTCGTCGAGCTTGCGCTTGAGGACCGCGGCGGTGAACGGCACGCACCAGATCGGGCATTTCAACCGCGGCCACAGATAGGGCACCGCGCCCAGATGGTCCTCGTGGGCGTGGGTCAGGACGAGGCCGTCGAGCTTGTCGCGCTCCTGCTCGACGAAGCCGATGTCGGGCAGGATGATGTCGACCCCGGGCAAGCGCTCGTCGGCGAAGGTGAGGCCGAGATCGACCATCATCCAGCGCCCGTCGGTGCCGTAGAGGTTGACGTTCATGCCGATCTCGCCGGCGCCCCCCAGCGGCGCGAAGTAGAGCGGCGTGTCGGTCATGCGCATGTCTCCCGCCGGGCTTGGTGCAACCGGAAGAGGTCCACCAGCCCCGTCATCGTCAAATCGGTATCGACGCGGGCGATCGCTGCCGTCGCGTCGGCGAACAGCGGCGCCAGCCCGCCGGTGCCGATCGTGCGCATCGGCTCGCCGAACTCCGCCTGGATGCGCGCGACCAGCCCCTCGATGAGCCCGATATAACCCCAGAACACGCCCGATTGCATCGCCGAGACGGTGCTGTCGCCGATCACCGCCTGCGGCTTCTCGACACCGATCCGCGGCAGCTTGGCGGCGGCGCGGTTGAGCGCCTCCAGCGAGAGGTTGATGCCGGGCGCGATGACGCCGCCGTGGTAGGTGCCCGCGCGGTCGACGACGTCGAAGGTGGTCGCCGTGCCGAAGTCCACGACGATGAGATCGCCGCCGTGATGGCGGTGGGCGGCGTAGGCGTTGACCAGGCGGTCGGCGCCGATCTCCTTGGGGTTGCTGAGCTTGATCCCGAGCGGGACCTCGACGTCCTCGCCCACGAACGAGACCGGACGGTCGAAGCGGTCGCGGCACATCCAGCGCAGCTGGCGGTCGGCCTCGGGCACCACCGACGACACCACCACCTCGTCGATGTCGCGCCAGTCGAAGCCGGCCATCTCGATCAGCTGCACCAACGCGAGCGCGTACTCGTCGGAGGTCCGCTGGCGCACGGTGGCCAGCCGCCAGCTCGCCCGGGCCGTGGTGTCCTCGAAGAGCGCGAAGACGGTGTTGGTGTTGCCGACGTCGGCGGCCAGCAGCATCAGAAGGTCTCTCCCAGCCGGACGAGCTCGACGTCGCCGGCGAGCACGCTCTCGACCCCGCCGGCGGTCTCCACGCGCAACGCGCCGTAGGCGTCGATGCCGCGGTGAACGCCCTCGAGGCGACGCTCCGGCAGGGTCACGCGGATCGGGCGGTTGAGCCCCGCCGCGCGCGCCAGCCAGGCGTCGCGCCAGCTCGCGGTGTCGCCCTCGGCGAGCGCCGCCGCCGCACGCCTCCACGCCGAAAGCCAGCGTTCGAGCACGACCGGGGCTTGCACGTCCAGCCCCCGACCGGCGAGCGTCGCGGCGTCGGGGAACGCCGGCGGGGCTGCCCGCAGGTTCACGCCGCAGCCGATCAGCACCGCCTCGCCGGCGACCTCCAAGAGCAAGCCCGCGAGCTTGCGACCGTCGAGCAGGACGTCGTTGGGCCATTTCACGCTCAGAGGCGGCGGCGTCGGGGAGAGCTGCTCGATCGCGCGACAGAGCGCGGTCGCGGCGATCAGCGAGCCGGCGGGCACGAACGCCGGCGCGAAGCGCGGCGCGGTGACGACGGTGGCGTAGAGGTTGCCCGGCGGCGAGGTCCAGCTGCGGCCGCGCCGGCCGTGGCCGCCGGTCTGCTCGTCGGCGACGACGACGAGCTCGCACCCACCCGCGCGCGCCAGCCGCCGGGCTTCGTCCTGGGTCGACGCCAAGCGCGGGTGGAAGGCGACCGCGAACCCGGCGACGGTCTCGGGCCAGACCGCGCTCAGGGGAACAGCGCCCCGGCGGCGACCCGGGCGGAGCCGAGGATCGGGCCGGGGACGACCACGAACAGCGCGGTGACCACGGCGCTCACGGCGATCACGCCGCGCAGCTCAGGCTCCATCCCGCGGTCGAGCGCTTCCGGCGCGCTGTCGAAGTAGACCAGCTTGACGATGCGCAGATAGTAATAGGCGCCAACCACGCTGGTCAGCACACCGATGACGGCGAGCCAGACCAGGCCGACCTCGATCGCCGCCAAAAAGACGTAGAGCTTGCCGAAGAAACCGGCGAGCGGGGGGATCCCGGCGAGCGAGAACATGAAGATGGCGGTGGCGAGCGCCAGAAGCGGCTGATCCTTGCCGAGGCCGGCGAAATCGTCGATTTGCTCGAGGCTCTGGCCGCGCCGGCGCAGCGCCAGCACGACACCGAAGGTCCCCACCGTCATGAAGAGGTAGATCGTCATGTAGACCAGCACGCCGTAGACCCCGCTTTGGGTGCCGGCGGCGAGCCCGACCAAGGCGTAGCCGACATGGCCGATGCCGGAATAGGCCAACAGGCGCTTGATGTTGCGCTGCCCGATGGCGCCGAAGGCGCCGAGCACCATCGAGCCCACCGACACCGCGATGATGATCTGCTGCCAGTCGGCGACGAAGGCGCCGAACGGCTCGGCGAAGACCCGCACGGTGAGGCCCATCGCCGCCAGCTTCGGCGCGGCGGCGAAGAGCGCGGTGACCGCGGTCGGTGCCCCCTCGTAGACGTCCGGCGTCCACATGTGGAAAGGCACCGCGCCGAGCTTGAAGGCGAGCCCGGCGGCGATGAACACGACGCCGACGAGCGCCCCCAGCGGCAGCTCGGCGCCCTCCTCGTCCAGATACAGCGCGGTCAGCTCCTCGAAGAAGATGGTGCCGGTGAACCCGTAGACCAGCGAGACGCCGTAGAGCAGCATGCCCGAGGCCAACGCCCCCAGCACGAAGTACTTCAGACCGGCCTCGGTCGATTTGTAGGTGTCGCGCTGGAAGGCGGCGAGCACGTAGAGCGGCAGGCTCATCAGCTCGAGCGAGATGTAGAGCGCCAGGAAGCTGTTGGCCGACAGCAACAGCGACATGCCGGCGGTCGAGAAGATGACCAGCACGGCGTATTCGAAGCGCTCGATGCCCTCGCGGCGGAGGTAGGGCTGGGCGATGGCGAGGGTGCCGAGGGCGCCCAGCAACACCACCACCTTCATGAAGCCGGCGAAGCCGTCCATCACGAAGTTGCCGCGGAAGGCGACGGCGCGGTCGGGGGCGGCCACCAGGACCAGGACGAGGGTGATGGCGAGGGTGCCGAGCGCCAGGTTGGAGACCAGCCGGGCGCCCGCCGCGGTCTCCTTGAACGCGCCTACGACCAGCAGCACGAGACCGGCGGCCAGGAGGAACAGCTCGGGAAGAGCGACGAGGAGGTAGGACTGAGACATGCGCGCGTCGTTCGCCGTGGCTTCGGGGATCGCCCGTGGGTTCCGTCAGTCGGCCGCCAGGGTGGTCGTGGCCTCGAGATGGGCCAAGAGGTCGTTCACGCTCGCCGCCATCGGGTCGAGGAAGAGCGAGGGATAGACACCCATCAGCAGGGTGAGCGCCACCAGCGGTGCGAAGGCCGCGATCTCGGTGCCGCGCATGTCCTTGATGCTCAACAGGTCCTCGCGGACGAGCGCGCCGAAGAGGACGCGGCGATAGAGCCAGAGCATGTAGCAGGCGCCGAGGATCATGCCGGTGGCGGCGAACAGGGCGACCCACTGATTGATCTGGAAGACGCCGACGATCACCAGGATCTCCCCGACGAACCCGCTGGTGCCGGGCAGGCCCACCGACGCCATCGTGAACAGCATGAAGGTGAAGGCGTAGGCCGGCATTCGCTCGGCAAGGCCGCCGTAGCGCTTGATCTCACGACTGTGGATGCGGTCGTAGATCACCCCGACGCACATGAACAGCGCCCCCGACACCAGCCCGTGGCTCAGCATCTGGATGATGCCGCCCTGCAGCCCCTGCGGATTGAAGGTGAAGAGACCGATGGTGACGATGCCCATGTGCGCCACCGACGAGTACGCGATCAGCTTCTTCATGTCCTCCTGCATCAGCGCGACGAAGGAGGTGTAGATGATCGCGACCACCGACAGCGCATAGATGAAGGGCGCGAAGTCGGCCGAGGCCTCGGGCAGCATCGGCAGCGAGAACCGCAGAAAGCCGTAGCCGCCGAGCTTCAACAGGATGCCGGCGAGCAGCACCGAGCCGGCGGTCGGCGCCTCGACGTGGGCGTCCGGCAGCCAGGTGTGGAAGGGCCACATCGGCACCTTGATCGCGAAGGATGCGAACAGCGCCAGGAACAGCCAGTACTGCGCGGTCGGGGGAAACTCGGTGCGCATCAACGTCGGCAGGTCGGTCGTGCCGGCAAAGATGTACATGTAGATGATGGCGACCAGAAACAGCACCGACCCGGCCAACGTGTACAAGAAGAACTTGAAAGCCGCGTAGATCCGGTTGGCGCCGCCCCAAATCCCGATGATCAAGAACATCGGGATCAGGATACCTTCAAAGAACAGATAGAAAAGGACGACGTCGAGCGCGGTGAAGACCCCGACCATCAAGGTGTTCATGACCAGGAACGCGATCATGTACTCCTTGACCCGGCTGGTCACGGAGTGCCACGAGCCCAGGACTACCACGACGGTCAAGAGGGTGCTCAAAAGCACGAACCAGAGCGAGATGCCGTCGACCCCGACATGGTAGTTGATGTCGAAGCCGGGTAGCCACGGCGCCTTCTCGACGAGCTGGAAGCCGGCGTCGGTGGGGTCGAACTGGACCCAGATCAACAGGCTCAAGAAGAAAGTGATGGCGGCGGTCCAGAGCGCCACCGCCTTGGCGTTCTGGGCGACCACCGCTTGGTCGTCGGCGCGGATGGCCAGGATGAAGGCGACGCCGACGAGCGGCAGGAAGATGACCAGGGAGATCAGCGGCCAATCGCTCATCGGTTCAGCCCTGCACCGCGAGGAGGTACCAGGTCACCAGCGCAACGACACCGATGAGCATGGCGAAGGCGTAGTGATAGATGTACCCCGACTGCAACCGCACGATCCGCTTGGTGCCGGCCAGCGTCGAGGCCGCGACGCCGTTGGGCCCCCAGTCGTCGATGACGCCGAGATCGACCTTGCGCCAGAGGAACGTCCCCAACCCGCGCGCCGGCCGGACGAAGACGGCGTCGTAGAGCTCGTCGAAGTACCATTTGTGGTACGAGAACAGGTACACGGGCCGCACCGCGTTGGCGAGACGCCCCGGCAGCAGCGGGTTGGCGACGTACATCGTCCAGGCCACGGCCAGCCCGATCACGCCGGCGACCACGGGCAGCAGCTTCACCCACAACGGCACGTGATGCGCCGCCTCGATCGCGTTGTGGGCGAGGTCGCGGACGTGGATCGAGCCGGCCCAGAAGGCGTGGTCGCCGCTCACCATCGGCAGGCCCAAAAAACCGGCGCCGATCGCACCCGCCGCCAGAAAGCCCAGCGGCACGGTCATCACCGGTGGGCTCTCGTGGGCGTGTTCCATCACCTCCTCGCTGGCGTTGGGCTTGCCGTGGAAGGTCATGAACAACAACCGCCCCGAATAGAACGCGGTCATCACCGCGGCCAGGATCCCGAGCCAGAAGGCGAAGCCGCCGATCCCGGTCTCGGCCGCGAACGCCGCCTCGAGGATCAGGTCCTTGGAGTAGAAGCCCGAAAAGAAGGGGATACCCACGAGCGCCAGCGAGCCGATCCACATCACCGCGTAGGTGAACACCATCTTGCGCCAGACGCCGCCCATGCGCCGCATGTCCTGCTCGTCGCCGAGGCCGTGGATCACCGAGCCGGCGCCCAGGAACAGCAGCGCCTTGAAGAAGGCGTGGGTGAAGAGATGGAAGATGCCGGCGGCGTAGGCGCCCACCCCGCAGGCGAAGAACATGTAGCCGAGCTGCGAGCAGGTCGAATAGGCGATCACCCGCTTGATGTCGTTCTGCGTGAGCGCGACCGTGGCGGCGAAGAACGCGGTGGCGGCGCCGATGAAGGTGACGAAGGCCATCGCGGTCGGGGCGTACTCGAACAGCGGTGACATCCGCGCCACCAGGAAGACGCCGGCGGTCACCATCGTCGCGGCGTGAATCAGCGCGGAGACCGGGGTCGGACCCTCCATCGCGTCGGGCAGCCAGGTGTGCAGGAACAGCTGCGCCGACTTGCCCATCGCGCCGATGAACAGCAGGAAGGCGATCAGGTCGAGGGTCGACACCGACGCCCCGAACATCCGGGTGACGTGGTCGGCGTGGTCCGGCGCCGCCGCGAACACGGTGTCGAAGGCGAGGCTGTCGAACACGAGAAACACCGCGGCGATGCCGAGCATGAAGCCGAAGTCACCGATGCGGTTGACGATGAACGCCTTCATCGCGGCATTGTTCGCCGACGGTTTCTTGTACCAGTAACCGATCAGCAGATACGACGCGAGGCCGACGCCCTCCCAGCCGAAGAAGAGCTGGACGAAGTTGTCCGCGGTCACCAGCATCAGCATGGCGAAGGTGAACAAGGACAGATAGCTCATGAACCGCGGTATCGACTCGTCGTGGCTCATGTAGCCGATGGAGTAGACGTGCACCGCGGCGGAAACCCACGTGACGACGACCAGCATCACCGCGGTCAGCGCGTCGATCCGGAGCGCCCAGTCGACGGCGAACGAACCCGACACGATCCAGGTGCCGAGGTCGACGGTGAAGGGCTCGCCGTAGGGCACGGTGAAGAGGGCGATGCCGGAGAGCAGCGCCGCCACGATCAACAGCGCCGAGGTCACGACCTGTGACGCGCGATCGCCGATGATCCTGCCGAAGGCGCCGGCGACGAGCGCGCCGAGGAGCGGCAAAAACACGATGAGGCCGTACATCATGCCGCTCAGCCCTTCATGATGTTGATGTCGGCGACCTCGATCGAGCCCCGGGCGCGGAAGACGACGACGACGATGGCGAGACCGATCGCGGCCTCGGCGGCGGCCACCGTCAACACGAACATCGCGAACAACTGACCCGCCAGATCACCCAAGTGCGCCGAGAAGCCGATCAGGTTGATGTTCACCGCCAGCAGAATCAGTTCGATCGACATCAAGATGACGATGATGTTCTTGCGGTTGAGGAAAATGCCGAAAACGCCGAGGGTGAACAGGATGGCGGCAACGGCGAGAAAATGACCAACCGGTACGGGCATCAGCCGATCCCCTTACCGCTGTCGACCTTGCGCAGCTGGACCGCGGCGGGACGCTCGCGGTGCACCTGGCGGCCGATGTCCTGGCGCTTGACCGGCCCGCGGTCGCGCAAGGTCAGCGTGATCGCCCCGATGATCGCGACCAGGAGGATGATCCCGGCGAGCTGGAAGGCGAAGAAGTACTCGGTGTAGAGCACGCCGCCGAGCGCCTCGGTGTTCGACATCCCCTCCGGCACCGGCACCGCCGCCGCGATCGGCGCGGCGGTGCCGACCGACAGCGTGCCGAAGACCAAGAAGAGCTCGACCAGCAGCACCAACCCGATGAGCGCGCCCACCGGCAGGAACTTCAAGAAGCCCTCGCGCATCGCCGTCAGGTCGATGTCGAGCATCATCACGACGAACAAGAACAGCACGGCGACGGCCCCGACGTACACCACGACCAGCACCATCGCCAGGAACTCGGCGCCGGCGAGCACGAACATCCCGGCGGCGTTGAAAAAGGCGAGGATAAGGAAGAGGACCGAGTGCACCGGATTGCGGGCCGAGACGACCATGACGGCGGCGGCGATACACACCCCGGCGAGCAGGTAGAAGACGAACAGGGCCACGGTCATCGTTATTGGCTCCGGTTCCCGGCGCGGCGGCCCGCCCCGGTTCGGGGGCGGGCGGACCTCCGGGCGGTCAGCGGTAGGGCGCGTCGGCGGCGAGGTTGGCGGCGATCTCGCGCTCCCAGCGGTCGCCGTTCGCCAGCAGCTTCTCCTTGTCGTAGAAGAGCTCCTCGCGCGTGAACGAGGAGAACTCGTAGTTCGGGCCCTCCACGATCGCGTCGACCGGGCAGGACTCCTCGCAGAAGCCGCAGTAGATGCACTTCGTCATGTCGATGTCGTAGCGCGTGGTGCGGCGGCTGCCGTCGGGCCGCGGCTCGCTCTCGATGGTGATGGCCTGCGCCGGGCAGACCGCTTCGCAGAGCTTGCACGCGATGCACCGTTCCTCCCCGTTCGGATAGCGCCGGAGCGCATGTTCGCCGCGAAAGCGCGGGCTGAGGGGACCCTTCTCGTAGGGATAGTTCAAGGTATACTTTTTCCTGAACATGTAGCGGAAGGTCAGCCAGAACCCGCTCACCAACTCCTGCAGCAGGAAAGTCTTCGCGGCACGATCGAGCGTGGTCGCCATGGATTCCTCTCGTGAGCGTCAGCCGTCGGGAACGTCGTCAGGCCGGCAGCAGGTCGAACGCGACCATGAAGCCGGAGGTGAGGACCACCCAGAGCAGCGAGAAGGGCAGAAACACTTTCCAGCCCAGGCGCATCAACTGGTCGTAGCGGTAGCGCGGCAGGGTGGCCCGGGCCCAGAAGAAGACGAACAGGACCAGACAGATCTTGAGGATGAACCACACCGGGCCCGGCAGCCAGGTGAACGGCGCCATCTCGAACGGCGCCAGCCAGCCGCCGAGGAACAGGGTGGCGAAGATCCCGCTCATCAGGATCATGTTGGCGTACTCGCCCAAGAAAAAGAGGGCGAACGCCATCGAGCTGTACTCGACGTTGTAGCCGGTCACCAACGAAGCCTCGTCTTCCGGCAGGTCGAACGGATGGCGGTTGGTCTCGGCGAGGATGGCCGCCATGAAGACCACCGCCATCGGCAGATGGGGGAAGACGTACCAAAAGCCGTTGCCGGACTGGGCGAGCACGATCTCGGTGAGGTTCAACGAGCCCGCCGAGATCAGCACCGCGATGATGATCAGGCCGATGGCGATCTCGTAGGAGATCATCTGCGCGGACGAGCGCAACGCGCCGAGAAAGGCGTAGCGCGAGTTCGACGCCCAGCCGGCCATGACGATGCCGTACACTCCGAGCGAGCTGACCGCGAACAGGTACAGCACCCCGACGTTGATGTCGGAGATCACCATGCCGTAGTCGAACGGGATCACCGCCCAGGCGATCAACGACAATACGAAGGTGATCATCGGCGCGAGCAGGAAGATCCCCCGGTTCGCACCCGACGGGATCACCGTTTCCTTCAAGAACAGCTTGGCGCCGTCGGCGATCGGCTGGAGCAGGCCGTAGGGCCCGACGGTCATCGGGCCCTGGCGCAGCTGCATCGCCCCGATGATCTTGCGCTCGGCCCAGGTGGCGTAGGCCACGCCGAGGAGCAGCGGCCCCACCACCAGCATGATCTGGGTGACGATCCAGGCGACGCTGAGGATGCCGTCAATCATCGCTGCCGGTCGCCTTCAGCTGCTGGCCGCGGATCTCCTCGACGCAGGCCTCCATCACTGCCGAGGCGCGGCTGATGGCGCAGGTGCGGTAGAAGTCCGCAATCGGCGAGACGAACGGCGCGTCGTCGAGCTTGCCGGCGGCCCCGAACTCGGCCCAGGGCGCCGCCTCGATGCGGTCGATCCGCCCCAGCCGGGGCGCCGGCTCGACGATCCGCCGCCGCAGTTGCGCCGGGGTGTCGTAAGGCAGCTTTTGGTCCAGCACCTCGGAGAGCGCGCGTAGGATGCGCCAATCCTCCTTGGCCTCGCCCGGCGGGAAGGCGGTGAGCTTGGAGCGCTGCGGGCGGCCCTCGAGGTTGACCCAGGTCGCCGCCTTCTCGGTGTAGGCGGCGCCGGGCAGGATCACGTCGGCCACCCGCGCCCCGGCGTCGCCGTGGCTGCCCTGGTAGATGACGAAGGCGTTCTCCAGACCGCGGGTGTCGAGCTCGTCGGCACCCAGGAGGTAGACCACCTCGATCTCACCGGTGCGCGCGCCTCGAAGGATGCCCTCGACGTCGCGGCCGCCCTCGCCCGGCACGAGGCCGAGATCCATGCCGCCGACCCGCGACGCCGCGGTGTGCAGAACGTTGAAGCCGTTCCAGTCGTCGGTGACCATGCCGAAGCGCTCGGCGGCCTCGCGCGCCTTCGCCAGCACGGCGGCGCCGTCGGGCCGCGCCAAGGCACCGGGGCCGACGATGACCATCGGCCGCTCGGCCTTCTCGAGCACCTCGCCGAAGCTGTGCTCGCCGGCGAGGAGATCCGCGAGGCTCTGCGGGCCGGCGCCCACCTCCGTCGTGGGATAGGTCAGATCGCCCGGACAACCGATGCGGCCGATCTCGAAGCCGCCCATGCGCTGGCGCTTGCGGATGCGGGCGTTGACCAGCGACGCCTCGTAGCGCGGAAAGGCGCCGACCAGCAGCAGCGCGTCGGCCTGCTCGATGCCGGCGATGGTGGTGTTGAAGAGCCAGCCGGCGCGCGCGCCCTCCAGCTTGGCGCCGTCCTGGCGGCAGTCGAGGTTGGGGGAGCCCAGCGCCCCCATCAGGTCCTTCAAGGCCGCCATCGCCTCGAGGTCGGCCTGATCGCCGGCGATCGCCGCGATCTTCGTGGCCGCCACCCCGTCGAGCCGGCTGCGGATCGCCGCCATGGCCCCGCGCCAGTCGGCGGCCTCGAGCTTGCCGTCGCGCTTGACCCAGGGCCGGTCGAGCCGGCGCTTCTTCAAGCCGTCGTAGACGAAGCGGGTCTTGTCGGAGATCCACTCCTCGTTCACGTCCTCGTGCAGCCGCGGCAGGATCCGCATGACCTCGTTGCCGCGGACGTCGACGCGGATGTTCGAGCCCACCGCGTCCATGACGTCGACGCTCTCGTGCTTTTTGAGCTCCCAGGTCCGCGCGCTGTACTCGTAGGGCTTCGAGTTCAAGGCACCGACCGGGCACAGGTCGATGACGTTGCCGGAGAGCTCGGAGGTCACCGCGTGCTCGAGATAGGTGGTGATCTCCATGTCCTCGCCGCGACCGGTGGCGCCGAGCTCCTCGACGCCGGCGATCTCGTTGGCGAAGCGCACACAGCGGGTGCAGTGGATGCAGCGCGTCATGTGGGTGGAGATCAACGGCCCCATGTACTTGTCGGCGACGGGCCGCTTGTTCTCGGCGAAGCGCGAGCTGTCGGGGCCGTAGAACAGCGTCAGGTCCTGAAGGTCGCACTCGCCGCCCTGATCGCAGATCGGGCAATCGAGCGGGTGGTTGATCAACAGGAGCTCGAGCACGCCCTGTTGCGCCCGCTTGGCCTTCTCGGAGGCGGTGTGGACCACCATGCCGTCGGCGGCGGGCATGGCGCAGCTCGCCACCGGCTTCGGCGCCTTTTCCACCTCCACCAGGCACATCCGACAGTTGCCGGCGATGTTGAGGCGCGGGTGGTAGCAGAAATGCGGCACCTCGCGGCCGGCGAGCTCGCAGGCCTGGAACACCGTCGCCCCGGCCGGGACCTCGACCTCGATGCCGTCGATCGTCAGCTTCGGCATGCCCTGTCCTCGTGCCTTCCCGGGCTCAGCTCGCCGCCGCCATGGCGGGCGCGGCCTGTTGCCGCTTGATGCGGTCCTCGATCTCCTGGCGGAAGTGCCGGATCAGCCCCTGCACCGGCCAGGCCGCGGCGTCGCCGAGGGCGCAGATGGTGTGCCCCTCGATCTCGCGTGAGACGTCGAAGAGCATGTCGATTTCCTCGGGTCGCGCCCGACCTTCGACCAACCGGGTCATCACCCGCCACAGCCAGCCCGTGCCCTCGCGGCAGGGCGTGCATTGCCCGCAGCTCTCGTGCATGTAGAACTTGGAGAGTCGGCAAATCGCTTTGACGACATCGGTGGAGCGATCCATCACGATGACGCCGGCGGTGCCCAGCCCGGTCTGGGCGTTCTTGAGGTCGTCGAAGTCGAGGCGGATCTCGTCGCACACCGACTTGGGGATCAGCGGGACCGAGGAGCCGCCCGGGATCACCGCCTTCAAGTTGTCCCAGCCGCCGCGCACCCCGCCGCAGTGCTTGTCGACGAGCTCCCGGAGCGGGATGCTCATCTCCTCCTCGACGGTGCACGGATGGTTGACGTGCCCGGAGATGCAAAAAAGCTTCGTGCCGGTGTTGTTCTCCCGCCCGAGTCCGGCGAACCAGTCGGCGCCGCGGCGCAGGATCGCCGGCACCTGGGCGATTGTCTCGACGTTGTTGACCGTCGACGGCCGGCCGTAGAGCCCGACCATCGCCGGGAAAGGCGGCTTGAGCCGGGGCTGGCCCTTCTTGCCCTCGAGGCTCTCGAGCAGGCCGGTCTCCTCGCCGCAGATATAGGCCCCGGCACCGCGATGGAGGTAGAGTTCGAAATCGAAGCCGGAGCCGGCGATGTCGCGGCCGAGCAGCCCGGCCTCGTAGGCCTCGTCGATCGCCCGTTGCAACCGCTCGCCCTCGCGGACGAACTCGCCGCGGATGTAGATGTAGCCGGCGGTGCAGCCCATGCCGACGGCGGCGAGGATGCAGCCCTCCACGAGCTTGTGCGGCTCGTGGCGCATGATCTCGCGGTCCTTGCAGGTCCCCGGCTCGCTCTCGTCGGCGTTGACGACGAGATAGACCGGCCCGCCGTCGGTCTCCTTAGGCATGAACGACCATTTGAGGCCGGTCGGAAACCCGGCACCGCCGCGGCCGCGTAGGCCGGACTTCTTGACGGCGTCGACGATGGCCTCGCGACCCGTGAGGATCAGATCCTTGAGGCCGTCGTAATCGCCACGCGCCCGGGCTTCGGCGAGCCCCGGCCCCTTCTCACCGTAGATGTCGGTGAAGATGCGGTCCTTGTCCTGCAGCACGTCAGACCTCCAACAGCGTGGTCTTGCCGCCGAAGGGGATCGCCCCCTGGCGCCCGCTCTGCGGCCCCGGCGCCGGCCGCTCGCCGCGCTTGAGGGCCTCGATCACCGCGGTGGCGCGCTCCGGCGTCAGGTCTTCGTAGTAGTCGTCGTCGATCCACATCATCGGCGCGTTGGCGCAGGCCCCGAGACACTCGAACTCGCGCAGGTAGAACCGCCCGTCGGCGGTGTTCTCGCCGACCTTGCAGCCCAGCGCCGCCTCCACCGCCGCGACGATGTCGTCGGAGCCGCAGAGCCAGCACGGCGTCGTCGTGCAGATGCGGACCTGGCAGCGCGCCGTCGGCCCGGTGTTGAACATGTCGTAGAACGAGGCGACCTCCTCGACCCGGATCTTGGGCATCTCCAGGAACGCGGCGACGTATTCGATCGCCGCCTGCGGCAGCCAACCGCCGTGCTGCGCCTGGGCGAGGTGCAACAGCGGCAGTACCGCGCTGGCCTGACGGCCCTCGGGGTACTTGGCGATGTGGGCCCGCGCCCGCTCCTCGTTCTCGGGCGTGAAGGCGAAGCTTTCGACGTCCGGGCTGAGACTCACCGGTCGACCTCCCCGAAGACGACGTCGAGCGAGCCGATGATCGCCACGATGTCGGCGAGTTGGTGTCCCTGCCCCATGTAGTCGAGCGCCTGCAGGTGGACGTAGCCGGGCGAGCGGATCTTGCAGCGATAGGGCCGGTTGGTACCGTCGGAGACCAGGTAGACGCCGAACTCGCCCTTGCCGCTCTCGACCGCGGCGTAGCACTCACCGGCGGGGACGTGTACCCCTTCGGTATAGAGCTTGAAGTGGTGGATGAGCGCCTCCATCGAGCGCTTCATCTCGGCGCGCGGCGGCGGCGTGACCTTCTTGTCGTCGGTGCGCACCGGCCCTGGCGGCATCTTGTCGAGGCACTGGCGGATGATGTGCACCGACTGGCGCATCTCCTCGACGCGGACCAGATAGCGGTCGTAGCAGTCGCCGTTGGAGCCCACCGGCACGTCGAACTCGACCTGCTCGTATTTGGCGTAGGGCTGCGCCTTGCGCAGATCCCAGGGCATGCCCGTGGCGCGCAGCATCGGCCCCGAAAACCCCCAGTGCAGCGCGTCGTCGGTGCTCATCCGGCCGATGTCGACCGTGCGCTGCTTGAAAATCCGGTTCTCGGTCAGCAACCCTTCCATGTCGTCCACGAATTTCAAGAATTCGTCGGTCCAGGCGCGGATGTCGTCGGCGAGATCCGGTGGCATGTCGCGGTTGACGCCACCCGGCCGATAATAATTGGCATGCATGCGGGCGCCGGTAAGACGCTCGTAGAACTCCATGGTTTTTTCACGGTGCTCGAAACCCCAGAGCATCGGGGTCATGGCACCGCAGTCGAGCGCCATCGTCGTGATGTTGAGGAGATGGTTCCCGATGCGCGTGATCTCGTCCATGAAGGTGCGGATCCACAACGCGCGCTCGGGCACCTCGACGCCGAGCAGACGCTCCATCGCCAGGATGTACGAGTGCTCCTGGCAAAGCATCGAGGTGTAGTCGAGCCGGTCGAAATAGGGAATCGACTGGATGTAGGGGCGGTACTCGATGAGCTTCTCGGTGCCGCGATGCAGCAGGCCGATGTGCGGGTCGGCGCGATCGACGACCTCGCCGTCGAGCTCCAGCACCAGGCGCAACACCCCGTGGGCCGCCGGATGCTGCGGCCCGAAGTTCATGGTGAAGCTGCGCATCTCCACGTCGGTGGGCATGCCGGTCTCTCCGCCTCAGCCGCTCTTGGAGGCGGCCGCGTCGTCCGCCTTCTCGTCGCCCGGCAGCACGCCCTGCGCGCCCTCCCACGGGCTCAGGAAATCGAAGGTGCGCCAGTCCTGCTGCAACTGCACCGGTTCGTAGACCACGCGTTTCTGCTCCTCGTCGTAGCGGACCTCGACATAGCCGGTGAGCGGAAAGTCCTTCCGCAGCGGGTGGCCCTCGAAGCCGTAATCCGTCAACAGCCGGCGCAGGTCGTCGTGCTCCGCGAACAGGACGCCGTACATGTCCCAGGCCTCGCGCTCGAACCAGCCGGCGGTCGGGAACACGCCGGTCACCGACGGCACCGGCGTGTCCTCGTCGGTCGCGAGCCGCACCCGCACCCGCTGGTTGTGCTTGACGCTCAACAGGTGATAGACGACGTCAAAACGGGCTTGCGGTCGGTCCGGGTAATCGACCCCGCAGAGATCCATCAACTCTTGGAACAGCGCCGACGGCTCGTCGCGCAGCCAGCTCAAAATCCGGCGGATCGACGCCGCCTGGACGTCGACGTTGAGTTCGTCGCGCACCACCTCGGCGCGGACGACGTCGTCGGGAAAGGCCGTCGTGATCGCCTCGGCGAGATCGCCGAGAGCGCCGACGTCGGGGTGCCAGACCATGGGCGTGTCCCTCAGCGGTCGATGGTGCCGGAGGTGCGGATCTTCTTCTGCAATTGCAGCACCCCGTAGACCAGCGCCTCGGCCGTCGGCGGGCATCCCGGCACGTAGAGGTCGACCGGGATGACCCGGTCGCAGCCACGCACCACCGAATAGGAATAGTGGTAGTAGCCGCCACCGTTGGCACACGACCCCATCGAAATGACGTAGCGCGGTTCCGCCATCTGGTCGTAGACCTTGCGGAGCGCCGGGGCCATCTTGTTGCAGAGCGTGCCGGCGACGATCATCACGTCGGATTGGCGCGGGCTCGGCCGGAACACCACCCCGAAACGGTCCATGTCGTAGCGACTGGCGGCGGCGTGCATCATCTCGATGGCGCAGCAGGCCAACCCGAAGGTCATCGGCCACATCGACGACGAGCGCGCCCAGCCCACCAGGTCGTTGAGCTTGGTGACGAAGAAGCCCTTGTCCTCGAGGCCGGCGTTGACGTCTTCGAACAGATTGGCCGACGCCTGCGTGGGCGTCGCCGGCGCGGACGTCTGCGTCACTCCCATTCGAGGGCTCCCTTCTTCCACTCGTAGATGAAGCCGACGGTGAGGATGCCGAGGAACAGCATCATCGACCAGAACCCGGCGAGACCGATGTCGCCCAGCGCCACCGCCCACGGGAACAGGAACGCCACCTCCAGGTCGAAGATGATGAAGAGGATGGCGACCAGATAGAACCGCACGTCGAACTTGCGCCGGGTGTCCTCGAACGCCTCGAAGCCGCACTCGTAGGCGGAGAGCTTGTCCGAGTCGGGGTTCTGCCGCGCCACCACCAGGGTCGCGAGCATGATCACGACGGCGAGCCCGATCGCGAGCGCCAGGAAGATCAGGATCGGCAGGTAGTCCTCGAGCATGGCGACGCCTCCGCCGGGTGCTGCGACGCGCCGGTTGTGGCACAGTTGCTCCAGCCTGCAAATCCACGTTGGCGATACCGGACCGATCTCACACCGGCGCGTTCGTCGCACCTCGTGGACCCGCGCCGGGGGCGCGGGCGCCCGCCGCGGCGGCCCATCGAAAGGAGCCAGACGCATGCGACGTTGGACGCGAGCAGCTGCAACCGCCGTGCTACTTTCGTTAAGTGCGTCGGCCGCGACCGCGCAAGTCTTCCCTTCCGTCCGCGGCCAACCCTCGGCCGCCCCGAGCGTACGGGCGCCGGACGCCGTCCAGCGCACCCTCGGCCCGCCCGAAGCTCCCGGTCGGCCCGAGCGCCGGGCGGACGAGCCCGACGTGCCGGCGCGCGCGACCACCCGCGGCGAGGCCGGCGAGGCCGTCGGCACCGCCGATCCCACCCGCAGCGGCCGGGCCGTCGCCCGCTCCTCCGAAGGCGAGGCGGTCGGCACCGTCGCCCCGGCGCGCTCCGGCGGCGGCGTGGTGCGGGCGCCCGACGGCACCGCCGAGGGCATCGTGCCGGCGCGCCCGTCGGCGCGTGGCATGGGGGCGGTGCGCCGCTGACGGCGCCGGCACCGGGCGGCGGCGCGCCCCGCCGCGGCCCTCAGGCCGCCGCCGGCCGCCCGCCCGCGACCAGCCTCGGGACCATCACCCCGACCGCCATCGCGCCGGCGAAGGTCCAGAACTCGGCGCCGGTGAGCCCGATCGCGGCGAGCGCCGGCGCCGGGCAGAGGCCGGTGATACCCCAGCCGACGCCGAAGACGGCCGAGCCGCCGATCAGCCTGGCGTCGATCACGCCCGAGGCGGGGCCGGGCATGGCGCCACCGGCAAGGGCGTGAGCGCGGCCGCGGGCGAGCCGCCACGCCGGCGCCATCACCGCCAGCGCACCCGCCATGACGAAGCCGAGTTGCGGGTTCCACCCCCCGGCGACGTCGAAGAAGCCCAGCACGATCATCGGGTTCGCCATCCCGGAGACGACCAGCCCGATGCCGAAGAGCGCGCCCGCCGCCGCCGCGATGAACGGGCGCACCGCTCAGGCGCCCACGACGTGGCGGACGACGAACACGGTCACGCCCGTCGTCGTCAGGAAGGTCAACGTCGCCACGATCGACCGCTTGGAGAGGCGCGCCAGGCCGCAGACGCCGTGGCCGCTGGTGCAGCCGTTGGCGAAGCCGGCACCGACGCCGACGATCAATCCGCCCGCGGCCATCGTCGCCACGCCGAAGGGCGCCTCCAACGTCGGGCGGCCCACCATGTCGGCGTAGAGGACGGGGGCCGCGATCAGCGCCGCCACGAAGCCCGCGCGCTCCAGCCAGCGCGCGCCGAAATCGAGCTTCAAGAAGCCGCGCAGGATGCCCGTGGCGCCGGCGATGGCGCCGTTACCGAGCAGCAGGAGGGCCGCGGCGGCGCCGATCAACAGGCCGCCGACGAGCCCGTCGAGCCAGTTCGGGTCCATGTGCCGTTTCCCTCGTGCGCCGTCGTCGACCTCCGGCCCGGGCACCCCCGCCCCGGCGGCCGCTCAGCCCTCGCGGGCGGTGGTCGGATCGATCGTCTTGCGCACGGGCGTGATCGTCGTGGCCGGAAACCCGCTGAGTTCGGCGTGCTTGCGGATCACCGCCTCGTCGGTGGCGAGATAGACGCAGAACGTCTTGTCGCCCGCGACGAAGCTCTCGACCCATTGGATATCGGGCGCGAGCTGGGCCAGCGCGGCGTTGGAGGTCGCGGCCGCGTCGCGGAGTTGCTCGCGTTCGAACGTCCCGACCGCCGGGATGTCACGCTCGATGATGAACTTCTGCAGGGTCATGCCGCGCCTCGTCGAACCAGCTCGTACCGCCCCTAGCACCGAACGCGCGGTCGGCAAAGGCGCCTCGCGAACGACGAACGGCCGCCCGCACCGGACGGCCGCCGTCGCTCAGGCCGCGGGACGACGTTGGTCGTCAGGCGGCCAGCTTCTTCATCTCCTCGAGGTTGCTCAAGACGCACTGGTTGACCACGCGTAGCGCGTCGGCCTGCGCCTTGGCCACGATCTCCATCAACTCGCGAGTGTCGCTGACCGCCTGCTCGTAGGCCGACTTGGCGTCGTCGACCTGCCCCTGCACGCTGGCGGCGTCGGCCTGCTGCGGCTTCATGTAGCTGCCGGCCTTGGCGTTGAAGTCGCTCATGCGGGCCTGCACGATCTCGTTCTGGCGCTGGGCGAAGCTGCGGGCGCCGTCGGCGAGGATCTGACCGGCGTTGGTCATCGCTTCGAGGTTGCGGCGCTGCGCCGCCATCACGGCCTCGGCGTCCGCCGGCTTCATCATCGGCATCATCGACATGTCGAACTTCGGCAGTTCGTAACCCTGGGTGGCCATGGTCACCCCTCCATCCGGTGTTTGCTGCACTGCAACATAGAGACCGGCATGGGGACCCTCAAGGTCCGAATTGCTGCGTTGCACAAAAGGCGGACCAGGCTCGACGGCGTCGCCTGACGGCGGACGGGGATCCTCGCCCCCGCTTGACCGCCGCCGCCGCCCTGGCCTATCTCCGCGCTCTCGTTCGGCGGCGGGCCGCGCGACCGTTCGGTGCGCGCCGACGACGAGGTTCTCGTGACCGCACGGCGGTCCAGGTGGAAGGACGAACATCATGGCGCGTCGGTGCGAGTTGACCGGCAAGGGCGTGCTCGTCGGCAACAACGTGAGCCACGCCAACAACAAGACCAAGCGGCGCTATCTGCCCAACATTCAGAGCCGACGGCTCTACAGCGAGTCGCTGGGCGAAACGGTGCGGCTGAAGATCGCGCTCAACACCCTGCGCACGATCGACAAGCACGGCGGGCTGGACGGCTACCTGCTGCGGACCAAGGACACGGCGTTGCCGGAGCCGCTGCGTCGGATGAAGAAGCGGGTGGCCGAGCGCCAGGGCGGCGCCGACGGCGCGGTCTGAGCGCGCCGACCGGATGATGGCGGCGGCCAACTGGGCGGTGCCGTTCGCGGCGATGGCGGCGGTCGTCGTCGCGTCGAACGTGCTGGTCCAATTCCCGGTCAACGATTGGTTGACCTGGGGCGCCTTCACCTACCCAATTGCGTTTCTGGTCACCGACCTCACCAACCGCCGCCTCGGGCCCGAGGCGGCGCGCCGGGTCGCCGTCGCCGGCTTCGTGGCCGCGGTGCTCCTCTCGATCTGGCTGGCGACGCCGCGGATCGCGGTGGCCTCCGGTACCGCCTTCCTCACCGCCCAGCTGCTCGACGTCACCCTCTTCGACCGCCTGCGCCGCCGGCCGTGGTGGCAGGCACCGCTCGCGTCCTCGACGTTGGCCTCGGCGTGGGACACCGCGGCGTTCTTCTCGCTCGCCTTCGCCGGGACGGGGCTGCCCTGGATCACCTGGGCGCTGGGCGATTTCGGGGTGAAGCTGGCGATGGCGCTGGCGCTGTTGATCCCGTTCCGGGCGCTGATGGGGTCACGGCCGGCACCCGCCTGAGGCGGCCTCCGGCCAGCGGTAGTGGAGGACGACGGTGCGCTGGAACGGCGCCTGGTTGTCGTCGCTGACCACGAGGAGTTCCAGATCGGCGCCGTCCGCGCGCACCGCGATGCCCTCCATGTTGTCGACGCCGTCGGCGAAGCCGAGCCGCGCGAGCTCGACCGGCTCCAGCAGGGCGCCCGGCGTCACCACGGCCACCTCGACGCAGGTGAGCCGCGCCTGCCAGCCGCCCAAGAGGCTCACCCGGCGCTCGACGAAGAACAGCCGCCGACCGAGGCGATCCGCGCCGGTGGGCGCAAAGTCCGCCGCGGCGCGGTAGCGCAGCCGCTCGCGAGCGCGGGTGAAGGCGAGGTGCGTGCCGTCCGCGGCGCGGGTTTCCGCGACCGCGAGCCAGTCCTGGCCGGGCAGATCGACCAGCGCCTCGAAGCCGGCGTTGTGGGCGAAGTCCAGGTCGTCGCGAGTGAAGTAGCTGACCAGCCGCTCGGGGCGGGCGAGCGGCCCGGCGAAGCGCAGCACGTGGGGCGGGACTTCGACGCTGATCAGCAGCTGTCCGGCGCTGACGGCGAGGCCCTCGAGGTCGCCGCGCCCGCCGCGATAGGGTGGCCGATGGCTGGTCCAGTCGGCCAGCCCGGCGAGCGCTCCCGCCTCGTCGCGCCCCACCGCCGCGGCGAACAACCGACCGCGATCGCTCGCGAACAGCAGGCGGTCGGGGCCGTCCCAGATCACCGCCGAGAGGCCGCCCAGCGCATCGGGACCCTCGACCGTGAGGTGGGCCAGGCCGACCAGCGGGCCGACGTCCCGCAGCGACTCGCGCTCGGTGGTCACCTCGAAGGCGGCGACGCCGACCGGCACCGCCGTCAACGCCGCGACGACGACGAGGCGCCGAAGGCGCGCGAGGAGGGTGAACGGCGGCATCCGCGGGGCTTAGCGTCGCGCCCGCTCGCCCGCAACCGCGGCTGCCGCCCCGGTCGCGGACGGCACCGCCGGGCTCGACAAGCCCGCCGCGAGGCGGCATGGCACGGCCCTGCACCACCGGCGAGGGCGCGATGGAACTCGAACGGGTGAGCGAACACGCCTGGGCCCACGTGAGCCCGGCCTATCGCTTCTGCGACGCCAATTCGGGCTTCGTCGCCGCCGCTCCCGGCGTCGTCGTCGACACCCAGTCCGACCTCGCCCACGCCCGCGCGTTCCGCGACGCCATCGCCGCCGTCCGTCGCGATCCGCCGGGCTACGTCGTCAACACCCACGAGGACCTCGACCACGTCTTCGGCAACCAGGTGTTCGAGGGCGCCGAGGTGGTGGGCCACCGCTCACTGCCGGAACGCCTGCCCAAGGCCGCGAGCCCGATCCGGATGCGCAAGACGCTGGAGTACACCCGCAACAAGCTCGCCCGGCTCGCGCTGCGGATCTGGGCGCCCGGCGCGCTCGCGGCGGTCGACCAGCTCGCCGGCGACTACGACTTCACCGGCGTCGAGCTCGTCAAGCC
>JAAAPF010000337.1 GCA_009908425.1 Alphaproteobacteria bacterium
GGCGGGCAGGCCGGCGCCGCCCTGGTGGACCAGGGCGAAGCGGCGGCGGCTGGCGCCGGCGATGGCGCGCGCGGCGACGACGGTCTCCTCGCCGGCCTCCAGGCAGAACGCCACCACCGGCGCGGCGGCGCCGCGCCCCGGGCCGGGGAGGTGGATCGAGCAGGCGGCCTCGCCGACCTGCGCCAGGAGCCGCGGGTGCGACAGGAGCAGGATGTCGCGGCGCCCCAGGCGGTCCGGTTCCAGCCCCGGCGCCGCCGTCACCGCCCACGCCACGCGCCCCTCGGCGACGCGGTGCAGGCGGGCTTCGAGCCGGCGTCGGGCCACCCGCACCGCCTGGTTCATGGGCGCGCCCGGCGCCGGCCGGCCGCCGCCCGCCAGCGCCGGGTAGCTCTCGACGTAGTGCCAGCTGGGGTTCTCGACCAGCACGACCTCCAGCGGGACGCCCAGGCGCTCGGCCAACGTCACCGCACCGTCGAGCGGGGCGCCGACCTGGTCGACCGCGAGAACGAGACGCTCGGGTTGCTCGGCCATGGCCTCACTCGCTCCGTTCGCCGCCGCCGCGCAGGGCCGCGACCTCGCCGCCGAAGGCGCGGCGCCGCTCGGCGAACTCGCGCAGCCGGCGGTCGACGCGGTCGTGGACGGTGCCCTCGGGAAAGCGGCCGTCGTCACCGCGCTCGCCCGCCGCCCGGCCGGTCAGCAGTTCCAGACCCTCGTCGACGTGATCGACGGCGTGGACGTGGAAGCGACCCGCCGCCACGGCGTCCCGCACCCGGCGGTGCAGCATCAGATGCCGGGTGTTGGCCTGCGGGATCAAGACGCCCTGATCGCCGGTGAGCTCTTGCGCCTCGCAGAGGTCGAAGAAGCCCTCGATCTTCTCGTTGACCCCGCCGATCGCCTGGACCTCGCCGTACTGGTTGACGGAGCCGGTGACCGCGAAGCGCTGGGCGAGCGGCAGCTCCGCCAGCGCCGACAGCAGCGCCATCAGCTCGGCCGACGAGGCGCTGTCGCCCTCCACCCCGCCGTAGGACTGCTCGAAGACGAGGCTGGCCTGCAGCGACAGCGGCACGTCGACGGCGTAGTGCGCGCTCAGATAGCCCGAGAGGATCAACACCCCCTTGGAGTGGATGGGCCCGCCGAGCTTGGCCTCGCGCTCGATGTCGACGACGTGGCCGGCGCCCATCCGCACCCGCGCGGTGATCCGCGCCGGCTTGCCGAAGGCGCCCTCGCCCAGGTCCGCGACCGCGAGGCCGTTGATCTGGCCCACGACGTCGCCCTGGGTCGCGATCTGGACGGTGCCGTCGACGATCTGCTCCAGGGTCCGTTCCTTCGCCCGGGCGAGGCGGTGGCGGCGACCCTCGATGGCGTCGGTGACGGCGGCGCGGTCGACGTGGTCGAGCCCGCCGCGGCGGGCCAGGACGTCGGCCTCGCGCAGGACGTCGCCCAGGGTCTCGCGTTCGGTCGAGAGCTTGTCGCGGTCGCCCGACAGCCGCGCGGCGTATTCGGCGAGCCGGGCGAGCCCGCCCGCCGCCACCGGCAACAGCTTGTCGGCCTCGGCCTGGGCGCGGCGCTCGCGGCCGAAGGCCTCGAGCTGGCCGTCGTCGTGGCGGACCTCCTCCTCGAAGTCGGCGGCGATCTTGAACAGCCGCGGGAACTTGGGCTCGTAGGCCCGCAGCAGGTGGTAGAGCAGGCGGCTGCCGAGCAGGACGACCTTGACCTTGAGCGGCGTCGGCTGCGGCTCCAGCGTGGTGGTGGACATCAGCCCCATCGCCTGCATCGGCGGCTCGATCGCGACCTCGCCGCGCTCCAGCGCGCGGGTGAGCGCGTCCCAGGCGAACGGCCGCGCCAACAGGCGCATGACCTCGAGGACCAGATAGCCGCCGTTGGCGCGGTGCAGCGCGCCGTCGCGGATGAGGTGGAGATCGGTGGTCAGCGCGCCCTGCTGGGCGCGGTGCTCGATGCGGCCGAACAGGCGGTCGTAGCTCGGGTCGTCCTCGACGATGACCGGCGCGCCCTCGCGCTCGCTCGAATCGACCAGGAGGTTGACCAGATAGCGCCGGATCAGGTCGTGCCCCTGCTCGACGTTCTCGGCGCGGACGTCGAAGCCCTCGTCGGGGATCTCGAGAATGGTGTCGACGTGGTCGAGGATGTCGCGGCGCACGCCGTCGAGAAAGGCGCGCACCCCCTCGTGGTCGGCGTAGCGTTCGACCAGCGGGTCGAACAGATGGCCGAGGGCGTCGTCGGCGGTGCGACGGCCGAGATCGCGGGCCTGTTCGCGGACCTCGCTCACCCATTGCGGGAACTGGCGCACCGCGGCCTGAAGCTCGCGCTCGAGCTCGCTGATCGCCTCGCGAAACTGCTTGCGCTCGTCGTCGGGGAGTTTGTTGAAGTCGTCCGGCGGGATCACCTCGCCGTCCTTCATCGGCATGAAGGCGAAGCCCATGGGCGTGCGCTGCAGGGCGATCGAGCGTTGCCGGGCGTGCTCTTCGACCTCGTGGATCGCCGCCTCCTGGCGATCCTTGACCCCTTGTTCCAGGGTCTCCTTCTGGGTGCGGTACTCCTCGTTCTCGAAGGCGGCGGAGAGCGACGGTTTGAGCTCGCGCACCAGCTGGACCATGTCCTCGCGCAGGCGCCGTCCGGTGCCGGGCGGCAGCGACAGCCGCCGCGGCCGCCGGGCTTCACCGAAGTTGTTGACGTAGCAGAGGTCGAAGGGCGCGGGGTCGCCCTCCGCGTGGTTCCTGAGCCGGTCCAGCACGACGTCGCGCTTGCCGAGAGCCTCGGGACCCATCGCGAACACGTTGTAGCCGGTATCACCGAGCTGGAGCGCGAAGCTCAGCGCCTCCACCGCCCGGCTCTGGCCCAGCGGCGCGGCCGGCGGCGCCGGGGTGTCGTCCAGGCCGGCGAAGGCCGCTTCGGGACAGTCCCAGGCGAGCGCTTCCGCGCTCAAGGACTCGGGCACCGGCATCACCACCTCCGCTCACGCCGTGGGTGTGTCGAGAACGCCTGTCAAAGTGCGCGAGGCGCTCGGAGGTTGCAGCGCCGCGACGCCGCCGACTGCAACCGCCGCCGACGCCGGACGTTTCACCGCCGTCTGCGAGGAACGGGAGGTCGCCATGCCGGTCTGCGAGGTCTGCGGCAACGACTACGACAAGGCGTTCGCGGTTCGAAAGGACGGGGCCGAGCACGTTTTCGACAGCTTCGAGTGTGCCATGCACGCGCTGGCGCCGACCTGTCGGCATTGCGGCGTGCGCATCGCCGGCCACGGCGTCGAGCACGACGGCCAGATCTTCTGCTGCGCCAGCTGCGCCCAGCGCGCCGGGGTGCCGGGCCTCACCGACCGCAGCTGACGGGCGCGAGCCGAGCCGGCGCGGCGGCGTGCCGGCGGGGCGCGCGCGGCGGGTCATCCACGCTCGCGACGGCGGTCGCGGTGGCCGCGCAGCAAGAGGCGAGCCGATGCGGGTCGTTTGCAGGACCGAGCGCAGTCTGTTGAGCCACGACGAGTTCGAAGCCGTGCGGCTCGGCCACCATCCGGCGGTCTACGGGTTGGCCCGCGACGAGCTGCTCGGGCTGATCGCCCGCCTGCGCGCGATGCGCGACCAGGAACGGACGTTCGTGCGAGCCCGGCGCCGCCGGGCGCGGGGCAAGGATCGCGGCCGCGGCGACAGCTTTCCGGGCACCGCCGACCGACCACAAGAGCGCGATCAGATCTTCACCGCGGCGATGCGCCGGCTCGACGAGGAGCGCGAGCGCCAGCGCGCGCTCGCCGCCCGCACCACCAACGCCGAGGCCGCCCGGCGGGCGTTGGCGCTGCGCCGGGCGCAGGCGTTCGTCCCCCACCCGGCCGGCGGCGACAGCGCGCTCGGCGGGGTGGCGTCGATCCCCAGCTCCCGGCGCCGTCACCAGATCGCGCCCGAGCGTATCGGCCGCGTCTCACAGCACACCAAAGTCCGCCAGGCCGCCCGCGACGCCTGTGGCGGCCGGCGCGATGATCGTCGCGGCGGCGGCGCGGTCGACGGGTCCGCCTGGACGCGTCGACCGCGGGCTCGGTCCCCGATCTAGTCGAGCGCGGCGCGGGCCTCTTCGATCAGCCCCTCCATGCGGCGGCCGGCGCGGCCGGGAAAGCGCTGCTCCGCCAGGGCGTCCAGGTTCGGCGCTTCGTCGCCCACCAGGATCAGCCCGACCATCCCGAGGGTGTAGTGCGGCGTGCACTTGTAGCCGTAGAGCCCCTCTTCGGTCAGCGTGACCTCGATCTCCTCGTTGATCTTGCCGTTGAAGGTCTCACCGCCCGCGGGCACCGCGCCCTCGATGGTGGCGGCGTTGTGGCCGGGATCGCCGTTCACGAACTTGATCGTGTCACCCGGCTCCACCTGCAGGAACTCCGGCGAATAGACGTAGCGCCCGCCGTCGGGGCCCTTGTTCAGCATCTCGACCGTGTGGGTCTCGGCGAGGACCGGGCTGGCGGCGAGAAGAGCGGCCGCGGCGGCGAACGCGAGCGAGCGTCGCATGCAACACCTCTTGTTGTCGTGGCGAGGCGTCGGCACTCCCGCCGACGCTCACACTCAAGTGTTGCGCCCCCATGACGGATCAGCCCCGCGCGGCCGCACGCCGCAGCGAACGGCGACGCGGGGCGAGCGGGTCGGCGGTCGGGCGGCGGCGGCCACCGCGGCCGCGGCGACGGTCGGGTACGACGGCGCCCGCTCTGGCCTTTTGCGTCGGCGGGCTTAGCATCGCGCGACGGCGCCGCGTCCCACTGCGCGAGGTTTCATGTCCGCCGACGCCCTCTACGTCCTGGTCGTGCTCGCGGCCACGGTGGCGCTGTTCGTCTCGGACCGGATCCGGCTCGAGCTGGTCGCGGTCCTCGCCACCCTCGCCCTCGTCCTCGGCGGGCAGATCGACGCCACCGAGGCGGTGGCCGGGCTCGGCGACCGCGTCGTCGTGCTGATCGCCGCCCTCTTCGTCGTCGGCGAGGCGCTGTTTCGCACCGGTGTGGCGCACCGCGTCGGCGGCTTTCTGGTCGCCCGTGCCGGTGCCGAGGAGCGCCGGCTGATCGCGCTGATGATGGCGGCGGTGGCGGTGCTCTCCGCGTTCATGAGCTCCACCGGTGCCGTCGCCGTCTTCATCCCGATCGCGCTCGGTCTCGCCCAGCGTACCGGCATCGCGCGCGAGCGCCTGCTGATGCCCTTGGCCATCGCCGCGATGATCGGCGGCATGCTGACGCTCATCGGCACGCCGCCCAACCTGGTCGTCGCCGCCGAGCTGCGCCGCGCCGGGCTGGAGCCCTTCGGCTTCTTCGCCTTCACGCCCATCGGCGCCGTCGTGCTGGTCGCCGGCATCGCCTACATGGCCGTGATCGGCGCCCGCCTGTTGGGCGCCCGCGGGGGCGAGGCCGGGGGCGCGCGGCCGACCATCCGCGAGCTGATCGCCGCCCACGATCTGATGGACGAGGTCTTCCTGGTGCGGGTGCCGGCGGGCAGCCGGCTGGTCGGCCAGGCGGTGCGCGAGGCGCGCCTGATCCGGCGCTACGGCGTCACCGTGGTGGGCGTGCGCCGCGGCAAGGGTTTTCGCGCGGCGTCACCGGAGACCCGCTTCGAGGCCGGCGACCTGCTGGTGGTCACCGGCGAGGCCGGCGACATCGAGCGGTTCAAGGCGGTGGAGGGCGTCCTCACCCTGCCCTTCGACGAGGCCCCGCCGCGGCAGTCCGACGACGATCTGGGCGTCGTCGAGGTGCTGGTCTCGCCGCAGTCGCAGGTGGTCGGGCGCACCGTCGTCCAGGCCGGGTTCCGCGAGGTCCACGGTCTCGTGGTGCAGTCGGTGATGCGCGGCGGCCGCCGGGTGCGCACGCCGCTCGCCGAACTCACCCTGCAGGGCGGCGACGTGTTGTTGATGGCGGGGAGCTGGGGCGCCATCCGGCGGCTGGCCCGCGAGCGACCCAACCTGTTCGTGCTGCGCCTGCCGCAGGAGGCCGACGACGTCGCCCCGGCGCGCACCAAGGCGCCGATCGCGCTCGCGGTCACGGGTCTGATGATCGCCGCGCTGACGCTCAACCTGTTGCCGAGCGTGATCGTGGTGCTGATCGCGGCGGTCGCGCTGGTGCTGTCGGGCTGTCTCGACATGCCGGCGGTCTACCGGGCGATCAATTGGCAGAGCGTGCTTTTGATCGCCTTCATGCTGCCGATGGCGACGGCGCTGGACAATTCGGGAGCGCTGGACCTGGTCGTCGACGGGCTGGTGGGCGGGCTCGGCGACGCCGGCCCGATGGCGCTCCTGGCCGTGCTGTTCCTGTTGACCTCGGGGTTGAGCCAGGTGATCTCCAACACCGCGACGACGGTGCTGGTCGCCCCGGTCGCACTCTCCGCCGCGCAGCAGCTCGACGTCTCGCCCTACTCGCTGTTGATGGGGGTCGCCATCGCGGCGTCCACCGCCTTCGCCACCCCGGTGGCCTCGCCGGTCAACACCCTCGTCCTCGGCCCCGGGCGCTACCGCTTCACCGACTTCCTAAAAGTCGGCGTGCCGCTGCAGCTGGTGGCGCTCGGGTTGTGCTTAGCCCTGTTGCCGGTGCTGTTTCCGTTCTGAGGCCGCGCGCCGACGCAGCGCGTCACCCGGCGGCCGGTCTCGCGGCTGGCCCCGGCGGGGGTGAGGCCGCGGTCGAGAGGACGCGGTCGGCGGCCGCCACGGCGTGTGCGGCGCCCACGGGCGCCCGGCAACGGCGAGGAACTGGCCCGTCGTCGCCGACGACGAGCCCCTCCCGTGGGATGGGCTCGCCGGGCGGCCCGTGGGCCCGCACGGGTCGGCGAGGCGCGGTCAGCCCGCCGCGCCCTCGCCGTGCGCGATCGGAATCCGCCGCGCATCGGTTTCGCGCTGCGCCGCGGGCTTCGGCACGTGAACCTCCAGCACGCCCTCGGCACTCTTGGCCTCGACGCGGTCGGCGTCGATCTCGAAGGGCAGACGGATGGTGCGCGAGAAGCCGCCGGTGACGCGCTCGCGCCGGTGCCAGCCGTCGCCCTCGTCGCTGCGGGTCTCCTCGCGGCGACCCTGCAGCGTCAGCCGGTCGTCGCGGACCGACAGGTCCACGTCCTCGGGCTTCACCCCGGGAAGATCGGCGCTGACGACGATTTCGTCGTCGCCCTCGCGGACGTCGATGCGCGGCTGCCACACCGCCGGTTCGCCAGCGGTGTCGATGTCGCCGTCGAGCAGTTGGCCGACGAGGCGGTCCAACTCGCGATGGAAGGTGTCCAGTGGATCGACCCCCCGAGCCTCCCGGGCGGGCGTGGCCAGACGGCGACGAAGCGTCGGGGTTCGGGTCTCGAGCATCGTCGAACCTCCGTTCGGTGGTTGCCGATCTCGACGGGCGGCGGCCACGGTCCGTGCGCCACCCTTATCGCAGATGTCGCCCCGTCGCGGCGCTGTTCAACCCCTTCCGACCGGCGCGACGGCCCCCACCTCCGATAGGGTTCGCCTCGGCCACGAAAGGCTCGTCATGGTGCGCTGGCTCGTGATCCTCGGCCTCGCCCTCGTGGTGGTGGGCCTGGCGTGGCCCTGGCTGGCCAAGCTCGGCCTCGGCCGCCTACCGGGCGACATCGTCATCGAACGCGAGAACGTGAAAATCTACCTGCCGTTGGCGACCTCGCTCGTGGTGAGCGTCGTCGCCAGCCTGGTGCTCTGGTGGCTCGGTCGCTGAGGCGGGCGGACGCCGGCGACGCCCGCCCGGCTCGATCTCAGAAGAAGCTACCGGGCACGATCACGGTATCGCCCGCCTCGAGGAAGATGTTCTTCTGCATCTCGCCGTCACTGGCCACCGCGTCGTAGTCGAAGGCGATGCTCATCTGCTCGTCGGCCTGGGTCCGCAGGATGCGGATGCCGCCGGTACCGGCGAAGGGGGTGAGCCCGCCGGCGATGCTGAGCGCCTGCAGGACCGTGATCGGCTGCGACAGCTGGTACTCGCCCGGCTCGTTGACCTCGCCGATGACGTAGACCCGGTAGCCCTGGGCCTCGAGCAACTCGACGGTCACCACCGCATCGGGGATGAACTCCTCGAGTTGCTCGGTGATCGTGTCGGCGACCTCGCCCGGCGTCCGGTTGGCGGCGGGCACGCTGCCGGCCAGCGGGTAGGACACCGTCCCGTCGGGCTGGATCCGCGCCTCGCGCAGCAGCTCCTCCTCGCGCCAGACCGAGATCCGAACGACGTCCCCTGGGTTCAACCGATACTCCGGTGCGGCCTGACCGAGCGCCGGCGTCGACGGTATGCTCCATCCCATCCCCAAGGCCAGGAGCACCACAAGCAGTTTCAATCCACGCATCGTGCCTCTTCGCCCTCGACTTGGCGACCGCCCCGCGGTCGCGTTTCCACGGTTGTTGTACGCAAACCTGGGCACCTTTGACACCCCTTCACCCGACGCATCAACGCCCGGCGGGAAGCCCGGCGCACCCGGGGACCCTTCGACGCCGGCGCGCACGTCCGGCGGCCAGCGTCGCGCCGGCGCCGGCGGCGGGCACTTGACACCGGGGCCCGGCGCGTCGACCTCGCGGTCAACGCCCTCTTCCGGAGCCCGACCTTGCCGGCCATGACCCGTTCCGTGCTCGCCCGCACCGCCCTCGCGCTCGCCGTCGCCGCCGCCGCGCCCGCCGTGGCCCAGGACGACCCGGTCGTCGCCCGCGTCGACGGCTACGAGATCACAAAAGACGACGTCGAGCGCGAGGTCTCGAGCCTGCCGCAGCAGTACCAGCAGATGCCGTTCGAGGCGATTTTCGAGGCGTTGCGCGACCGCGCCATCAACACCGCCTTGCTGTCCAACGCCGCGGAGAAACGCGACCTCGATGCCGATCCGGCGGTCCGCGAAGCGATCGCCGACGCCGAGCGCCTGATCCTGCGCAACCGCCTGATCGAGACCACGGTCGAGCAGGCGGTCACCGAGGATGCCCTGCGCGAGGCTTACGCCGCGCGCAAGGAGGATCCCGCCTTCGCCCGCGAGGAGGTCAAGGCCCGGCACATCCTGGTCGACGACCGCGCCACCGCGGCCGAGATCATCGCCGAACTGGACGGTGGCGCCGACTTCGCCACGCTCGCCGGCGAACGCTCGACCGGGCCCAGTGGCGAAGCGGGCGGCGATCTCGGCTGGTTCACCCGCGAGGAGATGGTCGGCCCGTTCGCGGAGGCCGCCTTCGCGATGGCGCCGGGCGAGGTCTCCGCCGAGCCGGTGGAGACCCGCTTCGGCTTCCACGTCATCGCGGTCGAGGATCGGCGCACCGCCACCCCAAGCTTCGAGGACAGCCGTGCCGAACTCGAGCAGGAACTCGGCCGCGAGGCGGTGACGGCGCTTCTGGACGACTTGCGGGGCGATGCCGCGATCGAGCGCTTCGACATCGACGGTCGGCCCGTCGAGCCGACCGAGCCCGCCGAACCCGCGAACTGAGCACGTGAGCCCGCAGCCCGTCTCCCCGCTGGCCCCGAGCGGGCCCTTCGAGGCGCCGCCGGTCGCCGGCGTCACCGCCGCGAGTCTGGCGCTCGGCCTGCGCTACCGCGGCCGCGACGACGTCGCTTTGATCGCGCTGCCGCCGGGCAGCGCGGCCGCCGGGCTGCTCACGCGCTCGGCGACGCCCGGCCATCCGGTGCGGTGGTGCCGCCGCATCCTGCCCGCGGGCCGCGCCCGGGGGCTCGTGGTCAACGCCGGCAACGCCAACGTCTTCAACGGCGCGGCCGGCGACGCCGCGGTGGCGAGCGAGGTCGACGCCGTGGCGCGCGCTCTGGGCTGCGACCGCGAGGAGGTCTTCGTCGCCTCCACCGGCGTCATCGGCGAGCCCCTGGACGGCGGCGCCATCGCCGCGGCCGTGCCCGCGCTCGCCGACCGCCTCGCCCCCACCGGCCTCGCCGACGCCGCCCGCGCGATCCTCACCACCGACACCTTTCCCAAGGCGGCGAGCGCGGTCGCCACCATCGACGGCGTCGAGGTGCGGCTCACCGGCATCGCCAAGGGCTCGGGCATGATCGCGCCCGACATGGCGACGATGCTGGCCTTCGTCGCCACCGACGCCGACCTCGATGCCGCGGTGCTGCAGCCGCTCTTGGCCCGCGCGGCCGAGCGCAGCTTTCACTGCATCACGGTCGACGGTGACAGCTCGACCTCCGACACCGTCCTCCTGCTGGCCAGCCGGCGCGCCGGTCACGCTCCCGCGCGCGCGGGGGACGACCCCCGCCTCGCCGACTTCGCCCGCGCGCTCGAAGCGGTCTGCCGCCGGCTCGCCCAGTTCGTCGTGCGCGACGGCGAGGGCGCGCAGAAGCTCGTCGAAATCGCGATCACCGGCGCGGTCGACGCCGCCAGCGCCCGCCGCGCCGGCCTCGCGGTGGCGAACTCGCCCCTCGTCAAGACCGCCATCGCCGGGGGCGACGCCAACTGGGGCCGGGTGGTGATGGCGCTCGGCAAGAGCGGCGAGCCCTTGGATCCCGACCGGCTCGCGCTCCGCTTCGGCGACACGCTGATCACGGCCGGCGGCGGGGTGGTCGCGGGCTACGACGAGGCCGCGGTCGCGGCCCACCTCGCCGGTCGCGACGTACGCCTGCACGCCGATCTCGGCGTCGGTGACGGCCGGGCGTGTGTGTGGACCTGCGATCTCACCCACGGTTACATCGACATCAACGCCGACTACCGCTCCTGAGCGCGCCCATGCCGCACCCGCCGTCGCCGCGGCTCGTCCTCGTCGTCGCCTGCGCGCTGGTCGATCGCGACGGCCGCGTGCTCGTCGCCCAGCGCCCGCAAGGCAAGGCGATGGCCGGACTTTGGGAGTTTCCGGGCGGCAAGCTGCACGACGGCGAGACCCCCGAACGCGGCCTCATCCGCGAGCTCCGCGAGGAGCTGGGGATCGACACCGAGACCAGCTGCCTGGCCCCCCTCACCTTCGCCAGCCACGCCTATGCGGACTTCCATTTGCTAATGCCGCTCTACGTCTGCCGGGTCTGGCGCGGCACGCCCGCGGCCCGCGAGGCGCAGGCGCTGAAATGGGTGCGGCCGGCGAAGCTGCGCGACCTCGCCATGCCCGCGGCCGACGCGCCGCTGATCGCGCCGCTGACGGAGCTGTTGTAGGATCGCCCCCTTCACGGCACCGCGGCGCCGGTGGCCCGCAGCGCCTGGTCGCGATGCCCTCGAATGGTCGCCATGACGGCCGGCGACAGTCCGCTGATCGCGCCGTAGCGGAGTGCCTGCTCGAAGCGGGTGACCGCGCGATCGATCTCGTTCGGGTCCACCCGGCCGTCGACGACCGCCCGCGCCAGCAACAGGCTGCCCTCGCTGTCGAGGGCGGTGGCGTGCTGGCCGATGGGGTGAACCGTCGTCAAGGGAACGATCGTCGGCGGCGAGGCGACGCCGCCCGCGGCGCGGCTCGCGCCGTCGTCGCCGAACACCACGATTTGCTGGATGAAGCAACCGCCCTCGTCGAAATCCTCCGCGTCCACCTCCTCGAGGAGAGCCTCGATCTGCGCGCTGGCGCGCTCGAGCACCAGGCTCCGGTCGGGGAAGTCGCGGCCGGTCATGATCTCGCGGGCGGTCTCGTAGACGATGTGGTTGCGGGCCCGCGCGATTTGATGGGTGAAGTAGCCGTAGGCGAGCCGGGCGTCGCACCGGGCCGCGTCCGCGCCGCACCCCTTCGGCAGCGGGTCCGCGCCCGGGCGGTCGACGAGCCGGCTGGTCAACTGCGCGGGGGTGAGCGCGACCGGCTCGGACGACAGCGCGGCGCATCCCTCCAGCAAGTCCGGCCGGGCGCGAAGGAGGCCCCGGCGCCGCGCCTCGAGCTGCTCGACGCCGCGGCTCCAGTCGTCGAGGTAGCGACGGGGATCGCCGCCGCTGTCGGCGACCCAGCGTTCGGCGAAACCCCGCGCGTGCTGCAGACCCGGATAGTCGACTTGGGCGGCCGGGTCGCCGCGCGGCGCCACCTGCTCCAAGTGCCGGATCATGGTGAGCGCGGCACCGGGATTGCCCGCCCACAGGAAGAACATGGTGGCGGCGTGCACGACGCTCGGCCGCCCCATGATCTCCACGATGTCGTCGGCGAAGTCCTCATGGCTGGCGGGGTCGAAGCGGGCGCAGGGGTGGGGCGAGGGCTGGGCGTCCTCCCGGTCGGCGTCGGGGATGCCGAGCGCCGCCAGCTGCCGTTCACGCCGAACGTCCAGTTCGCCCGACGCGTAACGCAGCGATGCCATGATGCCCTCGCGTCGGACCTCCGCAGGGGTATCCGTCCGGGCGGCGATGACGACGGCCCGCGCCAGGCCCCGGCCCATGACGTGGAGACTGTCGACCAGAAGTTGGCGAACGCCGTAGAGCCGATCCACTTCGTAGACGCAGCGGGCCACCGGCTGCAGCACCTCGACGACGAACGCCAGCGCGGTCTCGGCGATGCGCTCCTCCGCCGCCCGATCCGCGCGGTTGTGGAGGTAGATCAGCTCGTTACGGGCGAGATCGAGCGGCGCCCCGAGCCCGGTGCGACCGACCCGGAAGAAGCCCTGCGGCTCGCTTTCCAGCTGGAGCCGCAGCTGGGTCTCGTTGCGAACGAACTGGGCTTCGAGGAACGGTGTCTTGACCGAGCGCAGGAAGCCCAGGTCCAAGCGGCCGTGCGGTGCGATCAGCGCGACCAGCGGCAGCGCCACGAGCGCCAGCGCCACCATCGCCGACGGCCGGGTCCACCACGGCGCCGCCGCCCCACCCTCGCCGCTCGAGGTCGAGCCGAAGCGGGTGGCCAGCGTGTCCGCCAGGGGGAGCAACCAGACCAGGGCGCCGAAGAGGCTGCCCAGCAGCAGTTGGAAGTTGCGCGCGCTCTCGAGGAAGTCGGCGTCGACGACGCGCCAAACCAACAGACCGTAGAGGCCGGCGGCGACCACCGCCGCGGCGATCGCCGCCGACCGGGGTGGACCGGCCTTGCGCCGTCGGCCGATCGGCAGCGCGCCGGCGGCGACGACGGCGTAGGCGAGCAGAGCGGCGACGAGAAACACGAACACCGTGACGTCCTCCGCGCGTGCCGGCCGCGGTGTCCCCGAGCGATGATCTCGACCGGCCGCAGCTCGGCTTCACGCTACCCCGTCGTCGCCGCGACCGCGGTGATCTTCTTCACCCCCCGCGCTCGCAGCGTGAAACGCGAGCGGCGCCGCGGGAGGAACGGCGCGGATCGTCGCGGCGCAGGCGCTCGCGCCCGCTCCGGAACCGTGCCCGGAGGGTCGCGGCGCGAGCGAACGTCGCCGGCGCCGTGGTTGCAACGTTTCCCCAGAGGGCGGGTCGCCAGCCGGTGCCCAGTGCGGCACCGACCCCGCCGAGCCCTGGTCTCGGTTCGGGCCCGGGCGCGGTGCCGCGGCGACGGCCGGCGCCGGCGGCGGGTGGCGTTCGGTGCTGCACCCGCCGCCGGCGGCCGCCGGGGCGGCGGCCGTGGCGTGACCGCGGCGTTCAGGACGCGGCGGCGAGAACCTCGGCGTCGACCGGGTTGCGGTCGTCGAGGCGGAGTTCGTGCCAGACGTCGACGAGCGCGCGGGCGAGGTGCTCGACCAGCCCGTCCTCGTGCAGCGGCGTCGGCGTGATGCGCAACCGCTCGGTGCCCTTCGGCACCGTCGGGTAGTTGATCGGCTGGATGTAGATGCCGTGCTTTTCCAACAGCAGGTCGGTGGCCTGCTTGCAGCGCACGGGGTCGCCGACCCACACCGGCACGATGTGCGAGGGGCTGTCCATCACCGGCAGCCCGACCGCGCGCAGCCGGCGCTTGACGGCCGCGGCCCGCTCCTGGTGGCGCCTGCGCTCGGCGGTCGAGGTCTTGAGATGGCGCACGCTGGCGGTGGCGGCACCGACCACGGCCGGGGCCAGCGAGGTGGTGAAGATGAAGCCGGGGGCGGCCGAGCGCACGGCGTCGACCACCGCGGCCGAGGCCGCGATGTAGCCGCCCATGCAGCCATAGGCCTTGGCGAGCGTGCCCTGCAGGATGGTGATCCGATCCATCAGCCCCAGCGCCTCGGCGACGCCGCCGCCGCGCGGGCCGTACATGCCGACCGCGTGGACCTCGTCGAGATAGGTCATCGCGTTGTACTTGTCGGCGAGGTCGCAGATCGCCTCGATCTCGCCGAAATCGCCATCCATCGAGTAGACGCTCTCGAACGCGATCAGCTTGGCGCGATCGTGCGGCAGGCTCGCCAGCAACTCCTCGAGGTGGGCGAGGTCGTTGTGGCGAAAGATCATCTTGGGGCAGCGGCTGCCGCGCACGCCGGCGATCATCGAGGCGTGGTTCATCTCGTCGGAAAGGATGACGCAGTCGGGCAGCAGCTGCGCCACCGTCGAGATCGTCGCCTCGTTCGAGACGTAGCCCGAGGTGAAGACCAGCGCCGACTCCTTACCGTGCAGATCGGCGAGTTCCTGCTCCAGCAGGACGTGAAGATGGGTCGTCCCGGAGATGTTGCGGGTGCCGCCGGCCCCGGTGCCGAGGCGCTCGACGGCGGCGCAGGCGGCGCCGCGGGTGGCCTGGTGTTGGCCCATCCCGAGATAGTCGTTGGAGCACCACACCACCACCTCGCCCGGCCCCACCGGCCCGTGATTGTAGGCGTAGGGGAAGCGTCCGGCCTGGCGCTCGAGATCGGCGAAGACGCGGTAACGCCCCTCGTGGCGAACCTTGGCCACCGCCTCCTCGAAAATGCCCTCGTAACGCATGACGGTCTCTCCCTCGCCCCGCGACCGCGGCCGTGTCGGCTCCACCATTCGATCGCTCCGCGCCCGACACGACGGCAGGTTCCAGTGCCCCTACCCTTAGTGGCGCAACCAAGTGTCAGGCAACCTAGACATCCGATCCATCGCCTTCGACCTACGGGTGACATGATGGCATGACACGCCGCCATCACTCCGCCGCCGCGGCGGACGGCCTGCGTCCTCGTTCGCACGTAGGCGTCCCACTCGGCGACGTCGAGGTACCCACACCCGCCGACGCCTTGCGCCAACTCGACACGACGCCGCAGCGCGCCGGGCGAAGCCATGGAGACCGGCCCTCGAACCGCTAACCCGTCGCCATCGCCCCGACGCGGCGCCGAGCCCGTCGTCGATCATGTACGGCGACACGATTGAAAAGTCTATTCCGGCCCCATCGGTGCGCGTTCGTCCGCGTCATCGCCGATTTGTCAAATTGATGGCATAAATTCAGGTGCTTGTTCTGAATTTGCGTGCTTCAATATCGTTCAAATGACAACGGCCGGTGGGTGCACGGTGGGGTCGACGGATCGTCACCGGATCGTGCCCCGTGGTTCCTCCTCGCCCACGTCCCCGAGCCGTCTTCTCACGCGGGAGTGATGTCCGATGGAGATCGGAGCGGCGCCGACCGTCGAGCCGCGTTACCGAGCCGTCGCGTTGGCGGCGCAATGCGCCGTGCTGCTCGAGCGCGGATGGCTGGCCGAACAGCCGCGTCGGCTGCAGGAGGAGGTGCTCGCGCGCGGTCGGATCCGGCGTTACGGGCGCGGCGACGTGGTCTTTCGGCGCGGCGATCCGGCCGGTGGGCTCTACGGCGTCGTCGACGGCTCGGTCCTCCACCGCTTTCCGACCGCGGACCACGACAGTTACGTCGCCGACGGCGGCAGCGCGGGATCCTGGTTCGGCGAGCCCTCGTTGTCGGGGCGCCGACCCCGAACGGTGACCGTGGTGTCCAAAGCCACCACGGTGCTGCTGCACCTGTCGCTCGGCAGTTTCGACGACCTGGTCGCCCGCGAGCCGGCACACTGGCGCAGCTTCGCCGCCTTGGCGTGCCGCCATCACGAGCACTTGCTGCGGTTGCTCGCCGAGCGGCGGCCGGCGCCGCCGCGGCGGCGGCTGGCGGCACGCCTGTTGGGCCTGTTGGACGAGCCCGTGTCTGCCCGCGCCGGCGGCGGGCGCAAACTGACGCTGACCCAGTCGGAACTGGCCGACATGACCGGCGTGTCGCGGCACACGGTCAACCGCGTGCTGTCCGAGTTCGCCGCCGAAGGCGTGCTCGCCGCCGCCTACGGTCGCATCGTCGTGCACGAGTTGGACGCCCTCGCCGCGATCGCGCGCGAAGCCGACGCCGAAGCGTCGTGACCTGGCGACGTCGCCGCCGGCCGCCGAAGCGCGGGCTCAGCGCACCTCGCCGTCGAGTTGGGCCCGCAACGCCCTGAGGGGGGCGGCGTTCGGGTTCGCCGCCAACGCGTCGGCCAGCACCGCCCGCGCCCGCGCGCCCTGGCCCACAGCGGCCTCGAGGCGCACGCGCATCACCCAGGCGTCGACCCGCTGCGGGTCGAGCACGGTGGCCTCGCGGAAGGCGCCGGCGGCGGCGCGCAGGTCGCGGACCGCGAGCGCGGCGCCACCGATCGCCAGGTGGGTCTCCGGATAGTCCGCCTTCGCCAACTGTGTCGCCCGCCACTCGGCCATGGCCGACCGCATCGCGTCGGCGAGCGCCGGCGGTAGGCCCCGGGTCGAGACGCCGAGAAGTGCGCGCGCGGCGGCGAACCGCACGGCGCGGCGCGGGTCCACCAGCGCCGGGCGCAGCCGCTCGGGCCGCGCCGTCGGCGGCACCGCCGTCTGCAGCGTCGCCGCCGCCGCCCGCACCGCCGCGTCGCGATCCGCGAGCAGCCCGGCCGCTCGGTCGGCGACGCCGTGGTCGGCGACGGGTTGCAGCAGGTCGAGGGCGGTGGCCCGCACGATCCCGGCAAGATCGCCGCGCTCGGCGACGGCGAGGAGCGCCGCGACCTCGGCCCCGGGCTCCGTGCGCGCCGCGGCGAAGGTTCGCGGCCAGTCGGCGTCGCGGTGGGGACTTTCCGGGAACCGCGTCGCCACGACCGCCGCGGCCCAGGCCGCGCCCTCCTCGGCGTGGCAGTCGGTGCAGGCGTCGGGGGTGCCGATGGCGGCCGCGAGGTCGGGCCGCGGCACCCGAAAGCCGTGATCGCGGCGGCCGTCGACACCCATGTAGACGCGCTCGATCATGTGGCACGAGACGCAGCGGACGCCGGCGGAGGCCGGATCGTGGAAGTGGTGCGCCGGGTCGGTGTAGTCGGCGCGGCGCAGGCCGGGAAAGCGGCGGTCGCCGGCGGGCGAGTGGCAGCGGGTGCAGACGGCGTCGCCGTCGCGGGCGACGCGGGCGGCGTGCGGGTCGTGGCAGTCGCTGCAGCGCACGCCCCGTTCGTACATCGTCGACTGCAGGAACGAGCCGTAGACGTAGACTTCGCCCTCGATCTGGCCGTCGGCGTGATAGAGCCCCGGGCGCAGCAAAGCGAGGCGGTAGGCGTCGTGGAAGGCCGTGCCGACGGGCGGGTTGCCGTCCGTGAGGGGATCGCGGCGGGCGTGGCACTGCGCGCACTGTTGGATCTCGGCTTCGGCCGAGGCCGCGATGTCGAAGGTGAGGCCGCGGTCGCCGCCCGCGAAGGCGTCCGGTGCGGCCGCCCAGCGCAGATGGTCCGCGCCCGGACCGTGGCAGGCCTCGCACCCGACCCCGATCTCGGCCCGTTCGGGGGCGTAGGCGCGGGCGCGCGGGTCGTAGTTGCGGCGGTAGTCGGTGGCGTGGCACTCGGCGCAGCGGGCGTTCCAGGACTTGTAGGGCCCGGTCCAGTGCAGGCCGTTGTCGGGGCCCCGGACGAGCTGATCGGGGTAGAGCGGATACCAGCGCTCGGCCGCGACGTCCCAGGCGATGTCGAGCGCCTGCACGAGGCCCGGCGCGGTCTCGATCAGGTACTGCTGAAGCGGCGCGATCCCGGCCACGCCGCTCACCTCGAAGCGCTGCCACGGCCCCTGCGGCCCCCCGGTTTCGACCACGTAGGCGGCGCCGTCCCGGCGAAAGCGGGTGGTGACGCCGGCGTGGGTGAAGACCGCGTCGTCGAAGTCGCCGAGCACGGTGTCCGGACCGGGTTCGGTCCAGGCCAGATTGTGGTGGGAGCCCGCCCACGCCGCGTGCTCGGCCTCGTGACAGCCGCTGCAGGCGCCGCTGCCGACGAAGGCCGGCTCCGCCGCCGCGGCCGAGGCGAGGGCGAGCCAAAAGAGGCCGACGGTCAGCGCGCGGGCCACACCCGTTTCCAGTCCCGGACCATGTCGACCACCAGCCAGCCCTCCGCCGCGGCCGCGTCGAGGGCGGCGTCGAGGCGGCCGACATGGCTCTCGCGGTCGTAGGCGAATTCGCGCTCGCCGTCGGTGTGGTGGACCAACAGCGCGAAGCGCGGCCCCTCGCCCGCCGTCGACCATTGCGCCATGGCGAGGTCGCCGTCGGAGTTGCCGGCGACGAAGATGGGCCGGCGACCGATGTGGCGCGCGATGGCGACGGGCTTGGTGCCCTTGTCGTCGATGAAGGCGATGCCCGGGTCCTTGAGGATGACGGGGTCGCCGTCGACGATCTCGAAGCGCGCGTCGCCCATGCTGCCGATGACCTGCTCCGGCGGGATGCCGTAGGCGTCCTCGGTGAAGGCCCGCATGAAGTCGACGCCGCCGCCGGAGACGATGTAGGGCGTGAAGTCGTTGGCACGCAGGTGATCCAACAGCTCCAGCATCGGCTGGAACAGCATGTCGGTATAGAGGCGGTCGGTCGCCGGGTGTCGGGCCGTCGCGATCCAGTCGCTCACGGTCGCGGTGAAGGCGGCGACCGTCATGCCCGAATGGGTGGCGGTCACGACTTCCAGGAGCGCGTCGTGCCCGCCCGCGACGATCGCTTCGACGTCACCCGCGGCGGCCGCCTCCAGCGCCGGCGTCGACGCCCATGCGGGGTCGGCCGCGGCCAACTCGGCGGCGCGGTCCATCGCGAACAGGAACTGGAAATAGACCGGCTGCTCGGACCACAGCGTGCCGTCGTTGTCGAAGACGGCGATGCGCTCATCCGGTGGCACGAAGTCGGCGCCAGCCTCGGTCGTCACGGCCGCGACGAAGTCCAGGATGGCGGTCTTGGCCGGGCCGTCGTGCCAGGAGGGCAGCGGCTCCGCCGCCCAGGCGCCCAGGGGCAAGGCGACCGTCCAGAGGGCGGCCGCCAGTCGTGTCGTCCACATCATCGCGCTCCCGCGGCGCCTTCCTCGAGCTTCTGCATCACATCGTCGAGGTTGAAGCTCGCCGCCTCCTGCCGCGGCGGGTACTCCTCGAACGTCGCCAGGAAGCTCGCCACGTACTGCTGCGCCGGGACGAGCATGAAGGCGTGATCGAGCAGCCAGTCGTAGTAGGTGTTCGACGTCCGGTAGGAGCGCTCGTAAGGGTCGCGCCGGAGGTTGAACATCAGCGGCAGGCGAAGCTCGGTGAACGGCTCGGCCCAGGCCCGCAGCGTTCCCCACTCCTCCTGCTCCAGGAACATGAGCTTCCAGTCGTTGTAACGCAGCGCGGCCAGATCGCCGTCGTCGGTGAAGTAGAAGATCTCGTCGCGCGGGCTCTCCTCGCTCTCGCCGGTCAGCAGCGGCAGGATGTCGTAGCCGTCGAGGTGCACGCGGTAGTCGCGGCCCGCCATCGCGTCGACGGTGACGCCGTCGAGCAGGTCCTCCTTCACGGTCGCGTTGCCCGCGGCGGCGAGAAAGGTCGGAAACCAGTCCATGTGATGGACGATCTCGTTGGTGACCTCGCCCTCGGGGATGCGCCCCGGCCAGCGGACCGCCGCCGGGACACGCCAGCCACCCTCCCAATTCGTGTTCTTCTCGCTCCAGAACGGTGTCATGCCCGCGTCGGGCCACGTGTTCATGTGCGGGCCGTTGTCGGTCGAGTAGAAGACGAGCGTCTCCTCGGCGATGCCCAGCTCGTCGAGCAGGTCGAGGAACTTGCCCACGTCCATGTCGTGCTCGATCATGCCGGCGGTGTACTCGTTGACGGTGCGGCCGGCGATCTCGTCGGCGCGCTCCTGCATCTCCGGCGTGACGTGCGTACGAAAGTGCATGCGCGTGCCGTTCCACCAGACGAACCACGGGTTGCCGGCCTCCTCCTGCTCGCGGATGAAGGCGATCGCCGCGTCCGAGGTCTCGTCGTCGACGACCTCCATGCGCTCGCGGGTCAGCGCGCCGGTGTCCTCGATCTCCTGCGTGATCGCGTCCGCGCCGTAGCTGGCCGAGGAGCGGATGACGCCGCGCGGGCCGAAGCGCTCGAGGAAGGTCTCGCCGTCCGGCAGCACCATGTCGCGTGGATAGTCCGGATGCTCCGGCTCCTCCTCCGCGTTGAGGTGGTAGAGGTTGCCGAAGAACTCGTCGAAGCCGTGGTTCGTCGGCAGGTGCTCGTCGCGATCGCCCAGGTGGTTCTTGCCGAACTGCCCGGTGGCGTAGCCCTCCGCCTTCAACAGCGCCGCGATGGTGGGGTCCTCATCCCGCATGCCGAGTTCGGCGCCGGGCAGGCCGACCTTGGAGAGACCGGTGCGCCGCACGCTCTGGCCGGTGATGAAGGACGACCGGCCGGCCGTGCAGGACTGCTCGCCGTAGTAGTCGGTGAACATCATGCCCTCGGCGGCGATGCGGTCGATGTTCGGCGTCTCGTAGCCCATCAGGCCGAAGGTGTAGGCCGAGATGTTCGACTGGCCGATATCGTCGCCCCAGATGACGAGGATGTTCGGGCGGTCTTGTGCGGCGGCGGCACCCGCCGCCACCGATAGGGCGCCCGCGAGCGCCAGAAGTTGCAGGCGCATGGTTCGTGTCCCCCCCCCATGTTGCTCCCCAGCACCGACCTCTATGCCCTGGAGCGCCGGCGAAGATTGGGTCATTGTGGCCAATGCGATGGAACGGCCACTCGATCTCGCCCCGCTCGACCGGCTGGGGTGGCTCGCCGAGCAGCCGGCCGGTCTGCGCGACTGGGTGGCGGGCGTCGGCCGGTGGCGCTCGCTCGCGTCCGGACAGGTCCTCTACGAAGCCGGCGAGACCGGGACGGGGCTCTACGGCCTCGCGACCGGCAGGCTCGACATCACCTTTCCGTCGATCGTCGACGAGCCGGTCGCCGTTCATCGCGCCGAGCCGGGCTTTTGGATCGGCGATCTGGCGCTGCTCGCCGAAACCGAACGTTTGGTCTCGGTCCACGCGGGTTCCGACGCGCGCCTATTGGCGGTGCCCGGCGCCGCGATCCGCGCCCATCTGGACCGCCATCCCGAGCACTGGCGCTGCTTCTACGCGCTGACCCACCGCAACATGGCGGTGGCCCTCGGCCTGTTGGGCGAGGCCCTCGCCTTGCCCCCCGCCGCTCGCGTCGCCCGGCGGCTGCTGCAGCTGGCGGACGACGCGGGCGTCGTCGTCGGAACGCAGGAGCAACTCGCCGGTCTCGTCGGCGTCACCCGCACGACCGTGAAACGGGCGCTCAAGCAGCTCGTCGCCGAGGGCGCGATCGAGACCGGCTACCGCAGCCTCAAGATCACGCGCCGCGAGGTCGTCGCGGCACGCGGGGAGAGCGCCGCCTGACGGGGCGGGATCCGACCGAAGCGCTCTCTGAAACGGGCGCGAGCGCGCACCGCCGCTCGCGCCGGCCACGGCGTGTGCCGGGTCGGTCCCGAACAGCAGGGCCACGATGGCGCAAGGTTCGGCGGTCACCCGGCGGCGAACTCGAGCGCGCGTCCGATCGGTGCTGGTGGCGGGGCGGCTCGGCCCGCTCGTCGTGCCGAGGGCGACCACCGCCGTCGTACTCGCCGGCCCCTTTCCCGCCGAGCGGTCCTGCGGTATTCAACAGTCCCGATTTCGCAAATGCATATCGGGAGGCGAGGATGGACGAAGCGGCGGGGCCCGTGGTCCGGGCGTTCTACAGTGCGGCCACCGGCAGTTGGCAGTACGTCGTCCACGACCCGGCGACGAAGCAGGCGGCGACCATCGACGTCGTCTGGAACTACGACCCGGTCCACGGCCGCACCAGCACCGAGAGCGCCGACGAGGTCCTGGCCTATGTCGAGGCGGAGGGCCTGGACGTGGTCTGGCTGCTAGACACCCATCCCCACGCCGACCACTTCATCGCCGCGCCCTATCTGCAGTCCAAGCTGGGCGCGCCGCGTGGCATCGGGGCGATGGTCACCGGCGTGCAGGAGCTCTGGCGCGCGATCTACGACCTCGGCGACGATTTTCCGATCGACGGGTCGCAGTGGGACCGGCTGTTCGCCGACGGCGACGGCTTCGCGCTCGGCGAGCTGACCGGCCGCGTCCTGTTCACCCCCGGCCACACCCTGGCCTCGATCTCCTACGTCATCGGCGACGCCGCCTTCGTCGCCGACACTCTGATGATGCCCGACAGCGGCACCAGCCGCGCCGACTTCCCCGGCGGCGACGCCGGCCGGCTCTACGACAGCATCCAGCGCCTGTTGCGGCTGCCCGACGACACCCGCGTCTTCGTCGGCCACGACTACGCCCCCAACGGCCGCGAGCCGCGGTGCGAGAGCACCGTCAAGGTCCAGCGCGAGAGCAACCTCCACCTTGAGGGCGGCGTCTCGAAGGCCGATTACGTCCGCCTGCGCACCGCCCGCGACGCCACCCTCACCCTGCCCGAACGCATGCTCGCGGCGCTGCAGGTGAACATCCGCGGCGGCCGCAAGCCGCCACCGCACCGCAACGGCACCTCCTATCTCCGGATCCCGCTCGACCGCTTTTGAGCACGGCCGCCGGCAGCGGTTGCGAGGGCCGCCGCGAGTGTCAGGCGCGGTGGACATTTTTCGAGGTCGCCGACGGTGACCATGTCAAGTACAATGTACAGACGATGGTCGGGTTGGACAGCTCGCCCTTTCCCGGGGCGACGGCTCCGACTATCGTAGAGGTGCGACCGTGAGGCGCGTTTGTACGGCGCCGCCACGGCGTCCTCTCGGCGCGGACACTGCAGGAGAGCCATCATGGCGAATTCGGTGGTACGGATTTTCGACACGGAGGAGAAGGCGCGCGACGCCGTCGGCAAGCTCGTCGAGGACGGCTATCCCGAGGACTCGGTCTACCTGGTGACGCCGAGCGTCGGCGGCGAGGAAGGCGGCGCGCCGGGCGCGGACGCCTTCGCGAGCGCGGTCAAGGCCGGCCAGCTCATGGGCGACTTTGCGGACGTCTACGCCGACCGCGTCCGCCGCGGCCGCTCGCTGGTGGTGGTGCCGGCCGCCTTCGGCTACGCCCGCCGCGCCGCGGAGCTCATGGAAGAGTGCGGGCCGGTCGACACCGACATCGAACTGCCGCAGGACCCCTACGACTGGAACGTCGGCACGCCCTTCTCGTCGGCGGTGTGCCTGCCGGTGCTGCAGCGCAACCGGCCCGCCCCGGTGTCGGGGCTGATCGGCGTCACCCCGCTGGTGCGCGGCACCACCACCTTCGGCACGCTGGCGAGCTCGAAGTTCTTCCCGTCGTCGTTCTTCGCCCTCACGATCAAGCGGGCGGCGCCGCTGTCGCAGACCTTCGGGCTCAAGCTGCTGACCACCGCGAAGCGCAGCTGGCGCTCGAGCTTCGGTCTGCCGCTGCTGTCCGGCAAGGCGTCACCGCTGTCGTCCAGCGTCGGCTTGTCGACCCTCGCGCGCAACCCGGCCCCGCTGTCGTCGCTCCTGCGCTTTCCGACGCTGGTGCCCGAAGCCCGCTGACCAACCGCCCGAAGCACGCCACTTTCGGCGTGCTTCGGCCGCCGCGGCCGCCCTCGCGACGTCCCCTCGGCCCGCAGCACGCGGGTTTTTTTGACGGCCGGCGGCGCCGCGACGTCAACGAAGGTTGACATGGCGAGGTGACAACCTGCCTTGACAGCTTTCCCCCTCGACTGTACGGTTTTGAATAGGAGCGAAGGGGCGATCACCCGGTTCGGGCGGCGCCACCGGCTGCTCCCGACGCTTGGCCCCGCCAGGCTCGTTCGTGTCGGTGGACGGGACGTCCTCCCGCAGGTTGCCATCGGCTCGACACTTGGCGAGCCCCTCGGGGCTCGTGCGAGGCTGAGGTGGTTCGTGAAGTCGGCTTCCGTTGGGAGAATACCGCATGGCCAATGATTTGGACGATCCGGACCGGGTGTGGCCAACCGGCCTGACCATCCGAGAGTCGGAAGAACTCCATAAGCACGTCATCGACGGTGCTCGGGTGTTTTTCTTCATCGCGGTGATCGCGCACATTCTCGCCGCCGCGTTTAGCCCCTGGCTGGGATGAGGAGGTAAGGATGAATCAAGGTAGGATTTGGTGCGTCGTTAATCCGACCGTCGGGTTGCCGCTGTTTTTGGGTGCGGTGGCGCTGATTTCGTTCGTGGTGCACTTCGCCGTCCTGAACAACACGCCGTGGATCGGCACCTTCTGGGGCGGATGACGACGCCCCTCTTGTCCGAGTGATGTTGACCAAGGGGGCCGGGAGCGGCCGCTCTCGACCCCCCATCGGTCAGGGGGGACGCTGTCGAGATGGACCGGTTCGGTCGCAAGCTGATGCGGTCGTGGGCCGAATTGGGCCCGCGCTACCTGCCCTTCGCCGACGTCGCCACGCCGGACCTGCCGCTCACGCGGTTGCTCCGGCTGTCGCTGTTTCAGATCTCGGTCGGCATGGCCCTGGTGCTGCTGGTCGGTACCCTCAACCGGGTCATGATCGTCGAGCTCGGCGTGCCGGCCTCGCTGGTCGGCCTGATGATCGCCCTGCCCGTCGCCTTCGCACCGTTCCGCGCGCTCATCGGCTTTCGCTCCGACACCCATCGCTGCGAGCTCGGCTGGCGCCGGGTGCCGTTCATCTGGAAGGGCACGCTTTGGCAGTTCGGCGGCTTCGCCATCATGCCGTTCGCGCTGCTCGTCCTCGCCGGTAAGGGCGAGGCCAGCGGCGCGCTGATCTGGCTCGGCCAGGCCGGCGCCGCGCTCGCCTTCTTGATGGTCGGCGCCGGGCTGCACACCGTCCAGACCGCGGGCCTGGCGCTCGCCACCGACCTGACCCCGCCCGAGTCCCACCCCAAGGTGGTGGGGCTGATGTACGTCATGCTGCTGCTCGGCATGATGACCAGCGCCCTCCTGTTCGGCGCCGCCCTCACCGACTTCTCGCCGGGCCGCCTGGTGCAGGTGATTCAGGCCGCCAGTGTGGCGACCGTCGTCTTGAACCTGGTGGCGATGTGGAAACAGGAGACCCGGCGGCCGCCGCGCGGCGCCACCGCCCGCGGCCCCGATCCCTCCTTCCGCGACAGCTGGCGCCATTTCTGCGCCGGTGAGCAGACCGTGCGCCGGCTGGTCGTCGTCGGCATCGGAACCATGGCCTTCGCCATGTCCGACGTGCTGCTCGAACCCTTCGGCGGCGAGGTGCTCGACCTCAGCGTCAGCGCCACCACCAAGCTCACCGCGCTCTTCGCCCTCGGCGGCCTGGTGGGCTTCGGCTTCGCGAGCCACGTCCTCGGCCGCGGCGGCGACGCCTACCGCGTCGCCGCGGGCGGCGCGCTCCTGGGCCTGCCGGCCTTCGCGCTGGTGCTGCTCGCGGCTCCTTTGGGCGTTCCCGTCCTGTTCCCGCTGGGCAACTTCCTCATCGGCTTCGGCGGCGCGCTCTTCGGCCACGGCACCCTGACCGCGACGATGACCCGCGCGCCCAAGAACCAGGCCGGCTTGGCGCTCGGCGCCTGGGGCGCGGTGCAGGCGAGCGCGGCGGGCCTCGCCATGGCGCTCAGCGGCGGCATCCGCGACGGCGTCAACGCCGCACTCGGCGCGACCGAGGCCTTCGGCGGCCTCGGCGCCGTCGCCGGCGGCTACGTCACCGTCTACGCCCTCGAGATCGGGCTCCTGCTGGTGACCATCGCCGCCGCGGCGCCGCTGCTGCGCCGTGCCGCCGGCGCCGCCGCCGCACCGGCCCTGGCCGGCTGGCGCGGCGGATCCACGCGATGAGGTGACGCCATGGCGCCTTTGACCATCCTCGCGCACCCGGACACCCGCCTGCGCACGCCGTGCGCGCCGCTGACGGCGTTCGACGCCGACCTCGCGCGCCTGGTCGCGGACCTGCTCGACACCCTCAAGGCGGCCGGCGGCATCGGCCTGTCGGCGCCGCAGGTCGGCGACCTGCGCCGGGTGTCGGTGATGGATCTCGCCGGCGATCGCACCGCGCCCGAGGTCTTCGTCAATCCCGAGATCGTCGCGCGCCGGCGCTGGGGGATCGTGGAGGAGAGCTGCCTGTCGGTGCCGGGCGTCGTCGGCAACGTCCTGCGCGCGACCCGGGTCCTGGTGCGGGCGGCCGATCCCGCCGGCGAGCCGTTCGAGCGCGAGCTCGAGGACATGCACGCCGTCTGCCTGCAGCACGAGGTCGACCATCTGAACGGCAAGCTCTTCATCGAGCGCCTGTCCCCAATCCGCCGCCTGCGGTTGCGCCTCGAGGACGCCCGGGCGCGCCGTCGCGCCGCCGCCGCGGAGCGGCAAGCGGGCCGGCGTCCCGCCTGAGCGCGCGGCTCGCCGGCTCGCCGGCAGACGTTCACCACAAGCGAAGGGCGTGGCGCTCGGCGATGGCCAGATAGGTCTTGGCACGGCGCAACCATCCCGCGGCACCGAGGCGGCCCGGCCGGGCGCGGTGGTCGAGGCAGAGCCGCGCCCGCAACAGCGCCCGCCAGGCGCGGTAGAAGCGACCGAGGACCGGCGGCGGGGCGTCGTCGAGGCGCTCGGCGAGCGCGTCGGTGAGCGCCGCCGCGATCCACGGCCGGCCCAGCCGTTCGAGGTCGACCGCCAGCAACGCCAGGTCTTCGAGCCAGTCCATGCGCCGAAGCTCGGCGTCGAAGTCGAGCCGGTCGAGCACCCGCGGCGGGCGCGTCAGGTAGACGTGCTCGGGGCGCAGGTCGCCGTGGCCGTCGACGATGCGGCCGGCGGCGGCGCGTGTCTCCAACAGCGCCCGCTCGCGCCCCGCGAAGGCCGCCAACCCGGCGGCCAGCGCCGCACCGCCCGCGAGCCCGCCGGCCAGGCGCGCCTGCAGCTCGTCGAGCGCCGCCGCGATCCGCGCCGCCCAGCTCGCGGGCGGGCCGGCGACCCGGGGCGCGCGGGCGTAGTAGCCGGCCAAGAGGTCGGCGAGCGGTTCGAGCGCGGCCGGGCCGGGCGGGTTCACCACGTCGAGGGCGCGTGCCGCCGGCAGCCGCCGCATCACCACCAACCAGTCCACCGTCGGCCCCTCGCCGTCCAGCGCCAGGCCGCCGTCCGCGCGACGGGTCAGGGGCTCCACGCCCAGATAGACGTCGGGGGCGAGCACGCGGTTGAGGCGCACCTCCTCGCGCGAGGCGGCTTCGCGACTGGCGACGGTGGTAAGGTCGAAGCGCGGGGTGCGGATCGGCTTGCGCAGCTTGCGGACGACGCGGGTGCCGAGGAAGACCCAGGCGAAGTGGGTTTCGACGACTTCGACGCCGGCGGTGTCTTCGGGATGCCCCTCGGCGCGCCGCAGGAACGCGAGCGTCTCTTCCGTTGCGGACGTCCGCTCCGCCATCGCCGTCTCCGCTCGGTTGGATGCGATCGAAGAACGCGCGCCCGGCGACCACCGTCAAGCGCGGGCGACGTGATCTCGCTCAACGCATTCGTTCCCTACTGCGTGTAGGTGGGGACGATCGGGAGGAACGTTGCGCGCGCCGGGGCGATCGCGATGGCCGTTGACGTCTTCGAGAGCCGCGCCGAAGCGGGCCGGCTGTTGGCCGCGGAGCTGGCCGAACGAGCGTGGGAGCGACCGGTGGTGCTGGCGCTGCCGCGCGGCGGCGTGCCGGTCGGCCTGGAGGTCGCCCGCACCCTCGACTGCCCCTTGGATCTCGTCCTGGTCCGCAAGGTCGGCGCCCCCTACCAGCCGGAATTCGCCATCGCCGCGCGCCTCGACGGCGACCCGCCGCGGCTGGTCCGCAATCCCGCGCTCGGCGGGTGGGAAGGCCGCGAGTGGGAGCAGCACCTGCAGGACTCCTACCGCCGCGCCTGCGACGAGATCCGCCGGCGGCGCGAGACCTATCTCGCCGGCCGCAAGCCGGTGGCGGTGGAGGGGCACACCGCCGTCCTCGTCGACGACGGCCTCGCCACCGGCACCACCATGCGGGCCGCGGTCGAGGCCATGCGCCAGCGGGGCGCCGCGCGCGTCGTCGTGGCCGTGCCGGTGGCGCCGCCGGACGCCGCCGCCGCCCTCGGTGAGGTCGCCGACGAGGTCGTCTGTCTGCAGACCCCGGCGGCCTTCGGCGCGGTGGGGTCGTTCTTCGCCGATTTTCACCAGCTCGACGACGCCGAGGTCGTGCGCTTGATGGGCACCGCCCCGCGCGCCGGGCCAACCAACGGGAGGCCGACATGATGGCGCTGGACACCAGCCTCGCCCCCAACCTCAAGTCGCACCTCGACACCGCGGGTGTCTATTACGACGTCCGCGCGCACCCGTGGGCGCCGACCGCGAGCCAGGTCGCGCAAGCGGCGCACGTACCCGGCGACCGGCTCGCCAAGGCGGTCCTGCTCCACGACGGCGCCGGGCCCGTCCTGGCGGTGCTGCCGAGCACCCATCAGGTGAGCGAGGAACTCGTCAGCCGGGCGCTCGGACGCTCGCTCGAGCTGGCGCCGGAGGACCAGATCGCGGTCTACTTCGCCGACTGCGCCACCGGGGCGGTGCCCGCCCTCGGCACCGCCTACGGCGTCGAGACCGTGGTCGACCGCTCGCTCGACACCAGCGAGACGGTGTTCTTCGAGGCCGGCGATCACCGGCATCTGGTGGCGATGAACGGTACCGCTTTTCGCCGCCTTCTCGGCACCGCCCGCTGGGAGAACTTCAGCATCCACCGCTGAGCCGGTGGGCCGGTTCGCGTTCCGCGGGTCGCGCCCGGGTCGTAACGCGGCCCTCGCGGGCCCGAAGGCGTTAATCGCGCCCCGGATCGAGGTCGGCACGGCGGCGGGCCCGCTCGGATCGCGCGGGTGAGCGCGGCGGTGGGGACGAGTGGGCCACGTTCCGGCATCGGCTCGGTGGCCGACGACAAAGGACCGTTGACCTCCACGGCCGTCGTCGCGCACGTCGTTGTGCCCGTGCCTTGTGGATGAGACGAGTTCCCCCGGTGCCCGTCAGCCTGCCGCTGCGTCGTTTCAACGTCCTCTCGACGGCCGACCCGGACGTCGCGCTCGAGAGCGTGCGTTCGCGCCAGCCGGGCTCGCGGTCCATCGTTCCCCTCTCCGGCCCGTCCTGGTCGCTCGTTTCGAACGCGATCATGCTCGGCCCGTTGACGCTGGTGGCGACCATGTCCGGCGGCTACACCATCGACAACGAATTCGATCGCTACGTCCGACTGTTGGTGCCGCTGCACGGCGAGTTGACGCTGGCGACGGGATCCGACACCGCCGATCTCGGCCGCGCCGAGGCGGCGTTCGTTTACGCCAGCCGTGGGCGCACCATCTTTCAGCCGAACAGTGCGCTCGTCCTGGTCTCGGCCCGGGCCGACGCGACGGCCGAGGCGATGCGGCTCCTGGACTGCGAGCTCGACCCGGTCGTTCTCGCCGACCGCGTCGCCGGTCGGACGACGTTGCCGGGGATCGCCGCTCTACGGCGCGCGGTGATGACCGCCGTCCGTGACCTCGAGGACACGCCGGCGCCCCTGCTCGGCCTCGAGCGCTTCCGTCGCGCCCGGGCGGAAACGCTGCTCTTGAACGTGGCGAGCGTGCTGGTCGACGCGACCGGCAGAGGCGGCAGCTCGACGGCACCCCGAAGTCGCGTGCTGCGCCGGGCGCTGGAGTATCTCGAGGCGACGGAGCCGGACGCGTTCTCCTACGCCGACCTCGCGGCGGCGGCGGGCACCAGCCTGCGCACGGTGCAGAGCGCGTTCCGACGGGAACTCGACATGTCGGTGAGCGCGTACGTGCGTCGACACCGGCTCGCCCGGGCGCGGGCGTTGCTGCGCGCCGGCGGGAGCGCGCTCACCGTCCTCGAGGTCGCGCAAGCGGTGGGATTCCCCCATCCCGGGCGGTTCGCGGCGGCCTATCACGCCGCCTTCGGCGAGTATCCGTCGCAGACCGCGAGGCGCGGGGGCTGAGCCTCCCCGGCCGGCGACGCGGCGGAAAAAAACTTCGCGCAGCGGATGGATTGCGTCCGGCGGACAGACGGCCTCGGCGACAACCGATAACTGTTGAGTTCGAATCGTGACCAGCGACCCGATCGGGCCGGCGATCATCGCCGCGCACCCGGTCGGGCCGTACCGACACAGAAGGCATCGACACCGACATGAAGCTCCCGACACCGCCTGCTTCTCCGACCGACGCGGGTCCGACCCGCCGCGATCTGTTGCGCACCGCGCCGGCGGCGAGCTTCGCCCTCGGCGGCCTGGGCGGTATGGCGAGCGCCGTCGCCCCGACGCGCGCCCACGCCTCGGACGGCCCGCCACCCTTGGCCGGTGCCGGCGTCGAGACGTCGAGCGGGCAGGCGCTCTATTCGCTGCCGCGCGACCACGCCTGGCACGGCGGGGCCTTCTACCAGACCAACGATTTCAACGAGTGGCACTACATCACCGTGCTCGGCCGCGACCTCGACACCGGCGAGCGCGTGTCGGTGTTCTGGGTGCCGCTCAGCCAGGGCTGGGTCGCGGCGGAGGGCCGGCCGCTGCACAACGTGCTGTTCGCCTTCCACAACCTCGACACCGGCGAGTTCCACACCGCGCTGCTCTACATCACCGGTCCGATGACCACGGAAGGCTCGGGCCCGGACGCGGAGGATTTCCACTTCCGCTACGAGATCGACGACGGCAAGAGCGGCTTCACGACCGCCTACACCCACGCCACCGAGACGTGGGAATTCGGCGGCTATACCACCGAGAAGGACGAATGGAACGAGCCGTTCCGCCTCGCGATGACGTCGCGGGCCCGGGCGCCGGGCTATGCGCCGATGGCCTATTGGGGTCTGGAAAGCATCGGGGTCGATCCGCAGCAGCGCCAGAACCCGGAAACGATGTACGGCCTCACGATCTATTATACGGCGCCGGACATGGCCACCACGGGCGACCTCGAAGTGGCCGGCCGCACCGTCCGTTTCGACGGCACCGGCTGGTTCGAGCACCAGTGGGGCAACTTCCGCAACACCTACCAGTATCGCTATTTCTGGGCTTGGTTCCGGTTCGAGGAGAGCGGAGACCTGATGACCTTCCGCCAGTACTACGAAGGCGAGGAATTCCGGAATCCGAATTACAACGTGAACCGCTACTTCTACATGGACGGCGATACCTTCGAGCGGAGCTACGCCTTCGGCCCGGCCTTCAAGCTGATCCCGGAGCGGATGTGGACCTCGCCGAAGTCGGGCAAGGTCTATCCGTGGTGGGGCCGGATCGAGACGCCGCACGGCACGTTCTGGTACGAGCCGACCATCCCCGACCAGGAGGGCCTCGGTTTTGCCGGCCCCTATATCGAGGGCGTGATCCAGCTGCGCGAAGGTGGGCCGGACGGGCCGATCGTGGCGACCGGCTTTTGCGAGATGATCATGTTTACGGGGTCCTACGACGACGGCACCGACCATTCGATGGGCCCGCCGATGTCCCGCGGGCTGCCCGAGGACGAGGACGGTCCCTGGACGCCCGAGCTCTGAGCGTTCGAGCCGGGTGGAACGCGGCGCGACCGTGCACCCGCCCGGCGCCTGTCGCCGTCGATGAGGGGTCGATGAGGGATCGCCAGCCGATGTGGGCAAAGATCGACACGACGACCGGCGCGACGTCGCCGAACAGGGTGGCGTGTTCCGGCGGCCCCGCGAACCGGGCCGACGGGCCGGGGACGGGCGCGGCCGCCGCGCCGTCCCGGGCGCCGCGCGAACCGTCGGCCGAGGCGCCGGGCGTTCCGGGCGGATCGGGAGAGCGCACGGATCCTCCGCCGGACGAGGTCTTCCGCCACCTGATCGAGCGCCTCGACGACGCGGTCATCGTCACCAAGGCCGCGCCGGTGAGCGCCCCGGGCCCGGAAATCGTCTTCGTCAACGCGGCCGCGACGGCGATCACCGGCTATCGCGCCGACGAACTCGTCGGGCGCACCCCGCGCATGCTCCAGGGTCCCGGCACCGACCCGGCCGCGCTCGGCCGCATCCGCGCCGCGCTGGAGGCCGGCCGAGGCTGCCGCGAACAGCTGTTGAACTACGGCAAGACCGGCGCGCCCTACTGGTTCGACATCCGGATCGTGCCGATCGAGAGCGCGGCCGGCGCGCGCTATTTCGCCGCGGTCCAACGCGACGTCACGCGCGAGCGCGCCGTGCTCGCGCGCCTGAAGCGGACGGCCGAGCGCGACGTCGTGACCGGGCTCGCCAACCGCAACGGGTTCGAGCGGCACCTCGCCCGTCTCTTGGACGGCACGCGCCGCGCCGATGCGAGCAACGCCCTCGTGATGGTGGACGTGGATGCGTTCAAACACGTCAACGACACCTACGGCCACCGCGTCGGCGACGAAACCCTGCGCGGCGTGGCGGAAGGATTGAAAGAGCGGTGCCGTGACCAGGACCTGGTCGCGCGTTTCGGCGGTGACGAGTTCGCGGTGCTGGTCCGGGACGTCCGGGCGGGCGAGTTGGCGGGCCTGGTGGCGCGCCTCGACGGCGCGGTGATCCACCTCGACGGCGCCGCGCCGCTGGCGGTGCGGATCAGTGCCGGCGTGATCCACCTCGACGGCGCCGCGCCGCCCGCGGTGCGGATCAGTGCCGGCGGCGCACTCTTCGCGCCGGGCGATGACGCCGGCGCCGTCATCGCGCGCGCCGATCGTGCGCTTTATCGCGCGAAGGCCGCCGGCAGGTCGCGGGTCGCGGTTGTCGACGGCGGGGACGGGCGCTGACGCGGCTTCGAGCTCACGGCACCTGCCGGGCGCCGAGCGTCGGTCTCGCTCCCGGCGGGATCGAGGCGCGGCCGTGAGGCGAGCCATGGGCGGTGGCACCGAACCGATCGAGATTTCGCTCCGTCGATGGTGACGCCGCTCGACCCGCTAAGGGCGCGGTCGCCCGATGCGAACGAGGGAGGAGACGCATGCGGAACACACTCGGGGTATGGCGCGGCGGCAACGGTGGCGCCGGAGCGTGCAACGCCGTCGCCCGCCCGACGGTCGGCGCCGGCGGCGAACCGGCCGGCGGTAACGGCGGCACTCACGCCGGCGCGTTGCCGGCACGGTGCGCGGTGCTGTTGGAGCGGGGCTGGCTGGCCGGCCAGCCCGCGAGCTTTCAACGCGAGGTGTTGGAGCGCTCGCGCATCCGCCGCTACGGCCGCGGCGAGACGGTGATCCGCCGCGGCGAGCCGGCCGGCGGGATCTACGGCGTGATCGGAGGCAATGTCGAGTACCGCTTGGCGGGTCACGACGACGAGGAGCACCCGGCGCTGTTCGGCCTGCCCGGCGCCTGGTTCGGCGGCACCTCGGTGCTGAGCGGCACCCCCCAGGAGATGACGGTGGCCCTCGGTGCGCCGGCGGTGGTGGCGCAGTTTCCGGCCTCCGCCTTCGAGTTGGTGGTGGGGCGCGATCCGGCGGCGTGGCGGCGGTTCGCCACCCTGGCGGCCCGGGAGTGCGAGCTGTTGGTGCGCCTGCACGCCGACCTCAAGCCCGCCGGTGGCCAAACCCGCATCGCCTCCCGCCTGTTGGGGCTGCTCGACAACGACCCGTGCGGCTTCGCGCGCCCCGGCCAGGAGCTCGCGCTGACGCAGTGGGCGCTGGCCGAGATGAGCGCGGTTTCCCGCCACACCGTCAACCGCTTCCTGGTGAAGCTGCGCGGCGAGGGCGTGCTCTCGGTGGGTTACGGCCGGATCGTGGTGCACGACCTCGACCGCCTGCGCGCCCTCGCCGGCCGCACCGCGCCCGCCACCGGGGACGTGGCCGAGCCGGTGGCGGCGCGCCGTCGGTCGTCCGCGGCGGCACGGCGCCGGTGACGCCCCTCTACCCACGAGGCGGCTGACGGCGCCGGCCGTCGACGTCGACCCGCGCGGTGTAGGCCTCGCCCGCCGGCCGGGCGGGATCGAGCAGCTGCGTCTCGATGACCTCGAGTTCCCAGGGATCGGGGCGGGACTTGCGCTTGCGGATGAGCTCCGGCGGCGCGGTGACCCGGACCCGGGTGTCCTTACCGGCGATGGCGGCGAACTCCTCCTTGGTGACCCGCGCGAACACCGCCGGGATGAAGCCCTTGAAGCCGACGCCGGGGCGGTTGATGTCGTCTTGATGGGCGTCGACGGTGCGGCGCATCGCCCCGGTCATGACGTCGAGCAGCGCCCGGTCGCGCGCGACGCGCCCTCGAGGTCGAACGTCTCGCCGGCGCGCAGCTCGAAGACCGCACGCACTTGGCGGACCAGCGCGTCGCCGTCGAGCCCATTGTCGGCGGTGTCGGGATCGTTGATCAGCGCTTGGTAGCTGGAGATGACGTCGCGCCCCGAGCGCAGCAGCTCGGCGAGCTTGATCGCCGTGTTGTAATCGGAAGAGGTGTCGGCGACGACTGGGCCGCTCGACAAGCACGCGATTATCACAGCAACCATTGGGCATTTGATCCCGAGCATCATCGGTACAATCCCGCTTGGAAATACGCGCGCCTAAATTCATACAACAGGGGCGACCGCAGACAAGCGCGAAGAACGATGACGCGTGTGAGCGCTCGGCGCGACGACCGCAGCGTGAGCCGCGGCCGGGGCCGTCGTCGCCCGGCCGGCGGCGTCCGCCCCCGTCGCTCGCAGCGCTGGACCCGCCGCCCTCCCTCGCCGCCCGCGAGCGTCAGCCCGCGCCCTCGAGGTGGACGATCGGGGCGTCGGGATGGAAGGCGCGAAAGGCGAAGGCGAACGGAAGGTCGTAGACCGCGGGCTCGGTCCCGCCCCGGATGCGGCGGACGACAGTGACGTTGCCGACG
>JAAAPF010000098.1 GCA_009908425.1 Alphaproteobacteria bacterium
CGCGCCAGTCCTTCGGGTCGAGCAGGACGCGGTAGCGGCCGGTGGCGGGGCGGTCGGTGAGGATCACCGGGCGGGCGATGACCCAGTCCAGATCGCTGTTGCGGATCAGGTGCTCTTGGACGTTCTTGTCGTCGTAGACCCGGGCGAGGAACAGCTTGAAGGCGGTGTCGTAGAGCAGGCCGCCCTGGTTGCGGCTGTCGCCGGCGCCGAAGCCGGTGAGGCACACCAGCCGCCGCACCCCGGCCTCCGTCATGGCGTCGACCAGGATGCGGGTGGCGCGGGAGAAGAGGCGCGTGCCGCGCACCACCGCCTGCGGGCGCGGGGTGATGCCGAGGGTCTGGACGACGACGTCGACCCCGTCGAGGGCGGCGCGGACGTCACCCCGGGAAAGCGCGTCGCCGGCGACGGTCTCCAGGTTCGGATCGTCCAGGCCGAGGCGGTCGACGTGGCGCGCCATCGCCCGCACCCGGTGCCCGGCGGCGAGCGCCGCCCTCACCGTCTCGAGCCCGACGCCCCGGCTCGCCCCGATCACCAACACCTTCGCCATGCCGCACCCTCCGTCCGCGACCGTCACCGCGAAAGCTAGGGCGCGTCCCCCTTCGGCGAACCCACCCGCACACCCCGCCCGGCCGCCCACGAGCACGATACCCTGGGTGGCCGGACGGGGTGTGCGGGTGGCTCGGTCACCTTGAACGGGACGCGCTCTAGGGCGCGCGGGCGCCCTAGCCGCCGGCCGGGCGTGCGCGACCGGCACGTCCCACCGCCCGACCGACTTCGAGGTTCCCGCCGGCGTCGTCAAGCCGCGCCCGGGCGGCCGCGGCGGTGGGCCCGCCGACGGCGGCAGCGGCCGGGGGCGTTCAGCGGAGGTCTTCCAGACCTTGGAAGATGCCGGCGTAGGCGGCGCTCAACTGCTCGTCGGTGATACAGTAGGGCGGCATCAGGTACACCGCGTCGCCGAGGGGGCGAATGTTGAGCCCGCGGCTCAGGAAATAGTCGCGGAGCCGCTCGCTCCCCGAGGATTTGTAGCCGCCGGCGTCGTCGCGGAGGTCGAAGGCGAGGATCGAGCCGGTGAGGCGCGGGCGGGCGACGCCCGGGCTGGCGTGCAGGCGGTCGAGCTGGGCGCGGTGGGCGCGCTCGATGCGCGCGACCCGGTCGAGGCTGGCCTCCTCGTCGAACAGCTCCAGCGACTTCAAGGCGACCGCGCAGGCGAGCGGGTTGGCGGTGAAGGAATGGCCGTGCGTGAACATCTTGCGCGGGCCGTCGTCCAAGAACGCCTCGAAGATCCGCTCGGTCGTGACGGTGACCGACATCGGCAGATAGCCCGCGGTCAGGCCCTTGGACAGACAGATGAAATCCGGCACCACGCCGACCTGTTGGCAGGCGAACATGGTGCCGGTGCGCCCGAACCCGACCGCGACCTCGTCGAAAATCACCAAGACGCCGAACGCCCGCGCCATTTCGACCGCCGCCCGCAGAAAGCCGGGGCGACACATGCGCATGCCGCCGGCGCCTTGAACCAGCGGCTCGACGACGATCGCGGCGACGCTGTCGCCGTCGCGTCGCAGGCGGTCGCGCAGGTCGGCCAGCGCCCGCTCCTCGCGCGCCTCGACCTCGTCGTCCCGGTCCCAGGTTCCCGGCCAGGCGATCAGGTCGACCGCGAACATGAGGTCGTCGAAGGGAGCGTAGAAACCGCTGCCGCGTCCGACCGCCATCGCCCCCAGCGTGTCGCCGTGATAGGCGCCCTCGAACGCCAAAAAGCGGGTGCGGCGGGTCGCGCCCTGGTTCTTCCAGTACTGAAAGGCGAGCTTCACCGCGACCTCGACGGCGGTGGAGCCGTCGTCGGAGAAGAACACGCGGTCGAGATCGCCCGGCAGGATCGCCGCGAGCCGTTCGGACAGCGCGATCGCCGGCGGATGGGTGAAGCCCGCGAACATGACGTGCTCCATCGCGGCGGCCTGCTCGGCGAGCGCCCGGTTGAGCGCGGGATGGGCGTGGCCGTGGATCGAGGTCCACCAGGACGAGATCATGTCCAGCAGTTCGTGCCCGTCCGGGGTGAAGAGGCTCGCCCCGCGGGCCTTGTCGACGACGATGGGCGCCGGTTCGCTGCCGTGCTGGGTGAACGGGTGCCAGATGTGGCGGTGATCCGCGTCGCGCAGGGTCATGCCGTAGGTCCCCTCGTCAGAGTTCGATTTCCGGCGCGATCGCCGCCAGGCTCGCCGCATCGAGCCGCTCCAGCCGATCGATCTCCGCGATGACCGGAAGGCCGCCGTAGCGTTCGAGGGCGTCGCGGTTGTGCGGGGTCTTGGGGCCGTTGACGATCAGACCGGCCGGGTGCACGCCCCGCGCCCGCAGCGCCGCGAGCGACAGCAGCGTGTGGTTGATGGTGCCGAGGGTGGAGCGGCAGACCAGCACCGCCGGCAAGCCCAAGCGGGCGATCAGATCGACGACGAAGGCGGACTCGTCGAGCGGGACCAGCAGACCGCCGGCACCTTCCACGATCAGCGGCCGCTCGGCGTGCGGCAGATCGAAATCCTCGAGCCGGATGCGGACCCCGTCGCGGCGGGCGGCCTCGTGCGGCGACAGCGGCTGCGTGAGTTCGAAGCGCGAGGGCAGAAACCGGGCGTCGTCGTAGCCGGTCAGGGTCTGGACGGTCGTGCGATCGATCGGCCCGTCCAAGCCGCTCTGCACCGGTTTCCAGTAGGCGCCGTCGACCGCGAGCATCAGCCAGGCGGCGGCGACCGTCTTGCCGCAATCGGTATCCGTCCCGGTCACGAAATAGCCGGTGGTCATCGCTGCTCTCCAAGTCCATCCGGGCCCCGCGAGGTCCGGGCGCCGGCGTGAAGGGTGGGCCCCGCGCCGCCCGCGAACGGACCGCGGCGCGCGCCCGCGCGGCTCGCGCGCTCGCACGCCGCGCTCAAGCCGTCGCCACCAGCGGGCGGGCGACGGCGGGGTGGTAGCCGGCGGCGGCCTCGAGCAGCTGCCGGGTGTAGGGGTGGGTCGGCGTTCGCTCGCGCAGACGCTCCACCGCCAGCGTCTCGACGATCGCGCCCTCGCGCATGATCGCCACCTCCTCGCAGATGTGCCCGACCACGGCGAGGTCGTGGCTGACCAGCAGGTAGGTGAGATCGCGCTCGCGCCGCAGGCGGGTCAGCAGGTTGAGGACCTCGGCCTGGATCGAGACGTCGAGCGCGGAGGTGGGTTCGTCGAGGAGGACGACCTCGGGCTCGACGACCAGGGCGCGGGCGATCGCCACGCGCTGGCGCTGCCCGCCCGACAGTTGGTGCGGAAACCGGAAGCGAAAGGAGCGGTCGAGGCCGACCTCGTCGAGGGCGCGGGCGATGCGGGCGTCGTCGCGCGGCAGGCGGTGGATCGCGAGCGGCTCCTTGATGATCCGATCGACGGTGTGGCGCGGGTGCAGGGAGCCGTAGGGATCCTGAAAGACCATCTGCACCGCCCGGTGAAAGGCGAGCGCGCGCCGCCGGCCCGGCACCTCGCCGGCGACCGCGAGGCGGCCCTCGAAGCGGTCGATCAGCCCGGCGATGACGCGCAGCACCGTCGACTTGCCCGAGCCGCTCTCGCCGACCAGGCCGTAAGCGGCGCCCGCCGGCACGGTGAGCTCGACGCCGCGCACCGCGTGCACGCCGTCGGCGCCGCGCCCGAAGCGGACGTGGAGGTCGCGGAGCTCGACCATCGGCGCGGCTGCGCTCATCGCGCCCAGGCCGGATCGCGGGTGAGCGTCGGCAACGGGTCGAGGCGCCGGTCGACGCGCGGCAGGCAGTTCAACAGGCCGCGGGTGTAGGGGTGCTCGGCGCGGTGCAGCGCCGCGGCGGCGAGGGTCTCGACGACGCGGCCGGCGTACATGATCAGCACCCGATCGCAGAACGAGGCCACCAGGTTGAGGTCGTGGCTGATGAACACCAGCCCGGTGCCGCGGCGGGTGACCATCTCGTCCAGGACGGCCAGGACCTGCAGCGAGACGGTGACGTCGAGCGCGGAGGTGGGCTCGTCGGCGATGATGAGATCGGGCTCGGCGATCATCATCATCGCGATCATGACCCGCTGGCCCATGCCGCCGGAGAGCTCGTGGGCGTACGCCCGCCAGACCCGCTCCGGATCACGGATGTGGACCGCCTCCAGCATCTCCAGGGTGCGCACCCGCGCCTCCCGCTTGCCGGCGCGGCGATGCACCCGATAGGCCTCGGCGATCTGGCGACCCACCGGCATCACCGGGTTCAGGCTGTATTTCGGATCCTGCAGGATCATCGACATGCGCGCGCCGCGCAGGCGGCGGAGCGTGCGCGGATCGGCGCCGCGCAGGTCGATGCCGTCGAAGGCGAGGCGCTGCGCCCGCACCGTCGCCCGAGGGTCGACGACGCCCAGGATCGCCCGCCCCGTCTGCGACTTGCCCGAGCCGCTCTCGCCGACGATGCCCAAGCGCTCGCGGCCGAGCGCGAAGCTCACGCCCCGCACCGCCTCGACCGGCCCCTTGGGCGTGGCGAAGGTGACGTGGAGATCGGCGACGTCGAGGAGCGGCGGGCTCATCGCTCAGCTCCCGCTCTTCGGGTCGAGGACGTCGCGCAGGCCGTCGCCCAGGAGGTTGAAGCCGAGGCTCACGATCAGGATGGCGAGGCCGGGCATGGTCGGCACCCACCATTGGTCCAGGAGATGCTGGCGGCCCGTCGAGATCATCGCCCCCCATTCCGGCGTCGGCGGCTGCGCCCCCAGGCCCAAAAAGCCCAGACCCGCGGCGGTGAGGATGATGCCCGCCATGTCGAGGGTGAGCCGCACGATCACCGAGGACAGGCACAACGGCACGACGTGGCTCTTGAGGATGCGGAAGGTGGACGCCCCCTGCACCCGCGCCGCCAGGATGAACTCGCTGTTGCGGATGGTGAGCGCCTCGGCGCGGGCGATGCGGGCGTAGGGCGCCCAGGTGGTGAGCGCGATCGCGAGCACCGCGTTCTCGATGCCGGGCCCCAGCGCCGAGACGAAGGCCAGCGCCAGGATCAGCCGCGGAAAGGCGAGGAAGATGTCGGTCAGGCGCATCAGCGCGCGCTCGACCAGACCGCCGACATAGCCCGCGACGATCCCGATGGCGAGCCCGATCGGCACGACGATGATCGCCACCATGCCGACGATGTAGAGGGTGATCCGCGCCCCCCAGACGATGCGGTCGTAGATGTCGCGGCCGAGCTGGTCGGTGCCGAACCAGTGCTCGGCACTCGGCGGGGCCAGGCGGTTCTGGAGGTTCTGCGCGACCCCGTCGGTGGTGGTGAGCACCGGCGCCAGCAGCGCCATGACGACGAGGCCGGCGATGATGACCAGCCCCGCCATCGCGATCGGGTTCGCCTTGAAGGCGAGCCAGGCGAGGTAGGCGCGCTGGCAACGGGCCTGAAAGGCGTCGGCCGGCGCGTCCGCCATGAGCCAGCCGCGCAGACCGGCGCGGGAAGCCGCCGTGGGGCCGAGATCGCCCATCCCCGCGCCCCTAACCGCGCGTGCGCGGATCGACCAGCCGGTAGAGCAGGTCGGAGAGCATGTTGACGCCGACGAAGCAGCAGCCGACGACGATGGTGCCGCCGATCACGGCGTTCATGTCGGACTTGAACAGGGCGGTGGTGATGTACTGCCCGATGCCGGGCCAGGCGAACACGGTCTCGGTCAGCACCGAGCCCTCCAGGAGCGAGGCGTAGGTCAGGCCGATGATGGTGATGAGCTGGACCAGCACGTTGCCGAAGGCGTGGCGCCAGATGACGACGCGTTCGGGCACCCCCTTCACCCGCGCCGCCAGGACATATTCCTGGTTGAGCTGATCCAGCATGAAGCTGCGGGTCATGCGCGCGATGTAGGCCAAGGCGAAGGTGCCGAGCACGACGGTCGGCAGGACGAGGTGCGAGGCGGCGTTCCAGAACACCGTCCAGTCCCCGGCGAGCGCCGAATCGACCAAGAGCAGCCCGGTCACCTGCGGCACCAGCCCCTGGTAGAAGACGTCGAGGCGGCCGGGGCCGGGCGTCCAGCCGAGCTGGGCGTAGAACACCAAGAGCGCCATCATCCCGAGCCAGAAGACCGGCGTCGAATAGCCGACCAGCCCGACGACCCGGAGCACGTGGTCGAGCGGTCGGCCCTGGTTCACCGCCGCCGCCACCCCCATCGGCACGCCCACGAGCGTGCCCACGAGGGTCGCCGCGGTCGCCAGCTCCAGCGTCGCCGGGAAGAAGCGCAGCAGGTCCTCCAACACCGGCTTCGAGGTCTGGATCGAGGTGCCGAAGTCGCCACGGACCACGTCGGCCATGAACAGCAGGTACTGCTGCCAGATCGGCTCATCGAGACCGAGTTCGCGGTAGACCGCCTCGTAGACGTCCTGGGGCGCGCGGTCGCCGACGATGGCCAGCACCGGGTCGACCGGCATCACCCGGCCGATGAAGAAGGTGATCGCGGTAAGCCCCAAAAAGGTCAGGGCGAGCGCGCCGAGCACGCCCGCGACCTCGCGCGCCACGCGCACGGGGGTCGAGTCGAAGCCCGACCCCCGCGCGCCCGCGCCGCCGGGGGGCGGCGCCGTCGTCGCCATGCGGCGCTCCGCTCAGTTCTTCACGACGCCGTCGTAGAAGACGAGATCGAAGGTCGGCCCGGAGACGAACCCGTCGACGTCGGCGTGGCGGGCGATCACCTCGTTCTGCTGGAACATCACCGCGAAGGGCGAGACCCGTTGGTGCAGGCGCTGCAGCGCGGCGTAGAGGTCCTCGCGGCGCTCCAGATCGAGCGTCCGGCTCGCGGTCCGGGTGAGCGCGTTGATGGCGGGATCGGACCAGCCGTTGCGCCAGGCCAGCTTGCCGGTGAGCTGCGCCTCCTCCCGGTTGTCGGGGTTGTGGGCGAAGCTGTCGGCGTTGGAGTGCGGATCGAGATAGTCCGGGCCCCAGCGCGCCAGGATCAGCTCGTGCCGCCGGGCGCGGTATTTGGGCCACAGCGCCGAGCCGTCCTGCGGGGCGATCTCGACCTCGATGCCGGCCCGTCCCATCGTCTCCTGCACGGCCTGGGCGATCTCCATGTACGGCGAGCTGTTGAGGGTATCGAGCGTCACCTGCAGGTCGTCCACGCCGGCCGCGTCGAGCAGGGCCTCGGCGCGGGCGACGTCGAGCGCATAGGGCCGGTCGTCGGCCGACGCCCAGAGGCCCGACGGCCAGAACGACTGGTGGACGTCGACCTGCCCCTTCAACAGGGTGTCGGCCATGCCCTGGTAGTCGATCAGATAGCGCAACGCGTCCTGCACCGCGGGCCGGCCCAGCACCTCGTGGCCGTCGTTGGCGGCGAGGTAGAGCAGCGTCGACTTGGGGTTGGCCTCGACGACCACCCCTTCGGTGCCCTCGAGGCCGGCGAGCTGGTCGGGGGTGAGGGTGCGGGCGATGTCGATGTCGCCCTCCTCCAGCAGCAGCCGCTGCGCGGCGGGCTCGGCGACGTGGCGCACGATCACCCGCCGCATCGCCGGCGCCCCGGCGTGGTAGTCGTCGAAGCGGTTCAAGATCACCGCCTCGTTGGCGTTCCAGGACCGGAGCTCGAAAGGGCCGGAGCCGGCGCTGTCGGTCTTGAGCCAGTTGTAGCCGAGATCGCCGTCGGCGGCGTTGGCCATGACGACCTCCTTGTCGACGACCGAGCCGACGGTGGCGGAGAGGGCGTTCAGCACCAGGCCGGGCGAGAAATCCTCGGTGATGGTGATCGCGAAGGCGCCGTCACCGGTGACGCGGATCAGCTCGTCGACGTTCTCGGGGGTCCAGCCCAGCTGGGTGAGGATGAAGGCCGGGGTCTTGTTCAGCTTCACCACGCGGCGCAGCGACCACACCGCGTCCTCGGCGCGGACCGGATTGCCCGAATGGAAGGTCAGGCCGTCGCGCATCGCGAACGTGATGGTCTTGCCGTCCGCCGAGATCTCCCAGCTCCGGACCACCCCGCCCGTCAGCTCGGCGAAGTTGCCGGGGTCGTAGGTCATGATCCGGTCGTACATGTTGTTGGCGATCTCGGCCGCCGAGAACTCGAAGATCTCGGCCGGATCGAGGGTGATCATGTCGTCGATGCGGGTGCCCATGACCAGCATGTCCGCCGGCGTCTCGGCGCGGACCGGTGCGGCGGGGGCCGCGGCGACGAGCCCGGCGGCGCACGCGACGGCCGCGGCCGTCCTCCTCCATGCCACTCCCATGAACCATCCTTTCGTGTGTCGTGATCCCGGTGCCGTGGCAGCGACCGAACCGGGCGTAGACCCACAACACCCGAGCACACAATGCTGCCATGGGCGAGGGCGCGTCGCCGCGGCCGGAGCCTGCGACGACGACGTCCGCGGCTCGCGCGGGGGCGACGGCGGGATGCCGCGGCGCCGCTCGGGGCGGGGCGTCGCGGCGCGGGGTCAGCGGTCGATGCCGCCGAGGCTGACGTATTTGATCTCCAGGAACTCGTCGACGCCGTATTTGGAGCCCTCGCGGCCGAGCCCGCTCTCCTTGACCCCGCCGAAGGGGGCGACCTCGGTGGAGATCACGCCGTCGTTGACCCCGACGATGCCGACCTCGAGCGCCTCGGCGACCCGCAAGACCCGGCCGAGATCGCGGGCGTAGAAATAGCCGGCGAGGCCGACGTCGCTGTCGTTGGCGAGCGCGATCGCCTCGTCCTCGCGCTCGAAGCGGAACATCGCGGCCACGGGCCCGAAGGTCTCCTCGCGGGCGATGCGCATGTCGGCGGTGCAGTTCGCCAGCACCGTCGGCTCGAAGAACAGCCCGCCGCGCGGGTGCCGCTTACCGCCGGTGACGAGGCGCGCGCCCTTGTCGAGGGCGTCTCGGACGTGCTCTTCGACCTTGGCGACCGCGGCGGGCCCGATCAGCGGGCCCTGCTCGACGCCGGGCTCGAGGCCGCCGCCGACCTTCAGGCGCGCCACCCGTTCGGCGAACTTCTCGGCGAAGGCGTCGTGCACGCCGGCCTGGACGTAGAGCCGGTTCGTGCAGATGCAGGTCTGGCCGCTGTTGCGGAACTTGGAGGCGACCGCGCCCTCGACCGCGGCGTCGAGA
>JAAAPF010000276.1 GCA_009908425.1 Alphaproteobacteria bacterium
TCCGCATTACCGCCACGGATAAGGCGGGCGCCAGTGTCGACACGGTGCTGAGTTTCAAAGTGAAGAACGTCAACGACGCGCCGGTCGTCGGCACGCCTGTGGGCGATCTCGCCGTCGCCGAGGGTGCCGCGGTCGCGATCGCCTTGCCCGATGACTTGTTCATCGACGCCGACCTCGCGTTCGGCGACGACCTCCATGTCACCGCACCCGGCCTGCCGAGCTGGCTCGCGTTCGACGCGGCCACGGGCGAGCTCACGGGCACGGCCCCGAACGTGGAGGCGGATAGCGGGTACACGGTGACGCTGCGGGCGACGGACAGTGCGGGCAAGACCGTCGAGACCAGCTTCGCGGTCGACGTCGCCGGCACGAATGAGGCGCCGCAGGTCACGGACGATCTGACGCCGCCGGGCGCGGCCGAGGACGCGCCGTTCTCCTGGACCCTGCCGGCGGGGCTGTTCAACGATCCCGAGGGTGGCCCGGTGACGCTGAGCGCCGGCCTCGCCGGCGGCTCGCCATTGCCGGCTTGGCTCGGGTTCGACGCGGCGACGCGGACGTTCACGGGCGTGCCAAGCGACGCCGATATCGGCTCTCTGCAACTGCGGGTGACCGCCGCCGACCACCTCGGGGCGACGACATCGGTGGACGCGACCCTCGACGTCGCCAACGTCAACGACGCGCCGGAAGTCACGGCCACCATCGCCGGACGCAGCGCGACCGCGGGCGAGCCGATGGCGCCGTTGGCCGTAACCGGCTTCTTTACCGATGCGGACCTGCCGTTCGGCGACGCGCTCACCTTCACCGCCGGCGCCGCCCACGGCTCGCCGTTGCCCGAAGGGCTCGTCTTCGACGGCACGACGCTGAGCGGAACCGCGACCGCCGCCGGCCAGCACATGCTGCGGATCACCGCGACCGACGAAGCGGGCGAGAGCGTCGCGCAGGAATTCCGCCTCGCCGTCGACCTGCCGGCCGGCGCCGACGACCCGCTGGACCTCGCCGCCGAAGGCACGGTGCCGATGTCGGCGCTCGGCGGGGAGTCCATGTTCCAGCCGTCGTTCTATCACAGTGATCGCGGCGGGAATTTGTTTTATGCGGAGGGGGAGACCTACTGGCAGCAGCCAGAGATCGATTATATGCGCTTGTCCAACAGATCTACCTACGGGGAACGCCACGTTGTTCTCGACGGTGACAAGCGCAGCGACGTCTTGGGCAATGACGCCGACAACATCATCCTGGGCAACGATGGCGACAACGTCCTCGTCGGCCAGGGCGGCGACGACACGCTCTACGGCGCCGGTGGCTACGACGCGCTCTACGGCGGCGCGGGTGACGACATGTTGGTCAGCGGCACCGGCTCGAACGACCTCCACGGCGGCGCCGGCGACGACCGCTACGAGATCGGCGGCCACGGCGAGGCGGGGCTGCGCGAGGGCGACCTCGACACCATTTCCGACGACGCCGGGGCCAACATCGTCGATTTCGACGGGGTGACGTCGGGGCAGATGCGCTTCGACATGGACGGCGCCGATCTCGTCGTCGCGGTCGAGGGCGGCGGAGAGGTCCGGATCGACGACGTCGAGGCCGGCGACGCGACCTTCGAGGTGCAGGCCGACGACCGGTCGTGGGACCACGCGGCGCTGCTGGCGGCGGTGGAGGAGGTCCGCGCCCAGACCGCCGCGATCGCGGCCGAACCCGCGTCGTTCAAATCGGACGTCCTCGAGGGCTTTCTGGGCGACGACGCCGCCCCGCCGGCGAACCCCGATCCGATCGCCGCCTTCGTGCCGGATCCCGGCGAGGTCGACGCCGCGCCGACGGACGGCCGGGGCGGAGCGCTCGCGCCCGCGGACGAGCCCAGCGGCACCTTCCTCGCGCCGGACGAGGGGGCGACCACCACCACCGCCGCCGCGGCCGGTCTCGCGCCCAAGACGGCGCTGGAGGAGGATCCCGCCTACGCCTGACGGGGCACCCCCGCTTCGCTTCGAGCCGGGGCCGCTCGCGCCGACGGTCGGCCGTTCGAACGCCGGGCCCGGTGGCTCGGCCTCCGCGACGTCGAGCGTCGCGCCGGAGAGCGTGCCCACGGCCGTCGCCGGAACCCGGTCGGGTGAACCGTTCACGCCGTGGATCGTCCAAATTGTCGCGGGCGCGCCGGCTTGCCGCGCTCCGCCACCGCCCCGATCTGCGGGGCTATGGACGACGCGACGGCCCGCCTCGACCCCGACACCGCCGTCCGCCTGGAGCGGCTACGCGGCCTGGCGCGGCTGATGGACACGCGGTGGCGGCTGCCGCTGGTGCCGGTCCGCTTCGGGCTGGACAGCGTCATCGGGTTGGTGCCGGTCGTCGGCGACACGGTGAGCTGGGCGGTGGCGGGCTGGATCGTCGCCGAGGCCCGCAAGCTCGGCGCGCCGCCGGACGTGGTCGGGCGCATGGTCGCCAACAACGTCTTCGACTGGACGATCGGGCTGGTGCCGGTGGTCGGCGACCTGTTGGATGTCGGCATGCGCGCCAACACCCGCAACGTCGCCCTGCTGGCGGACGCGCTCGGCGGCGACGCCGAGGCGAAACGCCCGAGGCGGCGATCCTCGCCCCCAGCGTGACCGCCACGGCCGGCGGCGCCGCGGGGAGGTCGACCCACCCCGGGCCAACGCTTCGGTCGGCATGTCCGGCGAGCGCCGCGACGTCGGCCGCCGGGGCGGGCGGGCGGCTCCGGCTGCTCGTACCGGCCGCGGCATCGGCGCCCCCCGCCACACGCCGATGACGACCCCGTCAACGCCGGCTGAAGAGCCGCAGGCGCCCGCTCGAGGTCCGCCAGATGTTGGCGAGCGTGAACTTCGCGGGGTCGTAGGGCAGGTCGCAGCCGGCGCAGGCGCCGTTGCGGTCCGGCCGTTCATCGATCAGATGTCGGCGCAGCGCCTGCATCGGCGCACCGTTCCAGACGTCGTCGAGCGATTGCGTGAAGAGATTGCCGAGCACGCTCTGATGGCGCAGATCGCGCGAGCTCGCCACGACCTCGCCGTTGGAGGCGACCGACAGCGACGTCCAGGGATAGGGACACAGACGGTAGCGGACGCGCCGTCGTCGCCGCAACCGGGGCAAGAACCCGCAAGCGTTGTGAAACACTTTCGATCTGACGCGCAGCCGGCGGCTGGACGGAAACAGGCCCCTCAACGCCCGCTCTCGGCGTGCGATCAGCGCCGGGTCGCTCTCCACGAACGTGCTGATCTCGCGCAACTCGACCGTGATGTGGTCGTAGTCGGGGTCGGCCAGGATACGCGCGATGTTGGCGCGGACGCGCGCCCACGATCCCGGCGTTCCGCGCACGCGCTCGAAGGTCGCTTCATCCGCCGAGAAGTCGATCGTGAAGGTGTAGCCGCAATCGGCTCGCGGCAGTTGCGCCAGCCGCTCCGGCGTGCACAGCATCCCGTTGGTAGCGAAATACATCTCGTTGAAGCCGTAACGCACCCCGACCGCACAGATCTCGTGGAACCGCTTGTTCACGAACGGCTCGCCGTCGTGGGTCCAGTGGATCACGTTGGTCCGAACCCCGCCCTCCCGGAGTTTTTGGAGAAAAGTGGCGGCGCACTCGGGCGACAGATAGCTCTTCGGCACGACGTGGTGATGTTGCGGCGCCGACTGAGGGCAGAAGACGCAACGAAAGTTGCAGACGTTGGTGATCTCGATCGAGATGTCTTCGGGAACATACGATGGCGCGGCGGTCGGGACGAGCCGGTAGTGCCAAAAGGCGCGACCGTAGTGCTGAAGTTTCTCGAAGAAGGAAAAACACCGAACCGGGTGGGGAGTCCGCGTTGGCCCGTCGTCGGCCGGGGAGGAGGATGGGGTGGGATCGTCTCGCCGGTTCGCGAACGGGGCCTTAGTCATCGCATCCCCTCACGACGCCCGTCCCGGGGCGGCAGATCCCGTGCGTTGGGAGCCGTCATCACGTCCTCGCGACGAGCCCGCGCGACGCTGATCGAGCTCGGCTGAGGTCGGGAGACCCTTCCAGGTTCCTGAAACTTTACGAAATGTTTACGACAGAGTGAATTAATCTTCCAGTCATTCGATCCCGACGGCGATCGCCGGGACGGGGTCGGGCCGCAACGACCCGCAGGCGCGCCGGCCGCCGCGCCGTCAGCCGCCGGCGTGTTCGGCTTCGGCGAGGCGGCGGATGCGTTCGAGGTGCGGATCGCGCACGCCCAGCTCCGCGAGGTGATCGAGGGTGCTGGCGACGTAGTCGTAGCAACTGCCGAGCGCCCCCGCCGCCCGGGCGACGGCGGCGACCTTCGCGGCCTCACCGAGCGCGCCGGCGTAGCGGTGGTGGTCGCGGTTCATGACGAAGGCGATGGCCCGCAGCGGGCCGTGGGGCGTCCGCAAGCCGACCCAGCGCGGGACGTAGGCGCCCGCCAGCATCTCGCGCCGCCACACCAGGCGCAGTTCGCGCCGGGCGTGGTCCGGATCGACCGCCAGCCCGACCCCGTGACACGAGCCACCGGCCTCGAGGCCGAAGACCAGCCCCGGGCACTCGCGCGAGCCCCGGCCCAGCGGCGTCCACAGGCAGAGCTCGCGGTGGTAGCCGTAGAGCCGCGCCTTGGCGCGGCGCGCGACGTGGATGCAGGGGTTCCAGATCAACGAGCCGTAGCCGAAGACCCAGACCGGGCCGCTGCCGTCCCAGCCCTCGAGCATGGCCTCCATCGAGGCCTCGAGCACGTCGTCGGACAAGAGTTCGAGCTCTGGGTCCTGGTGGCGGATCATCTCCCGCACCCAGTCGGCCTCGAGCTTCTCGCGGGTGAGCGTCATTCCGGTCCTCCACCCGCCATGACGCCATGGACGAAAGTGGAAGACAAGGGCGCGCTCGACCCCGCTGCGTCGCGCCGCGACGACCGCGGGCCGCGGCGCGCCGGCCGCGGGTCCACGCGAGGGGGCGCGTCGGCGTCGCCGCGGCGGAGCGCCACGCTCGCCCCCTCGTCCGCGCCGTCGAAATCCGCTAACTGAACACCGTGGTGGATGGGCTCGACGCCGCCCCTGCCGCCGTCGTCGGCACGCTCGGGGTGCCCTCTGGGGACGCTGCGGGTACGGGTCGCCGCCGACGCCCGAACCCGGAGTCGCCCCATGAGGACACCCCTCGGCCTGGTCCCGGTGCTGATCGTCGGCGCGCTAGTCGCCGCCTGTACGACCCCGCCGCCCGAGCCCGAGTCGCCGCCGGCGGACACCCCGAGCACCCGGGAGTTCGAGGCGCTCGACGCCGACGGCGACGGGGTCCTCGACCAGGAGGAGTTCGAGCAGGCCTTCGACCGCTTCGACCTCGACGACGACGGCGTCATCGACGCGGTCGAGAGCGCGGCCATCGTCTACGAGGCCGACGCCGACCGCGACGGCGTGGTGACGCCGGAGGAGTTCCGCACCATCGACCTCACCCGCCTCGCCGCCGACGCCAACCTCGACGGCCGCATCAGCCGCCAGGAGCTCGAGCGCTTCACCCGCGAGCGCGAGGAGCAGCTCGGCCCGCGCTCGGCGGAGCGCGGCACCCGCTCCCAGCTCGATGCCGAGAACCGCTGGCTCCAGTTCCGCTTTTGAGGCGACGGCGCGCCGCGCCCGCCGGCACCAACGTCAGGGCGCCAGCCCCCAGAACGCGGCCACGCGCCGCACCGTGCACAGCTCGGCCGGCTCCAAGAATTCGGCCGCGACCCCGCAGGCCACCGGCTCGGCGTCGGGGTCGACGGCGAGGGCGTGGGGGAAGTCGGCGAGCGTCCAGCTCTCGATCAGGGTGGTGCCGGCCGCGTCGGCGTGGCGCTCGCGGGCGGCGTCGCTTACTACCTCGCGGCTCTCCGGCGCGGTGTCGATGCCGTGGACGTCGCTCCACTGCTGGAGGAGTTCACGCTGGTTCGCCGGGTCGACGACCTCGTCGGCGTCGCCGTGCCAGAGCGACACCCGCGGCCAACGCGCCGGCGGCGTCGGGTGCAGGGCGCGCACGGCGTCGCCCCAGTCCCGGGCGGTGCGGTCGATGGCGTTCGGGCCCAGGATGCCGCAGGCGAAGCTGGCCGCCGCGGCCTCGCCGAAGAAAGTCCGCAACCACCACCACGGGGCGCTGGTCAAGAGCGTCGGCCGATTGCAGTCGAACGGCGTGCCCGCCACGACCGCCCCGGCGCGGAACAGCTCGGGATAGTTCGCCATCAGCACCGCCGTCATCGAGCCGCCCGCCGACAGGCCCAGCACGTGGATGCGCGCCGGGTCGACCGCGAACCGCTCGACGCCGTAGGCGATCATGTTGCGGATCGAGGCGCTCTCGCCCTCAGCGGGCCGGTTGTCGCCGCGCTCGAAGAAGTTGAAGCAGCGCTCGGCGTTGTTGGCCGCGCGCTGCTGCGGCAGGAGCAGCACGAACGGCACCGCCTCGGCGAGCGCGGCGAGCCCCGTCTCGTCGTCGAAGTCGGCCGCCGATTGGGTACAGCCGTGCAGCGCGACGACCATCGCGCCGTCGGCCCCGAGGCTCGACGGCGCGTGGACGAAAAGGTCGAGCGCGCCCGGATTGGCGCCGAAATCGTCGACCGCCTGCAAGGCCTCGACCGGATGCGGGACCGCCAGCGCCGCCGCCAGCGCCAGCCCCGCCAGGCTCGCACCCCTGCCCCTCACCGCCGTCCTCCGCTGTCCTTCGCCTCGCGGCGATGATAGAGCCGAACGCGGGCAGGGTACGAGAGGCGCAGATGGGTCACGGGCTGCGGCCGCGGTTCTGGGAGCACGTTCCCCTCGCCGCGATGACGGCCGAGGAATGGGAAGCGGTCTGCGACGGCTGCGCCAAGTGCTGTCTGGTCAAGCTCGAGGACGCCGACGACGGCACGGTCTACTTCACCGACGTGCACTGCTTCCTGCTCGACCCGGCCAGCTGCCGCTGCGGCGACTACGCCGAGCGGTCGCGGCGGGTGCCCGATTGTGTCGTGCTGACGCCCGAGCGGATGGACGCGGTGGACTGGTTGCCGACCAGCTGCAGCTATCGCCGCCTCGCCGACGGCCGCGGCCTCGCCGCCTGGCATCCGCTCGTCGCCGGTGCGACCGCGGCGGTCCATCGCGCCGGGCTGTCGGTGCGCGGGCGCAGCGTGGCGGAGACCGCGGTCGCCGCCACGGACCTCGAGGACCGGGTGGTCGACTGGCCCGTCACCGAGACGGGCGATGACCCCGCCGGTTGAGCCCGGCGACCGTCGCGCCGCCGGCTGGCTGTGGGTTCTCGTCGCGATCGCCATCTGGGCGAGCTGGTTCGCCGTCACCGCGCACGGCGTCCGCGGCACGCTCGCCACCGCCGACCTGGTACTGATCCGCGTCGTCGTGCCGACGCTGTTGCTCGCGGGCGCCTTGTGGGCGGCGCGACGCCGGCTGGCGACGCTCGGTGTCGGCGACCTCTTGGGGCTGGCGCTGTACGGCCTGCCGTTCATCGCCTTCGTCGCCGCCGGGCTCGCGCACGCGCCGGTGAGCCACGCCGTGGCGCTGGTGCCCGGCGTCATGCCGGTACTGGCGGGGCTGTGGGCCGCCTTCGGCGAGGGCGTGCGGCACCCGCCGCGGCGCCGGCTGGGCTTCGCGCTGATGATCGCGGGCGCCGGCTCGATCCTCGCCCTCGGCCCGACGGGTAGCGCCCTCGGCCACGGCTTCTTCCTGGCGGCGAGCGCGTGCCTGGCGGTGTTCACGGTGACCGCGCGGCGCCTCGCGTTGCCGCCCTTCGTCGCCACCGGCATCGTCGCCGGCCTCTCCAGCCTCGTGCTGGTGCCGGCCTATCTGGCGCTGCCGCTGGGTCGCATCGCCGCCGCCCCCTGGAGCGAGATCGCGCTGCAGATCCTGATGCAGGGCCTGCTCGCCGGGCTGTTGGCGATCTACGCCTACGCCCGCGCCATCCGGTCGTTGGGCGTGGCCACGGCCGCGGCCGCGGTGGCGCTGGTGCCGCCGACGGCGACGCTGATCGGCTGGGCGGCGCTCGGCGAGCGGCCGAGCGTGGGCGAGGCGATCGCGGTCACGGTCGTCGCCGCCGGCGTTCTCGCCGCCGCCGACGTTCGCCTCAAGGCGCCAGGTAGGGCCGGAACAACGCGAAGAGATAACGGTAGATCGGCCGTTTGAAATCCACCACCGCCGCCTCCAGTTCCGCCGCGCGCATCCAGCGCCAGGTCGCGAACTCGGCGTGGTGGTGGTCGAGATCGACCGCGGCGTCGTCGCCGGAGAAACGCACGGCCAGCCATTTCTGGGCCTGCCCGCGGTAGCGCCCGCCCCAGAGCCGGGCGGCGACGTCCGGCGGCAGGTCGTAGGCCAACCAGCGCGGCGTGCGCGCCAGCGGCGTCGTCAGCCGCGGCGGGATGCCGGTCTCCTCCTCCAGCTCGCGCAGCGCCGCCGCTTCGAAGCCCTCGCCGGCGTCGATCCCGCCCTGCGGCATCTGCCAGGCAGGGGCGCTGCGATCCGTCCGCTGGCCCGCGAAGACCAGGCCGTCCGGGTTGATCACCACCACGCCGGCGTTGCGGCGGTAGCCCGCGGGCACCTCGTCGAAGAGCTGGAGGTCGCCATCGCTCACCCCCGGTCCCCGGTGAGCGTGTCGAGCGGTACCAGCGCGATGCCGTCCTCCTCCAACCCGCGCAGCCAGTCGACCAGGCGCTCGATCAGCGCGGGATAGACTTCCACCAGCAGCACCAGGGTGTCACCGGCGGGCGTGCCGGCGACCGTGCGGGCGAGCGCGTCCTCCAGCTCGCCTTCGCCGAGCCGGCCGGCGTCCAGGCGCCAGGCCCGCGGCGGCGGGGCGGGCGTATCGGCGCCCAGCAGCACCGGCGCCTCGCGGCTCGCGGCGAGGCTGCGCGCGACCGGTGCGAGCGTCGCGGCGGCCGCCGGCTCGACCACCACCGCCGCCGCG
>JAAAPF010000273.1 GCA_009908425.1 Alphaproteobacteria bacterium
GCACCGGACTGGTCCGGCCTGCGTCGCGCCCTCGCGGCCGCATGGCCGCCGGTGGGGCTCGCGCACGCGGCGCCGCTCGCCGACGCGGCGGCGACCCTCTTCCGCGACGGGCGAGACGGCCCGGCCCGATCCTGACCGGGGCCGCGCCGGCCCGGCGAGGTCGACCGCCAGCGGGGCGAGGACCGGGGTCCGCCGGCGGGCGCGCGGGCGGGGTCCCTCAATCGCCCCCGCCCGCGGGCTCGGGGCGTTTGCGACCGGTGAACATGGCGCGGACCAGGTTCTCGTGATGCGCCCGCCCGGCGTAGAGCACGCCGACGACGTGGAGGGCGATCAGGGCGAGCGTCGCGTTCGCCAGCACCTCGTGCACCTCGGCGAAGGCGCTCTCGCCCTCTTCGGCTTCCGCGCCGCGCACGCCGCCCGCGTGCTCGCCGTACTCGCCTTCGTCTTCCTCGTGCTCGCCGACTTCGCGTTCCACCGCCGCCGGCGAGCCGGCGAGCAGCGGCGCGAGCGGTCCCCGGCCTGCCTCCTGGGCGTACTGCGCCATGCCGGTGGCCGTGGTCGCGGCGAGCATGACGAGCAACAGCACCGCCATGGTGCCGCCGGCGGGGCTGTGGCCGACGTAACGCCGGGCGCGACCGCTCACCAGCCGGCCGACATAGCTCGCCACCCGCACCGGCCCGAAGACGAAGTCCCGAAACCGCGCGTGCTCGGGGCCGACGAAGCCCCAGATCACCCGCCCCACGACGATCGCGGCGATGGCGTAGCCCGACCAGAGGTGGATCCAGCCGCCCTCGTCGCCGGTGACGTAGGCGGCGGCGAACAGCACCACGATCGCCCAGTGCCCGGCGCGGACGAACAGATCCCAGACCTTGATGCTGGCGGTCGTCCCCACGGTTGCCTCCGTATTCATTGCCGAACGATGAACGGCGGCCTCGTGGCGAGGTTGCGAGCACCGGCCATGCGCCACCGCAACGCGGCGGCGAGCGCGCCGCTCGGACCGGCGCCGCGGCGCCGTCTCGGTGGACGCGGGCGCGAGCCGACCCGTCCGCTCGGCACCTCCGCCCCGGCCGCGCGTTTGACGGCGGTACCGACAGCGCATGCGGGAGATGATCGGATGACCAAGCGAACCCTCACCACCCTGGTCGCGGCGACGGCCCTGGCGACGTCCGGCGCCGTCCTGGCGCCGGACGGGCGGGCGCAGGGCTGGGGCCCCTGCGGCGCCGGGCCGGGCGGCGCTCGGATGATGGCGCCCGGTCCGATGGGCGGCGGCCCGACGAGGTGCGGCGGCGGGATGATGGGCGCCCGGCCGATGGCGGGCGGCATGATGATGCTGTTCGACGTCATCGACACCGACGGTGACGGGGCCATCACGCCGGACGAGGCGCGCGCGGCGATGCGGTCGCGCCTCGAGGCGCACGACGCCGACGGCGACGGAACGCTGTCGCTGGCGGAGTTTCAGACCCTCCACGCCGAGCTCATGCGCCGGCGCATCGTCGACCACTTCCAGTTCCTCGACGACGACGGCGACGGGGAGGTGACCGCCGAGGAGATCGGCGAGCCGTTCGCCCGCACGGCGGCGTGGATGGACCTCGACGGCGACGGCGCGTTCGGCCCCGACGACGTCCGCGCCCGCCGCGGTGGGGGCAGGGCGCCGGCCACGACCGGCCGCGCCATGGGCCCCGGCGGCGGCATGGGTCCCGGCAGTGGCGGCACCGGTGCCGGCGGCGGCATGGGCCCCGGTGGCGGCACGGGTCCCGGCAGTGGCGGCACCGGTGCCGGCGGCGGCATGGGCCCCGGCGGCGGCACGGGCCCCGGTGGTGGGGCCGGCATGCCGCCGAGCCAGCGGTTCCAGCAGCTCGACCAGGACGGCGACGGCTTCCTCTCGCGCGAAGAGTTCGTCGAGGGCGAACGGCCGGGTCGGATGTCGGACGCGCCGACGGCCGAGCGGAACCGCGCCCGGATGTTCGATCAGCTCGACGCCGACGACGACGGCCGGCTGAGCCTCGACGAGCTGCCCGAGCCGCGGGCCGGCGCCGCGCGGTAGCGCTCGGCCCCTCGCGCGTGCGCCGTCGGGCGGCCTGGTCGCGGTTCGGCCTGTCGGGTCGGGCCGGGCGTCGGGGGCGGCGGGTCGCCCGAGCCCGGCGCGCCGGGCGGGCAGGCGCGGGGTAGGGGGAGCGACCGGCTCATTCGCCCTCGCCACCGTTCGCTCGCGGCTCCCGCCACCGCCGGACCAGCTCGTTGTCGAGGCCCAAGAGATCGAGCCAGCGGCCGACCTGGTGGTCGACCAGGTCGTCGAGGGTCTTGGGTTGGGCGTAGAAGGCGGGCATCGGCGGCGCGACGATGGCGCCGATCTCGCTCACCTGGGCCATGTTGCGGAGATGGCCGAGATGCAGCGGGGTCTCGCGCGGGGCGAGGACGAGACGGCGGCGCTCCTTCAGCGCCACGTCGGCGGCGCGGGTCAAGAGGCTGGTGGCGAGGCCCTGGGCGATCTCGGCCAGCGTGCGCATCGAGCACGGCGCGATGATCATGCCCAGCGCCCGGAACGAGCCCGAGGCCGGGCCGGCGCCGACGTCGGCGTTGTCGTGGACGTGCTCGGCGCGGCGCTTGACCTCGGCGGTGGTGAGGTCGGTCTCGTAGGCCAGCGTCATCGCCGCCGCCTTGGAGAGGACGAGGTGGCGCTCGACCCCGAGCGCCCCCAGCGCCTCCAGCAGGCGCACACCGTAGACCACGCCGCTGGCGCCGGAGAGCCCTACGACGACGCGCACCGCCGCCCTTTCGCCGGCCAGCCGCGGTCGGTCGCGATCGCGGCGCGCGACCTAAGCCGAATGGCGAACCGCGGCATTTCGTAGTACGGTCTGGAGTCCTTGAGGTCTGGTAAGGAGGATCGACGGATCATGTCGATGCAAGAACACCTTCTGAGCTTGAAGGGCAAGCACGCGTCGCTGGACAAGGCGCTGGGCGACGAGCTGCAACGACCGCACCCCGACCAGACGCTGTGTACCCGCCTCAAACGCCAGAAGCTGCGCATCAAGGACGAGATCCTCCGCCTCCAGGAGAGCGCCACCCGCCATCAGGGCTCCGACTCGGTCCACTGACGTCCCGCGGTGACGCGGCGCCTTCCGCCCGCGCGGGAGGCGCCGGCCACCGCCGCCACGGGCCGCCGCGCCCGCGCCCGCGCCGCCCTCAGACCTCCTTCGCCCGTTCCCGCAACACCGTCTTCTGCACCTTGCCGGTCGAGGTCTTCGGCAACTCCCCGAACACCACCGTCCGCGGCGCCTTGAAATGCGCCAGCTCGTCCCGGCAGTGGGCGATCAGCTCGGCCTCGCCGACCTCGGCGCCGGGCTTGAGCGTGACGAAGGCGCAGGGCGTCTCGCCCCAGCGCTCGTCGGGGCGCGCCACCACCGCCGCCTCCAGCACCGCCGGGTGACGGTAGAGCGCGCCCTCGACCTCGATCGAGGAGATGTTCTCGCCGCCGGAGATGATGATGTCCTTGGAGCGGTCCTTGATCTCGACATAGCCGTCGGGGTGGGTGACGGCGAGGTCGCCGGTGTGGAACCAGCCGCCGGCGAAGGCCTTGGCGGTCGCCTCGGGGTTCTTGAGATAGCCCTTGGCGACGATGTGACCGCGCATCAGGATCTCGCCGATCGCCTCGCCGTCGTGCGCCAGCGGCTCCAGGCTCTCGGGCGCCGCCACCTCCAGGCCCTCGAGCACCGGGTACGGCACGCCCTGGCGCGCCAGCATCCGCGCCTGCTCGGCGGGCGCCAGGTCGTTCCAGCTCTCCTGCCGGGCGCAGACGGTGGCGGGGCCGTAGACCTCGGTCAGCCCGTAGACGTGGGTGACCTCGAAGTCGCGCGCCGCCATCCGCTCGAGGATCGCCGCCGGCGGCGCCGAGGCCGCGGTCATCATCTGGACGCGGTGCCCGATCGGCTGGTGCAGGGCGTCCGGGGCGTTGGCGATCAGGCTCATGACGATCGGCGCCCCGCAGAGATGGGTGACGCCGGCGGCGGCGACCGTGCCCAGGACGTCCTCGGCGGTGACCTGGCGCAGGCAGACGTGGGTCCCGCCCTTGAGCGTGACCGTCCACGGAAAGCACCAGCCGTTGCAGTGGAACATCGGCAGGGTCCACAGATAGACCGGCCGATCGCCGAGGTCCCAGACCAGCGCGTTGCCGACGGCGTTCAGGTACGCCCCGCGGTGGTGGTAGACCACGCCCTTGGGCTCGCCCGTGGTCCCCGAGGTGTAGTTGAGCGAGATCGCCTGCCACTCGTCGGCCGGGTGGTAGGGCACGAACCCGGCGTCGCCCGCCGCCAGCAGCTCCTCGTAGTCGAGCCCGCCCAGCCGCTCGCCCGCGCCCGCGTCGTCGACGATGTCGACGACCTCGATCGCGCGGTCGAGCTGGGCGAGGGCGGCCTTCACGACCGGCGCGAACTCGGTGTCGGCGAGGAGGATCCTGGTCTCGCCGTGGGCCAGGATGTAGGCGACGGTGCGGGCGTCGAGGCGGGTGTTGAGGGCGTTGAGCACGGCGCCGGCGAGCGGCACGCCGTAGTGCGCCTCCAGCAGCTCGGGGATGTTGGGCGCCATCACCGCGACGGTGTCGCCGGGGCCGACCCCGCGCGCCGCCAGCCCGGCGGCGAGGCGCCGGCAGCGCTCGCGCAGCTCCGGATAGGTCCGGCGCAGCGCACCGTAGCGCACCGCGACGCGGTCCGGATAGGTGTCGGCGGCGCGGTCGAGGAAGGTGAGCGGGGTCAGCGGGCGGAAGTTCGCCGGGTTGCGGTCGAGCTCGCGCTCGAAGATCGAGCCGGTCGGAAACCGGGCCGCGCGGCGCTCGTTCATGCCGTCCTCCCCCCTTCGGACGTGCCCATCGCGCGGGTTTGAGCGCGCCGAGGGCGGCTGTCAACGCGCCGGCGCGGCGGCGCATGCGACGGCGTGCAATCGATCTTTGTCGCAGTGGAGCGTCCGTCCCGCCTTGGTACATGCGGGACAACCAGGTGACGCTGCAGGGAGGTCGACAGCATGAGCCTACAGGACGAGGTGCGCGAGCGGTCGCTGCGCGATCCCGACGGCTTTTGGGGCGAGGCCGCCGAGGCCCTCGAATGGGACAAGCGCTGGGACAAGGTGCTCGACGGCTCGCGCGCGCCCTTCTACCGGTGGTTCGTCGGCGGCCGGCTCAACACCTGCCACAACGCGGTGGATCGCCACGTCGCCGCCGGGCGCGGCGCCCAGCCCGCGGTGATCTACGACAGCCCGGTCACCGACACCGTCCGCACCATCACCTACGCCGAGCTCCAGGACCTGACGGCGCGCTTCGCCGGCGCGCTCGAGGAGCGCGGGGTCGGCTACGGCGACCGCGTCATCCTCTACATGCCGATGGTGCCCGAGGCGCTGATCGCGATGCTCGCCTGCGCCCGGATCGGCGCGATCCACTCGGTGGTGTTCGGCGGCTTCGCCGCGCACGAGCTCGCCACCCGCATCGACGACGCCAAGCCCAAGGTCATCGTCTCCGCCAGCTGCGGCATGGAGGGGACGCGGGTCGTCCCCTACAAGCCGCTCCTCGACCAGGCGCTGGCGCAGTCCGAGCACCGGGTCGACGCCTGCATCCTGTTGCAGCGGCCGCAGGCGGAGGCCGAGCTCACCCCCGGCCGCGACACCACCTGGCAGGAGGCGATCGCCGACGCCGCGCCCGCCGAGTGCGTGCCGGTCGAGGCCACCGACCCGCTCTACATCCTCTACACCTCCGGCACGACCGGCCAGCCCAAGGGGGTGGTGCGCGACAACGGCGGCCACGCCACCGCGCTGTTGTGGAGCATGAAGTACATCTACGACGTCGCCCCCGGCGAGGTCTATTGGGCGGCCTCCGACGTCGGCTGGGTGGTGGGCCACAGCTACATCGTCTACGCCCCGCTGTTGAACGGCAACACCACGGTGCTCTACGAGGGCAAGCCGGTCGGGACGCCCGACCCCGGCGCCTTCTGGCGGGTCATCGCCCAGCACGGCGTGGTCACGATGTTCACCGCGCCGACGGCCTTCCGCGCGATCCGCAAGGAGGATCCCGAGGCCGTCAAGATGCACGAATACGACCTGTCGCACTTCCGCGCGCTGTTCCTCGCCGGCGAGCGCTGCGATCCCGACACCCTGATGTGGGCGCAGGACCAGCTGGGCGTGCCGGTCATCGACCACTGGTGGCAGACCGAGACCGGCTGGTCGATCGCGGCCAACTGCATCGGCCTCGAGAAGCTGCCGATCAAGCCGGGCTCGCCCACCAAGGCGGTGCCGGGCTACGACATCCACGTCCTCGACGAGGAGGGCGAGGAGGTCGCCGACGGCCAGATCGGCGCCATCTGCATCAAGCTGCCGCTGCCGCCGTCCTGCCTGCCGACCCTGTGGCAGAACGACGACCGCTGCGAGCAGGCCTACTTCAAGCGCTATCCCGGCTACTACTTGACCGGTGACGCCGGCTACAAGGACGACGACGGCTACCTCTTCATCATGAGCCGGATCGACGACATCATCAACGTCGCCGGCCACCGGCTGTCGACCGGCGCCATCGAGGAGGTGCTGGCGAGCCATCCCGCCGTCGCCGAGTGCGCCGTGATCGGTGTCCACGACGCGATGAAGGGCGAGCTGCCGCTCGGCATGGTCGTGCTCAAGTCCGGCGCCGATCTCGAGGAGGAGGAGCTGCGCCGCCAGCTGGTCCAAAAGGTCCGCGACGACATCGGCCCGGTCGCCGCCTTCAAGCACGTCGCGGTGGTGGGCCGCCTGCCGAAGACCCGCTCGGGCAAGATCCTGCGCGGGACGATGAAGAAGATCGCCGACCACGAGCAGTACAACGTGCCGCCGACGATCGACGACCCGGCCATCCTCGAGGAGATCGACGAGGCCCTGAAGCCGCTCGGCTACGGCTGAGCCGCGAGCCGGGCGCGCCCCGCGGCGGTGCTGGACGCGGACGCGCTCGAGCGCGTGCTCGTCCGGGCCGCGCGCGAGGGGCGGACGGTGAGCTACCGTCAACTGCTCGCCATGGCCGGCCGCCGGGTGGGTCCCGCCAACGTCCGCGCGCTCGTGCGCGTCCTCGCCGAGGTCTGCCGCCGCAGCGAGGCCAAAGGCGAGCCCGACCTCGCCTGCCTCGTCGTGCGCGAGCGCGACGGCCTGCCCGGCGAGGGCTATTTCACCGCCGAGGCCACCAGCGGCGCCCCGCGCGACGGCGACCGCCGCGCCCGCGTCGCGCGCGCGCAGGCCTCGGCGTTCGCGTTCTGGTCCGAATCCGAACGGTGACGGCGCCGCCGCGGCGAGCCGGCGGATCGACGGCGGTATAGGTTCGGGGTCCTAAGCGTGCTAAGGTGAGGGCGAGCCGCTCGGAGCGCCGCCATGCCACGCCGCCGTCTCACCGCCAAGGAACGCGCCGTCCGCGCGCGCAACCGCGCCAACGCGCGCAAGTCGACGGGGCCGAAGACCGCCGAGGGCAAGCGGCGGTCGGCGCTGAACGGGCTGCGTCACGGCTTGTGGTCGGCGCGTCACCAGCCCACCGACGCCGGCGAGGTCGCCGCCCGGGCGGCGGCGCTCGCCCCGCTCGTCGACCCGGGCGACCCGGCGGCGGCCGCGGTCGTGGCGCGCCTCGCGGATGCCTGGCACCGGCTCGACCTGGCGGACCGGCTCGAAGAGCGCCTGCTCGCCGGGCTGGCGGGCGGCGCGGGCGGCGCGGGGGCCGCGCTGCTCGGGGATGCGCGCGCGCTCGCCGAGTTCGCCGCGATCGACCGCTTCCGCGGCCGGGCGCGGCGCGAGCTCGCCGCCGCCAGCGCCGATTTCGAGGGCTGTCGCGCCGGCGCCGCGGCGGGCGCGCCCGGCGTTGGTGGTGCGAACCCAGATCCGCGGTTTTCCGTTGCAGAGCAGGAAGTTACGCCCGAATAGGCGGGCTCACGGGCGGGCCGCGGCGAGGCGGACGTCGACCTCGCGGGCCTCCAGGGTGAGCGCGCGCAGGGCGAGACGGCTCTCCTCGATCAGCGCCAGGGCGGCGGTGACGAAGGCGACGAAGCCGATCGCACCGGCGACCGCCGCCGCGACGATGTCGACGCCGAGGCCGGTGGTGACGCCGAGCTGGGCGAGGACGCCGCCCACCACCGACAGCATGGTGGCGAGCGCGAACATGCCGGCGGCGAGGTAGAGCCCGGCCATGGCGCGGGCGATGACGCGCGCCCGGCGCTGGCTGGCCTCCAGGTCGCGGCGCAGGATCGGCTCGAGCTCGGGGCCGGCGTGGGCGAGCTCGCCCAGCAGGTGGCGCGCGCGGTCGACCGAGCGGGCGAAGCGGTTGGTGGTGGCGAGCGTCAGAAGCGAGGTGGCGTTGGTCAACAGCGCCGGGCCGGCGATGTAGGAGAGGATGACGAAGGGGTTGTCGATGTCGGTCGGCACGGAACGCTCTCCGGTGGCGCGGCGGGGGTCGACCCTAGCTCGCCCGCCCCGGAAGGCCTAGGTGAGGGACATGACCGACGCCAACGATCCGTCCGCCGACCTCACCGGCCGCTGCGCGCTCGTCACCGGCGCCAACACCGGCATCGGCCTCGCCACCGCCAAGGGCCTCGCGGCGCGGGGGGCGACGCTGATCCTCCACGGCCGCGATCGCGCCAAGCTCGACCGCGCGGTCGAGGCCGTGGCGGCGGTGGCCCGGGTGCCGATGAGCCGCGTCGTCGCCGACTTCGCCAACCTCGCCGACGTGGCGCGGCTGGCGGGCGAGATCCGG
>JAAAPF010000283.1 GCA_009908425.1 Alphaproteobacteria bacterium
CAACTACGTCGCGATGAACCCGGTCGCCAACGCGCTGCTCGCCGCCGGCGCGTCGCCGGCGATGGTGCACGCCCCGGAGGAAGCCGCCGAGTTCGCCCGCCTCGCCGACGCCCTCACGGTCAACATCGGCACGCTGTCGGCGCCCTGGTTCGCGGCGATGACGCTGGCCGCGGCCGCGGCCGGCGACGCGAACAAGCCGTGGGTCCTCGATCCGGTGGCCTGCTTCGCCACCGCTTTTCGCCGCGACGCCGCCGCCCGCCTCGTCGCGCTCGCGCCCACCGTCGTCCGCGCCAACGCCTCCGAGGTGCTGAGCCTCGCCGGTACCGGCGGCGGCGGTCGCGGCGCCGACGCCGGCGACGAGGTCGGCGCCGCCGAAGAGGCCGCGCGCCGGCTCGCGCGCACCACCGGCGGGGTGGTGGCGGTGACCGGCGCGACCGACTTCGTGACCGACGGCACCCGGGCGGTGCGGATCGCCGGCGGCTCGCCGCTGATGCCACGGGTGACGGCGCTAGGCTGCGCGCTCACCGGCGTGGTCGGCGCGTTCCTCGCCGCCACCGCCGACCCGATGGAGGCGACGGTGGGGGCGCTCGCGCTGTTCGGGGTCGCCGGCGAGCGGGCGGCGAGCCGGGCCGCGGGACCGGGCAGCTTCGTGGCGCCGTACGTCGACGCCCTCGCCACCGTCGACGGCGAGGCGCTCGCCGCCGGCGCGCGGCTCACGCCGGTGTGAGCGGACGACCTCGACATCGCGGACGCGCGACGCATCTTGCGCCACGGACGCGCACGGCGGGGTGGCGGGCATGACCGAGCGGATCGAACGCACCCGCATCGACGGGCTCGACTTTCACGTCCGCGTCACCGGCGAGGGGCGGCCGATCCTGCTGCTGCACGGCTTTCCCGACAGCGGCGAGCTGTGGCGGCTGCAGACGCCGGCCTTGGTGGCGGCCGGGTTCCGCGTGATCGTGCCGGATCTGCGCGGCTGCGGCGAGAGCGACGCGCCGAGCGGGGTCACGCACTACCGCCTCGACCGGCTGGTGGCCGACGTCTTCGAGCTCGCGGACGCCTACGCCGGCGACGCGCGGCAGATCGACCTCGTTGGCCACGACTGGGGTGCGGCCATCGGCTGGTTCGCGTGCACGGCGCGGCCGCAGCGCGTCCGCCGCTTCGCGGCCTTGTCCGTCGGGCACCCCGAGGCCTACCGCCGCGCCGGCCTCGAGCAGAAGCTCAAGGGCTGGTACCTGGTCCTCTTCGTCACCCCCGGCCTCGCCGAGCGGTTCCTGCGCGCCGGTGACTTCCGGGCGCTGACGCGGCACGCCCCGAGCGCCGAGGACGCCGCCCGTTGGCGCCGCGACCTGGCCCGGCCGGGGCGGCTCACCGCCGGGCTCAACTGGTACCGCGGGGCCGCGCACGGCGGCTGGCGCCGGCCCGGGCCGGTGGCGGTGCCGACGCTCGGGATCTACGGCACCGGCGATCCCGCCCTCGCCGAAGACCAGATGTTGAACTCTGCTCGCTGGGTCGACGCCGAATGGCGCTACGAGCGGCTCGACGGCGTCGGCCACTGGCTGCCGATCGAGGCGGCCGACACGGTCAATGCGTGGCTGGTCGACTGGTTCAGTGGGTCGCGCCCGGCCGACGCCCCAGGAACAGCTCGATGAGCTCCTCCGCGGCGACCGTGGGGGGTCGCTTGCCGGCCTCGACGTCGGCCTCGTAGGACGGCAACGCCTCGGCCACGGCAGGATGCTCGCGCAAGAGCTGAAAGAGCCGGTCCTCGATCTGCGCCCACATCCAGCGCACCTGTTGGCGCGCCCGCAGCCGCGCGAACTCGCCGGCCTCCTCGAGCGCGCGGCGGTGCTCGAGCACCGTGCCCCAGACCTCGTCGAGGCCTTTGCGCTCCAGGGAGCTCACCGTCATCACCTTGGGCTGCCACGCCCCGGGTTCGGGTTGCAGGATGCGAAGCGCGCCGGAGAGGTCCCGCACCGCTTGGCGCGCCAGCGGCAGGCTGGTTCCGTCGGCCTTGTTGACGACCAGCAGGTCGGCGATCTCGAGGATGCCCTTCTTGATGCCCTGCAGCTCGTCGCCGGCGCCGGGCAGCATCAACAACAGGAACATGTCCACCATCTCGGAGACCACCATCTCCGACTGGCCGACGCCCACCGTCTCGACGAAGACGACGTCGTAGCCCGCGGCCTCGCACAACAGGATGGTCTCGCGCGAGGCCCGCGCCACCCCACCGAGGGTGCCCGCCGCCGGCGACGGGCGGATGAAGGCGTTGGCGTCGGCGGCGAGCGCCGCCATGCGGGTCTTGTCGCCGAGGATCGAGCCGCCGGTCCGCCGGCTGGAGGGATCCACCGCGAGCACGGCGACCTTGTGGCCCTCCGCGGTGAGCCGGGTGCCGAGCCCTTCGAGGAAGGTGCTCTTGCCGACGCCCGGTACCCCGGTGATCCCGATGCGGTGCGAGCGCCCGGTCTCCGCCAGCAGCTCCTCCAACAGCGCCCGCGCCGCCGCGCGATGGTCCTCGCGGCGGCTCTCCACGAGCGTGATCGCCCGCGCCAGCTTGGCCCGATCGCCAGCGCGGATGCCGGCGGCGAGCTCGTCGACGTCCCCCGGCGGACGGTCGGGCTGTCGCGCCGGCGCGGTCACGCCGCCTCGGAGGTGTAGCCGAGCTTGGCGTTGAGCTTGCCCATCAGGTCCACGGCGGCGTCGGCGATCACCGTGCCGGGCGGGAAGATCGCCTCGGCGCCGGAATTGAGCACGGCGTCGTAGTCCTGCGGCGGGATGACGCCGCCGGCGACGATCATGATGTCCTCGCGGCCGTGCTTGGCGAGCTCCGCCTTGAGCTCGGGCACCAGGGTGAGATGACCCGCGGCGAGCGAGCTCACGCCGAGGACGTGGACGTCGTTGTCGACCGCCTGTTGGGCGGCCTCCGCCGGCGTCTGGAACAGCGGACCGATGTCGACGTCGAAGCCGAGATCGGCGAAGGCGGTGGCGATGACCTTCTGGCCGCGGTCGTGGCCGTCCTGGCCCATCTTGGCGATCAGGATGCGGGGGCGGCGGCCGTCCTGGCGCTCGAAGTCCTCGACCAGGCGCCGCACCGTCTCGACGCTGCGCACGTTCTTGGCCTCCCGGGCGTAGACGCCGGAGATCGCGCGGATCTCGGCGACGTGGCGGCCGAACACCTTCTCGAGCGCCTCGGTCATCTCACCGACGGTGGCCTTCGCCCGCGCGGCGTCGACGCTCAGCGCGAGCAAGTTGCCTTCACCGCTGCGCGCGGCCTCGGTGAGCGCCTCCAGCGCGCCGCGAACGGCCTCCGGGTCGCGCTCGGCCTTGAGCTTCTCCAGCTTCTTGATCTGGGCGTTGCGCACCAGCGTGTTGTCGACCTTGAGGACGTCGACGTGTTCGGGCTCGTCGAGGCGGAAGCGGTTGACCCCGACCACGGTCTGCTTGCCGGCGTCGATCCGGGCCTGGGTGCGGGCCGAGGCCTCCTCGATGCGGAGCTTGGGGATGCCGGCCTCGATGGCCTTGGCCATGCCGCCCTGCTCTTCGACCTCCTGGATGTGCGCCCAGGCCTTCTCGGCGAGCTGCTGGGTCAACCGCTCGACGTAGTAGCTCCCGCCCCACGGATCGATCGTGCGCAACGCCCCCGCCTCCTGCTGCAGCAGGAGCTGGGTGTTGCGGGCGATGCGGGCCGAAAAGTCGGTCGGCAGCGCCAACGCCTCGTCGAACGCGTTGGTGTGCAGCGACTGGGTGTGGCCGTGCACCGCCGCCATCGCCTCGACGCAGGTGCGCGTCACGTTGTTGAAGACGTCCTGGGCGGTGAGCGACCAGCCGGAGGTCTGGCTGTGGGTCCGCAGGCTCGAGGACTTGGCGTTCTGGGGCTCGAACTGGTTCACCAGCTTCGACCACAACAGGCGCCCGGCGCGCAGCTTGGCCACCTCCATGAAGAAGTTCATGCCGATGGCCCAGAAGAACGACAGCCGGGGCGCGAAGGCGTCGATGTCGAGCCCGGCGGCGCGCCCGGCCCGGATGTACTCGACCCCGTCGGCGAGGGTGTAGGCGAGCTCCAGGTCCGCCGTCGCCCCCGCCTCCTGCATGTGGTAGCCGGAGATGCTGATCGAGTTGAACTTCGGCATCTCGGTCGAGGTGTAGCGAAAGATGTCCGAGATGATCCGCATCGACGGCTGCGGCGGGAAGATGTAGGTGTTGCGGACCATGAACTCTTTCAGAATGTCGTTCTGAATGGTCCCGGCCAACTGGACGGGCGGCACGCCCTGTTCCTCCGCGGCGACGATGTACAGCGCCATCACCGGCAGGACGGCGCCGTTCATGGTCATCGACACGGTCATCTTGTCGAGCGGAATGCCGTCGAACAGCTGACGCATGTCGTAGATGCTGTCGATCGCCACACCGGCCATGCCGACGTCGCCCGCGACGCGCGGATGATCGCTGTCGTAGCCGCGGTGGGTGGCGAGATCGAAGGCGATCGAGAGCCCCTTCTGCCCCGCCGCGAGGTTGCGGCGGTAGAAGGCGTTGCTCTCCTCGGCGGTGGAGAAGCCGGCGTACTGGCGCACCGTCCACGGCTGGTAGACGTACATCGGCGCGTAGGGCCCGCGCAGATAGGGCGGAAAGCCCGGCATCGAGCCGGTGAACTCCAGCCCCTCGCGGTCCTCGGGCCCGTAGGCCGATTTCAGCTCGATGCTCTCCGCGGTCTCCCACATGGGCCCGTGGTCGACGGTCCCGGTCTCGGGCGCGGCCAGATCGATCGTCGTGAAGTCGGGTACACGGCTCATGCGGCAAGTCCCAGTCGCTGGTGCGCGGCTTCGAGTTCGGCCAGCACGTCCATACCGGCGTAGAGGAAAACATCGATTCCGGCGGCCCGCCAAGCCGCTTCGTTGTCGCCCGGGCGGCCGGCCAGCGCCACCGTGGCGACCCCCGCCGCCTTGGCGGCCTGGGCGGCCGCCTCGGCGAGCTCGCCGTAGCGCGCGTCGCTCGAGCACAGAACCACGAATTTCGGCCCCGCCTGGCGGCAGGCCTCGGCGACCCCGGCGGCATCGGCCACCGGCGCGCTGTCGACGCACCCCAGCCCACCGGCCTCCAACAGGCTCCGCGTCCAAGTCGCGCGGACGTTGGATTCCGCCAGCGAGCCCAGATGGACCAGCATCACCTCCGGGCGGCCGCGGGTCTCGGCGGCGCGGTCGGCGGCGTCGCGCAGCGCCTCGAAACGCTCGGCCACCCGCCGCCGCGGCAACGGCGTCACGCTCTCGGCGACGGCCGGCCGCGCCGCGGCGAGCGCGGCCTCGAGCTGGCTGGGGTCGAAGGGATCGAGCTCGACCGGGTGCTCGTCGACCAGCGGGAAGGCGCTGACCCCGGTGATCATCTCGCGGCGAGCGGCGAGCGCGCGTTCGCGCTTCGCCCATTGCGTGTCGATCCGCCCGGCGAGCCCGCCGTTCGCCAACAGCGCCAGGAACCCGCCCTCGCGCTCCAGCTCCTGAAAGGTCGCCCACGCCGCGTTGGCGAGCTGGTCGGTGAGGTTCTCGACGTAGAAACTGCCGCCGCCCGGGTCGACGACGCGTTCCAGCCCGGCCTCTTCCTTGAGGATCAATTGGGTGTTGCGCGCCATCCGCCGGGCCGAGCGGTCGGGCAGGCCGAGGCTCCAGGTGAACGGCAGCACGGTCAGCGCGTCGGCGCCGCCGGTGGCGCCGGCGAAGGCGGCGAGCGTGTTGCGCAGGAGGTTCACGTAGGCGTCGCGCCGGGCGAGCATGCGGCGCGAGGTCTCGGCGACGATCCGCGGCGCGGTGCGGTCGCCCACCGCCGCGGCCATCGTGCTCCAGCAGCGCCGCAGCGCCCGCAGCTTGGCGATGCCCATGAAGACGTCGTCGTCGACCGCGACCAGCCAGGTCAGCTGCCGCGCCGCCACCTCCGGGGCGAGCCCGCCCTGCTCGGCCAGCCGCAGGCTCTCCGCGGCCTGGGCGAGGCCGACGGCGAGCTCCAGCGAGGGCCCGGCACCGGCCTCGTGCACCGGGCGCAGATCGGCGCCGAGGGCGCGCACCTGCGCGAAGCCGCCGTCGAGTTCGCCGACGAAACCGGCGATCTCGGCGAAGGCGTCGCGCGGCGTCGCGGGCAGGCGGCCGGTGCGCGCCAGCGCGGCCAGCGGATCGATGTGCAGATCGCCCGCCACGGCCGCCGGGTCGGCGCCGCTCTCGCGCCAGCGGGCGACCAGCGCCCGCGCCATCGCGAGCCCGCGCGAGCCGGCCTCGAGGCTCACCGGCGCGGCGTCGGTCACCACCTGGTCGAGCACACAGGCGAGATCACCCGGCTCGCCCAGCCGGACGCCTTCGGGGGCGTCGTCGAGCGGATCGGCGATGGCGAGCCGCAGGGCTTGGACCCCGTGCTCGAGATCGTCGAGCGCCTGCTTGTTGGCGGTGGCGGGGTCGGGGTGCGCCTGGCGCTGCTCCAGCCGCCACGCCCCCTGCACCTCGCGGCCACCGCGCACATAGGGGTAGCGCCCGGGGACACCGGCGTCACCGGCGGGGTCGTCGGGACCGTAGAGCGGCTGGATGGCGAGGCCGTCCTCGGTGCGCGTCACCATGCGCCGGTCGAAGTCGGCGCCCTTGAGGATCTTCTCGACCGCGGCCCGCCACGCCGCGCGGTCGACCTCGGGAAACTCGGCGAAGCTCAGTTCGTCGACGGACATGTGCCTCCCTCACGGCGCGTCGCCTCGGATCTTGGCCGGTGACCCTAAAGGCGGAGCCTTCCCATTTGAATGGCGCTTTGGTTCGCCTCGATCACCGGCCGGCATCGCGGCCGGGGCGCCGGGGGCATGGAATGACCGCCGGCGTGCCGACACAAGCTCAGACTGCGGTTCGGACCGCCGTGCCACATGCGACAATCCAGCGCGCCCCGTCCGGCCGCCGGGGCCGTCCGGTCAACCGCCGGCGAGGCCGAGCCCGAGCAGCGCGAGCGAGACGGTGACGATCGCGAGCGGCGTCGACACCGCGATGGCGGTGGCGCACTCGGCCTCGGCGGCGTGGTAGCGGGCGGCGAAGAGATAGGGGTTCACCCCCACCGGCATCGTCGCCAACAACACCGCCACCGCGGTGAACGGGGCCGGCAGCGCGAACACCTGGGTGGCGAGGGTGACCACGATCAGCGGGTGGACCACGCCCTTGAGCGTGACCAGCACGGCGACCAGCCCGAGCGCGCCACGGACCCGAAAGCCGCGCAGCGCCGCGCCGGTGGCGAACAGCGCGCAGGGGACCGCCGCCTCGCCGACCAGCTCGGCGAAGCCTTCGACGACCGCGGGCAGCGCCAGGCCCGCCCGGTTGGCGACCAGGCCGAGGACGAGCGCCATCAGGATGGGGTTGGTCACCACCCCGCGCGCGACCTCGCCGGGCACCCGGCGCAGCCCCGCCTCGGCCCCGCGCACGGTCTCCACCAACACCGTGGTGAGGGTGAAGAAGATCAGGCTGTGAAAGGAGATGATCAAAAAGGTGGCGAACGCCGCGGCGTCGCCGACGACGGTGAGCACCACCGGGATGCCGACCATCACGGTGTTGCCGTAGGCCGCGGCGAAGCCGCAGAGCACCGCCTCGTCGGCGCGCCGCGCGAAGCCGAAGCGGGCGGCGAGGGCGCCGAGCGCGAAGACGGTGGCGGTGGCGGCGTAGAAGGTCGCCAACAGGGCCCCGGCCCCACCCTCGACCGGGGCGGTGGTCGCCACCCGCTCGAACAGCATGAGCGGGATGGCGAAGAAGAAGACGAAGCGCGCGAGCGCCCGCGCGCTCGCCGCGTCGAACAGGGTCGTGAAGGTGGCGCCCCAGCCCAGGGCGACCACGGCGAAGATCGGCAGGATGAGGTCGACGACGGTGGACACGCGCGCTCCGGACGCCACGCCCGGCGGCTGGGCGCGCCGGCGGGGACGTGCCAATCTCCCGCCGCCACCACAACCGGGAAGGACGCACATGCCCTATGCGATCATCGCCGAGGACCGCCCGGACGGGGCGGCGCTGCGCGGCGAGAAGCGGCCCGAACACCTCGACTATCTGGAGGCCCACAAGGACCTGCTGCTGGCGGCCGGCGCGCAGTTCGCCGACGACGGCACCACCCCGATCGGCAGCATCCTCCTCGTCGACGTCGACGACCGCGCCGCGGCGGAGGCGTTCGCGCAGAACGACCCGTTCGCCAAGGCCGGCCTCTTTCGAAGCGTCACCATCGTGCCCTGGCGCAAGGTGTTCTTCGACAAGCAGCGGGTGCGCTGAGCCGCGCCCGCGCCCCGGCGGGGGCGACCGCATCGGCGACGCGACGGTGCACCGCGGGCGGGCGGCGGGTCAGCGCGCCGCGCCGCTCGACGACAGGGAGGCCGCGCCGGTCGACGGCGCGCCCGGCCGCGCTTGCGCTTCCGCGGCGGCGGCGACGACGCGCCAGGCTTCCAACTTGTCGGCGAAGCGTAGCCGCGCGTTGGTGGGGCTGGTCGACGGCAGCTGCCGGCGCTCGCCCACCCTCGCCGGCACCGCCGCGGCGGGGACGTGGCGCCGGAAGAGTTCCGCGGCCTTGCCGCCGTTGAAGACGACGCGGGCGACCCCGGGGTGGGCGCCGAAGAAGCCGGCGAAGTCGTTGACCACGACGGTCGCGGGCTCGATCGCGGTGTCGAGGCTGCCCTCGCGCCGGCAGGCCCCGAGCACGTCCCAGAGCGCGACCC